>DATEIS010000611.1:0-4321 GCA_035278765.1 Pyrinomonadaceae bacterium | reverse complement strand
CGATAGTAGTTGAGGTCATCGCGTGTTCGCATGTGACTTGGCATCGAACCTTGGGTGGAGTTACCGTCACCAGGAATCTCGATAAAAAGGGCGCTGACAGAAGCTCCGAATTTTGGTTTAAAGACCAGATCCAGGATCTGGCTGCGTTGAGGCTCGGGATAATCTTTCAGCAACACTGAAGTGGCACCACCGCCATTGACAATGCCGATGCCGTCGAAGCGCTTGCCTCCGGCGTTGCCGTTGAGTCTTATTGTTTGGACGATGTCAGCTTGTTTGCTCTTTGCAATCGAAATCGGCCGGTTCGATTTAATCGCGATAGGCTGGGCCGCTGAGATCACTATAAGGGCCAGAATTAACTTTGTGGGCTTCATCGTCGTAAGTTGTTTAGCGTGTACTGTTCGGATTACCAGTTAAGTCTTTGAAAATGAGCCGGAAGGTTAGTAGGAGCGACATCGCCCTCAAGATCATCTGTGGCCACGAAATTCTTACGGCAACGCATAAGCTACAACTTCATCCGACAGCATTCTACTCAGCGATCTCAGAAGTCCGCCACCGCCAATCGACATTCGTGATTAATGCCGGGATCGCGTCAGTAATGTTGAATTCAGCAACCTTTCCTTCGACAATGTTGACCAGTTCATTAATCAGGACGGCGATCTTTTCCTTCGCTTCTTACCGTCGGTCACCTGGACCGACGTCTCTTGCATTTGCGATCTTTGCGATCTCTTTGTCGGCGAGCTTGATATCGCGCAGTTCCGATTTGATATAAATGTGCCGATTCCGGAAATGAGACCCGTTTCTCACGGGCAAATCGCCGGAAACGGTTTGGTTTCGATTTCTGCACCTCAAGTTGGGCAGAGACGGCAGAAAAATTCTCGTCGGGTACGGAGTGGTTAAGCTCTCTTAATACATCAACGGATAACTCTATTTGCAGCGAGCGATCGCTTGCGTCCATGAGCTTAGTCGTACACAATTCCCGTTTTGAACATCTGTCTGACCTGCCGATATTTGGTCAATATCACTGGACGATTGCTCTATAGAGTCGAGGATCGCGTGTTGGACCGAAAGCAGGTTTTGGTCCTCCCGAAGACTTGCTTAGCGCGATCGTCAACTGGGTTGAGAAGGGGATCGCGCCCAAGTCAGTGGTCGCGACTGGCAGAGCATTTCCGGGTCGTAGCCGTCCACTCTGTCCCTATCCCCAGCACGCGCATTATAAGGGCCAGGGAAATACGGAGGACGCGAACAACTTCAAATGCCGTTGATTTTCAGGATTAGTCATTCACTGTTATGCAAACGCTCATCAGACCGTTGATCATCGGCAGCTTAGTTCTGCTCTTTACCGTTATCGCCCCAACTTGTGCGGCGCCTTTTCCTTCAATTGCATCTTCGGCGTTTGCCCAGATGTATGAGCCTACCTGGGAGTCGGTAGACCGGCGGCGCACACCCGCCTGGTTTAGCGAAGCCCGCTTCGGCATCTTTATCCATTGGGGTACGTATTCCGTGCCGGCGTACGCACCGGTGATTCCCGGGAAGCTGGCGTATGCCGAGTGGTATTGGCATGCAATGACAAACGGCAGAGATAACCCGAAGGCCGGCGAACTTGAGAAAGGCACGTGGGCATTCCACCAACGTGTTTACGGATCAGATATTCCTTACCAGGATTTCGCCCCGCAATTCAAAGCAGAATTATTCGATCCGGATCATTGGGCAGAGGTGTTTGCCAACTCTGGCGCGAAGTATGTTGTGCTAACTTCCAAGCATCATGAAGGCTTCACTCTCTGGCCCAGCAAAGACGCTTCGAGGACTTGGGGACGTCCATGGAATAGTGTTGAAATTGGGCCAAAGCGCGACCTGCTTGGCGATCTGTCAGAAGCTGTTCGCCGCAAAGGCTTGCGCATGGGCTACTACTATTCGCTTTACGAGTGGTACAACCCGCTTTGGCTCTCTGACAAGCCGCGCTATGTGCACGAACATGTGTTCCCGCAATTCAAAGACCTGGTCACGCGATACAAGCCTGCGATCATCTTCAGCGACGGCGAGTGGGAAATGTCTTCAGCAGACTGGCACGCGCCGGAACTGCTCGCATGGTTATTCAACGATTCGCCCGTCAAAGACGAAGTGGTCGTCAATGATCGGTGGGGCAGCGACACTCGCCACAAGCACGGCGGCTATTGGACCACGGAATATACCGCCGGCATGAGCGGCATCGATCACCCTTGGGAAGAAAATCGCGGCATGGGCGTGAGCTACGGCTACAACCGCGCTGAAAATCTCAATGTCTACCACACTGGCCGCGATCTGATTTTCATTCTGGTGGACACAGTGAGCCGTGGCGGCAATCTCCTGCTCGACATTGGACCAAAAGCAGACGGCACGATCCCATTGATTATGGAGCAGCGATTGAAAGAGATCGGCGACTGGCTCAAGGTAAACGGCGAGGCAATCTACGGCACGAAGCCGTGGAGAAACACGCGGCAATGGACTGCGGGCGAAATTCCGAAAGTCGAATACAACAAAGAATTCTCGTCTGCCTATGACGTAACGAAATTGATTGAAGTGTCATCGGGTGGAAAGGCCGCTATTGAGACATTCTTCACCGCAAAGGGCAGCAATGTCTATGCGATTCTGCCGCACTGGTCCAGACGCACCTTAGTCTTGAAAGACTTGAAGCAAGCAAAAGCGGTGACCCTGCTCGGTTCATCTGCACCATTGAAATTCAGAAGTTCCAAGGGCGGACTGGAGATCGATTTGCCCGATCTTTCCGAGAACCTTCGCGCGCAGCCTGCATGGGTGTTGAAGATTGCACGGTGAGAAGTCTTAATCGCAAAGCGTATTGTGATTCGAGCGATGAGAGAGTTCCCGTTGCGTTCGACAACGGCCTGCTTCATTAATTGCTCTGGCTTTCGTGATCTGATGCCTGCACCTTTTAAGTCAGAGGTGAGCATTCTTTTCATTCCGTAATCATGAGAAAACCAACACAGAATCGAACTACTCATTTCGTCGCTCTCTTTGCAGGCATTGTCCTTCTTGCTGTGTCAGCTCTCGCCGTTTCGGCCGATAATGGCCTGAGAATCCCTGTAGTTTCTGTACGCAAGGACGCCGATGGGATTACTCTGAAAATGAATCCAGGCGTCTTGAAGCTGCAAGTGTTTTCTTCCGACATGATTCGAGTATGGTACGCGCCTGGAGATACGATGCCGGCAAGTAAGAGCTTGGCCGTGATCCGTAAACCAACTCGGGCTGCGTGGCGTATGGTCGAAACCTCAACTGAGGTGCGTCTCACAACTGCGGAACTTGAGGCGCGGGTGAACCGTGCGAGTGGCGCGATTTCATTTTTCGACAAGAATGGAAAGCCGATCCTGGCTGAATCGCCGGATGGCGGCAAACTGCTCTCCCCGAATCGAGTTAATAATCTGGACACTCTGCGCAGCCAGCAAGCATTCCTTTTGCCGGCGGATGAGGCGATCTACGGGCTGGGCCAACATCAGCAGGGCTTGATGAATTATCGTGGATCGAGTGTGAGATTGCTGCAGGAGAATCGTGAAGTGGCTGTTCCGATGCTGGTTTCCAGTCGCGGTTATGGCGTGCTCTGGGATAATCCCGCAGTCACAATTGTGAATGTGGGAGCGAACGAGGCAGAGACGATTCCGTCTCGGCAGTTGTTCAGCGATGACGGTCAGTCCGGCGGCTTGAGTGCCAGCTATTTCCGCGGCGAAAACTTTGATGAACTCGGGCAGAAACGCATCGATCCACAGATAGATTTCAACTGGTCCGCTGCTCCTCCGGCAAAGCTGTCGCACGATCACTACAGTGTGCGCTGGTCCGGTTTCGTGCAGGCTGAGCAGGGGGGAGAGTACATGCTGCTCGCTACTGCCGATGACGGTGTGCGCCTTTGGATCGATGATACGCTTGTGGCTGATAACTGGAGCATACATCCACCGGAGACTTCGGTAGCAAAACTAAAATTCGCAGCGCACAGCCGTCATCGCATTCGGATGGAATATTACCAGGGAGCTGGTGGCGCCGAGGCGCGGTTGGCTTGGCGCGTACCGTCTGCAACCCAACTGCCACTTACGTGGAACTCCGAGGCAAGCGATTCGATTGACTATTATTTCATGTATGGACCAGCGCTCGACAAGGTGATAGCGGCCTACCGCCACCTGACCGGAGCGGCGCCTATGTTTGGCCGTTGGGCGTGGGGATTCTGGCAGTGCAAGAACCGCTACGAAACGCAGCAGGAGTTGCTGGACGTGGTGAGCCGATATCGAAGTGAGCACATTCCAATCGACGGCATAATTCAGGATTGGCAATATTGGAATCC
>DATEIS010000610.1:0-3886 GCA_035278765.1 Pyrinomonadaceae bacterium | reverse complement strand
TTGAACACGGGCCAGAAGGTGTGCGGGTACGTTTCACGCATTGGATAGTTGAAACGTAAATCAGGCGCGGCAGGTGCACCGGCAGTGGACCAGTACCAGTAACGGCCCGGCACGTTACGCCGATTATTCAGCGTGACTTCTGATTCGAGCACTCGCGTCCCAGGTCGCAACCGAAGAATCACTTGCCACTGCATTCCCTGCACGCGTTCGGTATCACCCACGGCGACGGACGCGCTGCCGTCAGACTCATTGCGAATCACATAATCAATAGGAGAGACGGTGGTGAGGGTATGGCCATCGGGAAAGTTCCACTCGATGCCTCCCGAGACCCACGCGCCTCGTATCGCAACCATCGCGTATTTCATCACCGGATTTGAGTAGAGTATGTCGCGGTTGATGGTCTTATCGAAGATGCTGTAAACGTGGCCGCCGAGTTCCGGGAGCACGGTCACCTTCAGGTATTCGTTCTCGAGATAAACGGCCTTCCACGTCTTGTCTTTCTTTTCCGTGCCGAGCGAATCAAGAAACGGGTAGGGGTAAACCGGTCTCCATTTACGTCGCTGCGAATCGAGCAAGGCCGGATATGGGTTGGGTGGATTGAGTTCGTAAGTCGGGATGACGAGTGGTCCTTCCCAAACGCGTGGAGTGTCTTTAGAAGACTGAGCGGCCGCCTGGCTTGCGATGATGAGGGTTAGCGATAGATGAATAAGTAGACGTTTCATAAGCTAAACCTTTCAACGGCGGTCGTGTATCGCTCAACTTTTTCGGCTGATACAGTGAACCCGGTTCCAACTCCTTGCAGCACTTCGATAAATCCTCTCTTATTGATCGTGATCGTAGGCTCGATGACGTCGTCAACATACCAACGTGACGAAGCTTCAATGTCGGTTGGAAATGAAAATTCTGAGTGCATTGCCAGATGGAGAGCTTGCGACGAGGCGATTCCGAGCTCCGGCATTGTTCCGACCCAGCATTGAAGACCTGCGGCACGTGCAGTCTTTAACATCAGTAATGCTTCACTTAGACCACCAACACGCTGCACCTTAATATTAATGATCCCTGCCGCCTTGTTTGCGATTAGCTGGTCCACTGCAGCCAGTGATTCGGCAGATTCGTCGGCACACAAGGGGGTTTTCAAATGCGACTGCAGTTCGCCTGCTTCGGCGACGGCGCCTGCCGCGAGCGGTTGCTCAATCATCATCAACTGAAACCGGTCCAACTCACGAAAGATCTCTAAATCGTCGAGGTGGTACGCAGCATTTGCATCGACCATCAATGGAACTTCTGGAAATCGCGCTCTTATTGCCGCCACCGGTTCGACATCCCAACCCGGTTGAATCTTGATCTTCACGCGTTGATAGCCTTCTTTGACGTAGTGACTGACGCGCTCGATCAATTCATCGATGGTTTCGAAGATGCCAATCGCGACGCCTGAGGGCACAGCGCGTCGCTCAATGCCGAATAGTTCATACAAAGGCTTTCGCTTCGTTTTTGCATATGCATCCCACAAGGCGCCTTCGATTCCTGCTTTCGAAAATGGATCTGCCTGTTCTTCACGCAAGACTTCATAGAAACGCGTCGGATCGAGATTTTCTTGAGATAACAATCTGGGAACGATGTCTTTAAGCACCGCCCACGAACTGTCTGGCGTGTCTGTCGAGTAAAACGACCCGGACATCGGCGACGCCTCGCCCCACCCAACGACATCCTGCATCGTCGTAAGTTCAACCAGGATCGCTTCCTTCTCTGCAACGACACCATTACTGATCCGAAACGGCTCAATAAACGGCACCCGCACACGATGTAACACTGCTCTAAGCACGATGAAAACTACTGTAGGGGCGGCCCTCCGTGGCCGCCCGTGGTTTTGAATCGGGTTCGCCAATCTGAGGCCGTCGCTTCCTGAATCGCTCTAGCACAAGCCACGGGCGGCCACGGAGGGCCGCCCCTACAACTACGCCCAAAACGTCATGTCATGGTCGAGAGCATCTCGGTCGTTACGCGATTCAATGGTGGTTCGCCTTTTGCAAATCGCACCACTTCTTCGACCGCGACTGCTCCCATCTCACGGCGCATCTCAATACCGCCGGCCGCAATGTGTGGAGTAAGAATCACGTTCGGCAATCGGCGAAGCTCGTGATCGACGGGCAACGGCTCCAAAGGATCTGTCACGTCGAGTGCGGCAGTTATGCGACCGTCGCGTAACTCCTCGAGCAACGCATCCATATCGATCAACCCACCTCGCGCAACGTTGATCAAGCAAGCTCCATTCATCAGCAGCGACAACCGACGCTTGTCGAACATGCCCCTACTCTCCGGCGTTAGAGCCGCGCATAAAACAACCACCGAACACGAACTAACCAATTCATCAAGCTCGACAAACGTCGCGCCATACGACGCAATCGACTCCCGGCTTGCATACGGATCGCTCACCAGCACATCGACCCCGAGCGGCGGCAAGAGCCTTGCAAATGCACGCCCGATTCGACCAAGTCCAACTATCCCAACTCGGCGGCCAAAGAACGTCTCACCTTCGCTAACCTCTGCGTTTGTCCTGATCACTCCGTTGCGCATCTCCGTTGCGTAGTCAGGAATTCGCCGCACAAGTGTCAACGCCAAAGCGAGCGCCATCTCAGCCACGCCTCGAGCCATCGGATCCGCAGCGTTTGTAATCGTCACGAATTCGAAAATCTCCTCCGCCACACGCGACTTAACTTCCCCACCGCAATGCGCAATCAACTTCACCCGTGGTTTTTGGCCCAACATCTCCGCGGTCAGAAATGGAGAATGCCACGTCGTCATAAGCACATCGGCGTTCGCAATCTCACTTCGCAACTCTTCCGAATCCTCGCTTAACGTAGTTCTCCTCCAGCTCGTCACCTCATTGAGCTTTTGCAGAGATCTTTCGGTAAAGAAGTGCTGGAACAAGACGTTACTTGCCAACACCAGAACATTCGGTCGCGTCACTTCGATCCTCAAGCAGATTGCGGATTACGTTACTGAAGTCCGGGAGGGCAATGTCCGGGTCTTCGATTTCGGGATGCCAATATTTCTCCCATTCGAAACTGATATAGCCGTCGTAATTCAATTCTCTAATGGCCGCCAATGCTTCAGAGAACGAAACGCGGCCACGACCGGCTAACACTGGTAGCCAGTGTTCTGCACCGTCGACGGGTTTCGCGTCTCGAAGGTGAATATGAGCCAGATATGGTTGAACTATTTCAGCCGCGTTTTGAATGATGTCGCCGGCGGCAACTGAATTTGCGACATCCCATATCAGTTTAACTTTCGGATGATTCGCGAGCCTCGCGATTTCCACTGCCGCGTCAGCGCGAGCGAAGTCACCATGTGTCTCAAGTGCAACATCGACATCGGGTGACATGCGTTCCGCGATCTCCTTCAGGCATGAAACTATCCAATCGCGCGTCTCATCACGCTGCGCGCCGGGTTGAATGCGATCCGGGAACACGCGAATGATTGGAGCACCGAGTTGCGCCGCAAGTTCAGCATGGGCCAATGCAATCTGCACCTGAGCTGCGCGTTCACTCGGATCCGGTGAATGAAACGTGCACGAAGTGTCGACGCAACAAATTGCAATACCGTAGCTTTCGAGTTCGAAACGTGTTCTCGCAATCTGCTGCGTCGAAAACTCCTGGCGGCTGAGTAAATCCAAACTGCCACCCAACGCGCGCAACTCAACTGCGTCGTAACCCCATTCGCGCGCGGCCGCGATGATTCTGGGAAGCTCCCAGTCGGGACAACCAAGTGTTGAAAAAGCCAGCTTCATAATCGTAAGACCAAGGACTGCTGCTTGGACGACGTCAGTACCGTAACGCGGTAGCGTCGGGTAATTCCTATAACTGCAATATTCCCCGGTTATTCATGC
>DATEIS010000609.1:0-10903 GCA_035278765.1 Pyrinomonadaceae bacterium | reverse complement strand
GTTGCACGCGGAATGGTCCCTGAAAGCGTCTCACAAACTACAACGATTAACCGCGACCGATTATTAACATCGAAGATAGATGTTTTCTTCCACTAGTGCGACGGCTCGGGCGATCTCGCCAGTAACGACGGGGTCGCGATTTTCCAGGACGGCAGTGGCGAAGTCGTCAATCAACGGTTGATGAATGTTCTTCGCGTTAGGGTGGGTTTCGATGCGCTCGCCGTCGGGAGTTACGATTCGCATTGTTCCTTCGTTAAGGACAGGAATGTGGATCGAGCCATGCGAGCAGAAGAGATTGAATGTGTCCTGTGGTTCGCGGGCGGCATGCGTCACAGTTAAGCTGCCACACGTTCCGCGTTCGAATTGAAATACGGCGGTGGCAGTGTCTTCAACTTCGCGATCGAAGAACGTATTACTGAGAGTTGCTTTAACGTCCCGAACGTCCCCGAAGATGTCGAGCAGCACCTCGATGCGGTGACAGCCAAAGTCAAACATCGGTCCACCACCGGAAACCCCACGCTTTATTAACCACGCACGCGGGTCAGATGGTGATGGATCGAACCATTCGAACGCATTGATCTGAACCACAACCGGCACGCCAAGCTCGCCTGAATCAACCAACTCTTTCACACGCCGCACCGCGGGATAAAAATGCCGGTAGTAAGCGACACCGAGCTTCACGTCGTTAGCGCGACACGCCGCTATCATCCGATCGCAATCGGCAACGTTGATGGCCATCGGCTTTTCGCACAAGACGTGTTTGCCTCGTTCAGCGGCGGCAATGGTTTGTTCCGCGTGCAAATGCACGGGAGTAGCGACATAAATCGCGTCGATCTCGTAATCCATCAAAAAGTCCTGCCACTCCGAACACCATCGCCGCGCGCCAAACTCACGCGCGAACGATTCCGCCAGTTCCGCTCGCGCCCTACTGACCGCCACTAGCTCGCACAGCGGAGAATCGCGCAAAGCAGGAGCGACGCGCTTTCGGGAAATGTCGCCGCAACCGATAAGTCCCCACCTGACTTTCGACGTGATCACAAAAACTTCTCCCACTCCGAAACAATCCCGCTTAGTTCGCGTTCTTCTTCCGGCCCTACTCCGACGAGTGGCGGTCGCACTGGTCCACCATTCAATCCAACCATGTCCATCATCGCCTTCATCGTCGACACTTCATATCCCCTGCGCCGCGCGCGAATTGCATAGAGCGGTATCACGCACCGGTCGAGCAACTCCGTCAACACTTCGAGCTCACCATTCTCGGCCAATTCGTGCAACTTCAAAGCGAGGCGTGGCGCGACAGTCGCAATGCTCGACGTAAAAGTTCGAATTCCAGCGCTGTAGTAGGCTGCAACGAGGTCGTCGCCTGCGCCGCCAATCCAGTGCAAGCGATCGCCAACGTGATTCATGATCGACTGGAGCCGCCGGACATCGCCGTGACCATCCTTCCATGCGATCAAATTCGGAATCGCGGTCAAACGATCTACCATCGACGGACTAAACACGGCCCAGTCGCGGCTGTAGATCAAAACACCGAGTTTCACTGCGGCGGCGATCGATCGGTAGTACTCAAACAATCCGTCATCATCTGCGTGCGCATAGTAGGGCGGAAAGATGAGGATGCCATCAGCGCCCGCTTTCTCAGCGGCCTGGGCCATCTCGATACTCAATCGCTGATTAAACCCGACACCGGCGATCACCGGTACGCGATCCTCAACGGCAAGCGCTGTTAGTTCGACCTCACGCGTGTATTCGGCGGGCGTGAGCGAATACATTTCGCCCGTTCCACCCGCAACCACCAGCGCGCAGATCGGGTGCTCAATCAATTTTGTAATGTTGTGATGCAGTCCGGGAAGGTCGAGAGACAGGTCGTCTTTGAACGGCGTAACTGGAAAAGCAATCACACCATAAAGTTTGTCGCGCAAGGTAGTTGGGTGCATAAGTTTTAGCTCACAAGCCCTACCACAAATTACACAGATGGTTCTGTGTGATGTTTTGTAATTACCCACCACTCTAAAACGTAACCGGGCGGAAAGCACGCAAAAAGAGGTGGGTATCGTGTATCAAGAGCGTTCGAAATCTAAAACTCACGAAGGCGAAGGCAAGGCTGAGAACAACACCGGAATCAAGGTTCCGACGATTTCGCTTCCCAAAGGTGGCGGCGCGATTAGGGGAATCGGCGAGAAGTTTGCCGCCAATCCGGTGACGGGCAGTGGTTCGATGTCGGTGCCCCTGGCGGTATCACCCGGACGATCTGGCTTTGGTCCGCAACTCTCACTTAGTTACGACTCCGGTGCGGGCAATGGACCGTTCGGGCTCGGTTGGAATCTTTCCCAACCCTCCATTACTCGGAAAACAGATAAAGGTTTGCCGCAATATCGTGATGCAGAAGAATCCGACGTCTTCTTATTTTCCGGCGCGGAAGATCTCGTCCCGGAGCTTCTCGCAGACGGAACCAGGTTTGAGGACAGCACGAGTATCACTGGTTATACAGTTCATCGATACCGTCCGCGGATCGAAGGACTGTTTGCGCGTATCGAACGTTGGACCAGTAAGACAAATCCAAGCGACACCTTCTGGAGATCGATTTCACGCGACAACATCACGACCTGGTATGGCAAGACTGCCGAAAGCCGCATCTCTGACCCGAACGACTCACGCCGAATCTTCAGTTGGTTGATCTGCGAAAGCTACGACGACAAAGGCAATGCGATTCGTTACGAATACAAATCGGAGAATTCAGACGGTGTCGATCTTACGGCAGCCAACGAAAAGAATCGCAATCGATCGTCGCAGCGTTATCTCAAATCCGTTAAGTACGGCAATAGAACTCCACGCCGATCGGGTGAAGATCTCTCGCAGCGTAACGACTGGCTGTTTGAAGTAGTTTTCGATTACGGCGAGCACAATCAGAACAACCCGAGGCCAAACGATGCCGGCGCGTGGTTGTGCCGGCAGGATCCGTTTTCGACGTACCGCGCCAGTTTCGAAGTACGCAGTTATCGTCTTTGCCAGCGCGTGTTGATGTTTCATCACTTTCCTGAGGAAAACATCGGTCGGGATTGCCTGGTGAAGTCGACCGACTTCGTTTATCGAGAAGATCGTATTGCTTCGTTCATCACTGCGGTCACGCAGAGTGGTTACAAACAGAAAGCGGGCGGCGGCTATCGCAAGAAATCACTTCCGCCAGTCGAATTCCAGTACAGCGAAGCCAATATCGACGAGCACATTCACGAGGGCGACAACGATAGTCTCGAGAACCTTCCAACCGGAATTAATGGTAACTATCAATGGATCGATCTCGATGGCGAAGGAATTTCCGGTATTCTCACCGAACAAGCTACGAGTTGGTTTTACAAGCGAAATTTAAGTCCGCTGACAAACAATGTCGTATCGTTCGCGCCGCTCGAGGTGATAGCGGAGAAGCCCGCCTTCGCAGGACTTGGTTCGTGGCAGATTCAAGATCTCGCCGGTGATGGTCGTCCTGACCTGACGCGGTTTGATGGTCCAATCTCGGGATACTTCGAGCGTAATGATGAAAACACGTGGAACATATTTGTCCCGTTCCGCTCGCTGCCTAACGTCGACTGGCACGATCCCAACCTGAAGTTCGTCGATCTTACCGGCGATGGACTGGCCGACATCCTGATCACCGAGCACGACGCTTTTACCTGGTATGCGTCACTCGGGGAAACCGGTTTTGCAGCATCCGAAACAATACGCCAGTCACTCGACGAAGAACACGGGCCACGTCTGCTTCTTGCCGACGCCGAGCAGTCGATCTATCTCGCCGATCTCTCCGGAGACGGCTTAACGGATCTACTGCGTATCCGCAACGGCGAAGTTTGTTACTGGCCCAACCTTGGCTACGGCCGTTTCGGCGCGAAGGTCACAATGGACAACGCGCCGTGGTTCGACGAGCCTGACAAATTTGATCAACGACGCATTCGTCTCGCCGACATCGATGGTTCCGGTGTAGTCGACATCATTTACCTCGCGGCTGGAGAAGTTCGGTTCTACTTTAATCAGTCAGGAAATCGCTGGAGCGATGCGCGAGTAATCAAAAACTTCCCGTCGATCGACAACGTGAGCTCGGTGCAGGTTGCCGACTTATTCGGAAATGGCACGGCATGTTTGGTTTGGTCGTCGCCGTTGCCCGAAGCGGCCACGAGTCCGATGCGTTACATCGATTTGATGGGAGGCCAGAAGCCTCACTTGCTGCTCAAGACGGTGAACAATCTTGGCGCCGAAACTGAAATTCAATACGCGTCGAGCACCAAGTTTTCCCTGGCGGACAAACTCGCGGGCCGACCGTGGATCACGAAACTGTCGTTCCCCGTGCATGTCGTCGAGAAGGTGACGGTGCGCGACAAGTGGCGGCAGACAGTTTTCTCGTCAACTTACAGTTATCACCATGGTTACTTTGACGGCGTTGAACGTGAGTTCCGCGGTTTCGGTCGCGTGGAACAAGTCGATGTCGAGTCGTTTGGTGAATTTGCAAACGGCAACGCCGGCAGCCCTTACATCACTGACGATAAGACGCTCTATCAGCCACCGGTCAAAACGATCACGTGGTTTCACACCGGCGCTGCATTTGATCGCAAACGGATTCTGACGCAGTTCAACAACGAATACTTTCCCAACTCGCTGGCGGCGATGCCGGGTTACTCGGCAGTGCTAACTGGCTTCAATGAAAAACCGCTGCCGGAACCGGACGTCGATCAGGAACAACTCAGCAGCGACGAGTGGCGCCAGGCTTTGCGCGCGTGCAAGGGCGTGGCGTTGCGTCAGGAAGTTTATGAGCTCGACGTCGATCAGCTCGAAGACGGCAAACAGATTCCGATAAGGCTGTTCTCAGCTTCCACACACAACTGTAACGTTCGACGCGTTCAGCCGATGAATCAGAATCGTCATGCGGTGTTTCTTGTCACGGAAAGCGAAGCGCTCAGTTATCACTACGAGCTGGATCTTCGTCCAATCACATTTCCTGACGATCCGCAAAACATTCCGTCACTAACCCCTGATCCTCGTGTGGCGCATACGCTGAATCTATCGACGGATGAACTTGGCAACGTGTTGCAGTCGATCGCTGTTGGCTATCGACGCGTGCGACCTTTCAGCGATCCGGAATTCACCCAGGACCAGATCAATCTGATCCGCAACGTACAAGCCGAGCAACATCTGGCGTACACCGAAACGCGCTACACGAACGACGCGATTCAGCCGGTTTCTGGTACCTCGACAAATCAGCATTACCGCCTGCGCATGCCGGCGGAGGTACAAACTTATGAACTCACCGGTTTCGCGCCAGCCGCCGGTTTCTATTTTGATTTGGCAGATCTGCGTACCTATCACTTGACCGATGCAGATCAAGGTTCCCAGCAGGTCGAAGAGATCGAGTATCACGAGCTTGCAAACTCGAATGTGCAGCAAAAGCGCAAGGTCGAGCATTCTGTGACTCTGTACTTCGACGAGGATCTCAAAACACCACTCGCTCACGGCGAACTCAACCATCTTGGTCTCGTTTTTGAAAACTACAAGCTGGCTCTCACAACGTCGCTGCTCGAGTCTGTTTTGGGAAACAGGTTCGACGATGCAGTGCGTACCGCGCTCGATACGCCATCTGCGTGTGGCTATTGGCCGGACGCGGATCAGTGGTGGCAGCGATCAGGTGTCGCTGGTTTCGCAGATGATGCTGCCGATCATTTCTACTTGCCAGAGCGTTACACAGATCCATTCGGTAATGAGACGACGCTGAGTTACGACGGGAAATACGATCTCTTCATCCAATCAACCACAGATGCACTCGGAAATCAGACGCGGATATTCGCTGATCAATTTGACTATCGCGTGCTCGCGCCAACCGAACTCGAGGACATCAACGGCAACCGCATCGAAGTGTTCTTTGACGTGCTCGGAATGGTGGTCGCGACAGCGATCAAAGGTAAAGGCGAGGAAGCTGACAACCTCGATGGCTACACTGACGAATTTGCCAATCCGGATCTGATTGACACTCTCAAACATTTCAATCTGCCGCCGTTAAATGCTGCTGAAATGAACGAGCACTTCACACCCGTGCTCGCCAATGCGACCACTCGTTTTCTCTATCACTTCGGCGAGGAGATCAAAGACGGCAACGTTGTTTTCGCTTCCCGACCGTCAGGAGCCTGCACCATCGTGCGCGAGCAACACGTCGCTCAGCTCGATCGCGACACGAAGAGCCGGCTGCAAGTTACTTTCGAGTGTTCGGATGGTCATGGCGAAGTTTTGTTGAAGCGTAATCAAGCCGAGCCGGAAAGCACTGGTGGCCCATTGCGCTGGATCGTGAACGGCAAGACGGTTCTCAACAACAAAGGCAACCCGGTCAAACAGTACGAGCCGTACTTCACGAACCAATCAACGTGTCGTGCCGAGGGTGATACACAGGAAGAAGTCGGCGTCACTCCGCTGCTGTACTACGACGCTGTCGGGCGTTTGATCCGTACCGAGATGCCCGATGGAACGTTCAGCCGCGTTGAGTTTTCACCGTGGCACAGCAAGCAGTTCGACGCTAACGACACTGTCGTTGAAAGCCAGTGGTTCGCCGATCTCAATCCTCCTCCGCTTGAAACTCCATTGCCACGTGATCCGATCACCGGAAAAGTGCTCGTCAGCCCCGCCCAACGTGCTGCCTGGCTCGCTGGACAACACTTCAACACACCGGCAGTCACCGTTACAGACAGTCTTGGCCGTGCCGTTATAAACATCGCACACAACCGCGTGAAGGACTCAAACGGCTCACTCGTTTTTGGCGGTGAAAATTATCGCGACGAACGCTATTTCACATTCACGAAGTTTGACGCCGAAGGCAAGCCACTCTGGATCCGCGATGCGCGCGGCAATCTCGTGATGCAGTACATCACGCCCACCAAACCGACGCGTTGGGCTGATGAGCCAACTGAGAATATCCCTGTCCGAAGCGTCCCCTGCTACGACATCGCCGGGAACCTGATGTTCCAACACAGCATGGATGCGGGCGACCGTTGGATGTTGAATGATGCCGCGAGCAAACCCGCGTTCGCTTGGGACTTCAACCAGCGCCAGGACGACGCCGGTGCTGTTATCGACGAAGGCCGTTTGTTTTTTACTAGGTACGACGCATTGCATCGCCCGCTCGAGCAGTGGCTGACGATTAACAAAGATGCGCCACAACTGATCGAGCGCTACACGTACGGCGAGGCATTACCCGATGCTGAACAGCGCAATCTGCGTGGACAACTCCACCGGCATCACGATCAGAGCGGTTTAAATCAGGTCGAACGCGTTGACTTCAAAGGCAATCATCTCGAGCTGCATCGCCAACTCGCGAGCGAATACAAAGTACCTGTCATCGACTGGCAAGCCGACTCAACGACCGCACAACTCGAGACTGAGACTTTCATTCAGATCACCGAGTTTGATGCGATAAACCGTCCCACGCGGATTTACAACTGGCATCAAGGCGTCGGCACTCGCGTAGCAATCTACGAGCCAACTTACAACGAACGTGGGTTGTTAGCGAGCCAAACGGTCGATGTCGGCGCGTCGAAGACGGCCAAGGGTCACGAGCCTTCCAGAAGTGGTCCAATCAAAGCGATAGTCGATATTCGTTACAACGCGAAGGCCCAGAAAGTATCGATCACCAATGGAAATCAAACCCTTACCACTTACGATTACGACCGGCTGACGTTCCGCCTGGGCCACCTGAAGACAATGCGTCCGGTATTCGCAAAAAGCGGACTCGCACTTCTTAAAGATCCGGGCGTGGTACAGGATCTCAGTTACACCTACGACCCGATCGGAAATGTCACTGAAATCCACGACGACGCTTTCCAACCGACGTTCTTCCAGAATCAGCAAGTTGACGCAGTTAGCCGTTTTGCTTACGACGCGATCTATCGGTTAACCGAAAGCACCGGACGAGAGAATTTTCTAGCCAGTGGTGCGCCGCGCCAGTTTGAAGACGATCCGTTCCCAGTTCAGTTTCCAGTTTCCCAGGAGAACGCGCTGCGTAATTACACGCAAACCTACAACTACGACTCCGCGGGCAATCTCGAACAGATGCGACATGTTTCGGCGCCCCGCCAATGGACCCGCAATTATAAGAACGCTCTTGACAGCAATCGCGTCATGCAGACGTGGGAAGGCGCCAATCCAATTGGAGGTATTCAGTATCGCTACGACGCTCACGGCAACATGCTGAATCTGGCGATGGTCGACGCTGCGCAATCGGTTCGCTGGGATTATCGCGACATGATTCGCGCTTTGAATCTACTTGGCGGCGGCTGGGCCTATTACAACTACGACGCCGGTAAACAACGCACACGCAAGGTGCTCGAGAACCAGAACGGAGTAAAGCACTGGGAGCGCATTTACCTCGGTGGGCTTGAGATATATCGCCGTTACTCAGGCGGGAGAATCGTCGAAGAAATCGAATCAATCCATCTAATGGCAAGTGATCGTCTGTTGCTGGTCGATGATGTTCTGCAGACCGACAACACGAGGTTACCGATCGGCACTCTCTATCGCTATCAGTACAGCAATCATCTCGGCTCAGCCTGTGTCGAGCTCAATCAGCACGCGGAAATTATTTCTTACGAGGAATATCACCCTTACGGCACGACCGCATATCGCGCGCGGAACAGCAACATCGAGGTGCCTGCGAGCAGGTATCGATACACCGGCAAAGAGCGCGATGCGGAAAGTGGACTTAACTACCACGGCACCAGGTATTACGCACCGTGGCTTGCACGCTGGGTTAGCTCTGATCCGATCCAGTTGCAAGGTGGTATGAATTTCTATGCTTACGCCAATAACGCACCAATCGGCAATGTAGATCTCACTGGCAATGCCCCCGAGACCAGGATGGGTCCCGTATGCATGCCAAACAATACGGGAGTTTCAGGTGCTTATGCGCATTCAGTCATCCTGCCTGAGATCGCTAGTCGAATTAATACCGAATATGGGGATTTCTATAGGGCTGACATAGAGGTCCGCACTCTTCCCGGCGGCTCTTCGAAACGAGGAAGCATGGCTACGGGAGAGGTAGATCTCGTTGTTTCAACCGCGGGTCGCGGGAAGCACGTCACGGATCTCAAACCGTTCGGCACATCAGCTAACCACGAAGGTCAGGTTTTTAATTATACGCAGAGGCTCGATACACCGATGTCTACGAAGCCCAGCACGATCTTGCGTGAAATGCCGCAAGTGCTGGAGGGCGTGGAGGTGATAGACCCGGTGACGAAAGCCAAAGACATTTACCCTTTGAGTTTGCCTGAGCAAGACGGATTTGTGGAATACATGTGGTTGGAGGAAACAAAGGTAAAGACACCCGTCGTCGAATACAAACCGCAGTTGAAGCCGGCAGCGCCGACACCAGCAGTACCGCCCGTAGCTGTCCCCGAAGCTGCGGCGCCAGTGCCTACAAGCATTAGCGAACCACCGGCGGCATTAAAGCCGGCGCCTCCGATCGAAGTCCCAGCGGCCGCCGCTCCTATTGCTGGCGCAGCGGGCGGCGCTGGCGCCAGTACTTCGGCTCGAACTCTCGAGGAGACGGCTTTGATTGCCAGAAACATGGAAAACGAAATGATGATTGCGCGAAGTGCACAAACCACAGGCAAGGTTTTGGTAGGCGCAGGCGTAGCCATCGGTGCGGGAGCCGCTGCTTACAACGCGAGCGAGGGTAGGTATCTTCGCGCCGCAACAGATGTAGCCAGCATGACTGGCGTGCCATTCAACATATTGCCTGACGTTCTGAATTTTGATCTGGCGATATTCAAGGTTTACGCATCGTTTATGGCCCTTTCTCAAGGCGCAGGGATAGGGGCACAGAATCCCTGGACGCGACTCGCGCAGGGGAGTCCATTCATATTTTGACGCCATTCTTTTAATACAACGCGGCTTGCAACGCACCGCATTACAAATAGCTGGAGGCAATCATGGAACTCGAAGTACAACAACCAACAGACTTAATCCGAGGCACGACCGGTCCCGGCGTCGCCGAGCTGCAAAACTTTCTCTTCCAGGAAGGCTATCGAATCTCTGAGAACGAGCAGGCAGACAAGTTCTTCGGCGACACGACCTACGACGCCCTGGTCGACTATCAGAAAAAGCACAAGCTTGTGCCCAACGGCATCTTTGATGGTAAAGCCAGATGGGTGCTGGACGATGATCACCAGCATCCCAAGAAATTCGTCGTCCTGGGCCAGGTGTTGAAGGCGGATGGCACCCCCCAAAGCGGGAGTGTAAAGGTCCTCGACAAAGACCTGCGCTCAGAGCAGCTTATCAAGACCGATATCCTCAAACCGAACGGTGAATATCTGGTCATGTATAAGTGGGAAGATTTCCAGGCCGCCGAGAAGGAGCGAGCCGATCTGTTCGTGCAGGTGTTCGACGGCAGCGGAGTGCTACTCGCTACCTCACCAATTATTTTCAACGCCGGCAAAGTTGAGCTGGTCAACTTCACCATTGGTAACTCTCGCGGGATTTCCGAGTTTGAGAAAATCGTGAATGAGATCAAGCCGTTGGTCGAGGGTGTGGTGGCGCACGCCGATCTGAACGAGGACGACATTGCGTTCCTCAGCGGTGAAACCCGTATCGACGCGGAGTTAATAACTTTGCTTGCGGAGAGCGCGCGACGTAACCGTGAAGCGATCGCAATTGAGGCCTCAGTATTTTACGGTCTCTTCCGTCAGAACCTGCCCACTGTTCTCGTTGAGCTGATGCAGAATGAGATCTCATTGCTGCGCGCGGCGTTGGAGACGTCGTCGAATCAGGGAATCATTGCCCAGCTCTCGCAAACAGAGTTGGACCAGATTGCCGAAAAGCTGCGCATACTGAAGGCCACCCTGATTCTCGCACCGGCGCCCCCGGGAGAAACATCTTCGCT
>DATEIS010000608.1:0-8242 GCA_035278765.1 Pyrinomonadaceae bacterium | reverse complement strand
CCTGTGAATAAGGCCCAATCGCTGCCGGTGCATTTTCAGTCTGGATTCGTTGTCTCACTGGAGTAAACACCCTCAAAACAAAGGCGGGATTCTAACAGAAGCCACAAAGAAGCACAAAAAGCATCCACAGATTACACAGATTAGTTACGCAACACCTTGAAGACGCTCGACATCAAGGACACCCGGGACGCCTTTAATGGAGCCGATCACTCGGTCGAGATGTTTTACGTCGAATACTTCGACCGTTACTTCGATATGACCGCGCTCGTCGGACGCCACGGAGGCGCGCGCGTCGCGGATTCCGGTCTTCATGTCGGAAATCGCGCCCGTGATACCCGCAATCATACCGGTGCGGTTTTCTGTTATCGCCAGCAGCTTAACCGCGTAAGCCGTCTTCTCGGGCCGTCCCGCCCACTCAACCTCCACAATGCGCTCACGATTGACCATCAACTGCGTAACGTTCTTGCAGCGCGTTGTATGCACGGCGACGCCCTTGCCCCGCGTGATGTAACCGATGATCTCCTCGCCATGAAGCGGATTACAACAACGCGCGCGCGTCACCATCAAATCATCGACACCGCGCACAAGTATTGAATCGTCGCCCAGACGAATGAGCCGTTTGACGGCGCGCACACCACTCCTGAGTCGCGACTCTTTCTGTTTGTCCAGTTGCTCAAACTGTTCCGGTCCAAGGTACTTCGCGATCACGTTGCGCGGCACCAACTTGCCATACCCAATTGCGGCCAGCAGATCGTCAACACGTCCGTAGCCATAATCACTGGCTACACGCTTCATGTCTTTATCGGTATCGTTGAGCAGTTTCTTAGCGGAGAGTTGAAAACGTGAAGCTTCCTTGTCGAAGAGCTTGCGACCGATCTCAATCGACTCGGCGCGCTGCTGTTCGGCGACCCAGTGACGCACACGATTCCGCGCACGAGAAGTGACGATGAAGTTCAACCAATCGCGCGAAGGATGTGAATTTGACGAAGTGATGATTTCGACGACGTCCCCATTCTGAATCTGACTGCGAAGCGGGACCATGCGGCTGTTGATGCGCGCCCCCGTGCACGTGTTACCGACTTCAGAGTGAATCATGTAGGCAAAGTCGACCGGCGTCGCGCCTCGCGGCAGCTGAATCACCTTACCCATGGGAGTGAAGGCGTAGACGTCCTTCGGATAGAGGTCCAGCTTGAGAGAGTCGAGGAAGTCTTTCGAGTCTTTTACTTCCTGAGTCCACTCGACAAGCGATCGCAGGGCTTGCAGTGCTTGATCGTCGTCGCGTGCGCCGCGTTTGCCCTCCTTATATTTCCAGTGGGCAGCGACACCTTCCTCAGCGACGTGGTGCATTTCCTCGGTCCGGATCTGCACTTCGAACGATTGACTGTTAGATCCGATTACGGAAGTGTGTAACGACTGGTACAGGTTGTCACGTGGAGTGGCAATCCAGTCTTTGATACGGCCGGGAACGGGTTTCCAGTTGTTATGGACCACGCCCAACGCTGCATAACAGTGACGCACTTCATTCGGAGTGATGATCCTCGCGGCCACCAGGTCGTAAACCTGGTCCAAACTAATCTTCTGCGCGCGCAGTTTTTTCCAGATCGAATAGAGACGTTTGACGCGTCCTTCTACCAGAACAAAGGGCACGTCCGCTTCTGACATCTTCTGTTCGATGCGCGCGGTGACGCCGGTCAAAAACGCTTCATTCTCCGGACGCCGTTTTTCGAGTTGCTCGGCGAGCTCGCGATAGTCTTCCGGATGCAGGTGACGGAAGGCGAGATCCTCGAGCTCGCCGCGAAGTTTACCCATACCCAACCGGTGCGCAATCGGAGCGAAGATATCCATCGTTTCCTGCGCGATGCGTTTGCGTTTTTCCGGATTGAGGTACTGAAGCGTGCGCATGTTGTGCAGACGGTCTGCGAGTTTCACGAGCACGACGCGAACATCGTCCACCATCGCCAGCAGCATCTTCCGAACGTTCTCAGCCTGCTGTTCCTCGCGAGAGATGTTGCTGATCTGAGCGATCTTCGTGAGTCCGTCGACGAGGTGCGTAATCTCTTCACCGAAGTAGCGTCGAATCGTATCGAGATCTACGAGAGTATCCTCGACGACGTCATGCAGCAGACCGGTGGCCACTGACACTTCATCGAGTTTCATGTCGGCGAGAATGTTTGCCACTTCAAGCGGATGGACGAGATACGACTCGCCCGAAGCGCGCTTCTGACCTTTGTGTTCCTTGGCGGAAAACAGGTAGGCGCGACGCAGTAGATCGAGGTCTGCCTGCGCGTGATTGTTGGCAACTTTCTCGACGATGTCTTCGATGCGGATCATTTAATGCAGCGGAGAAAGTATAACAAAAAGAAAAACAAAGAACTTTTCCCGCAAAGGCGCAAAGAACGCAAAGGAAATTACTCTTCCTTTGCGTTCTTTGCGCCTTGCGGGAAATATTCCTAAAACACTAACCTTTTGGCGGCGAAGCTTTCGACTTCTCTTCCTCTTCTTTCCGCTTCTGGTTTGCCACACTCAATTCAGTGGTGCGTTTCAGAGCGGCTTCATAATCCTTCTGGTACTGGGCTTTCTGATCCGTCTTGCCGTCCATTTCCGCCAGCTTCGAAGCCTCGAGCAGGAGGTTGGTCTTATAAGACCACGCTGATTCATTATTCGGATCAAACTTGATCGCGTTCTCAGCTTCCGACAAGCCCTGTTTTACGCACATCTGGGCCTGGTCAAAGTCCTTCTGTTCCTTGGGCTTTTTATAGGAAACGGTTGCCTTGTTGTTACTGGGATCGATCGTTGTGGTCTTAACGGAGGGCTGCTCAGTAATCTTGAAGGAGCAATCCCAATCCTTACTAGCCAGAACAACAAACGCTTCGGCTCGCTTTTCAGGCTCAGCCTGATCGTTAGCCGCACGATCAGCAATCCACTTCTTCAGTTTGTCGTCTTCCTTAATGGCGCCGTAGAGATAAGCAACCGCCTTGTAGGCTTCTTCATCCTTCGGATTGTTTCGAAGAATCTGCTGGTAGGCCTCGATTGCTTCCTGGGCTTTCTGAAGGTTTTTTGGATCCTGAACCCCGGGCCGGTACTGCGCGTGAATCGTACGAGCAATAAACATCGGGGCGGTCTTGTTTTCGGGATCCAAAGAAGCAGCTTCTCTTGAGTGCTGTTCGGCCTCCGGGAATCTACCCTCGCGGTAAGCGCGCGCAGCCTCGTTCAACTGGTTCTTTGCCCGGATTCGATTGATAACCCCGCACCCGGAGCTAGTGGCAACGAGGATCGCCAAAACTATGGCGATCCTGGTCTGAGAGAGTTTCATTTATACGTGACTCCAAATTTAAGTAAGCCTGTTATGGAAGATCGTCAACCTGCAATCCAACCGGACTTGCGCCTGCTCCCTTGATGGCGTCGATGACCTTCACGACGTCGCCGTATTTCGTAGCTCTGGGCGCCTTCACGAAAACGGTCTTCTCGATGCGATCATCGTCTTTCACATCCGAGCGCGCTTCCATGCCAACTTTATAGGCACGGGTTTCCTTTCGCTCCTTAAACACCGCAGCCAATCGCTGGGCCAATGGCGCAGTGTCATTTACTGACCCCATATTGTCCTGATTGAGTTTGATCTGCATATCAGGTGAGATCGAGACGACCAGAGTCAGCGGATTTGGCTTTAACTTGCTCAGGTCTTCATTTGGGTCCCGCTGGGTCGGAATGTCAGCCTTGAAACGGCTTGGCTTCAGCGGCGTGACGACCATGAAAATGATGAGCAGCACCAGCAAAACGTCAATCAACGGAGTAACGTTGATGTACGGTTGGGCCGTAGTACTACTTCTTTTCTCTATATCGTGATCACCAATCGACATCTAGAAATTCTCCTCGTAAATAAGAGCGTTTACTAAGCGGGCTTTGCCGCGGCTGCTCCGCCTTTCTTCTTGTCGGCAACCAGCCCGATCTTGTCGACCCCGAGCTTGCGGACCTCGTTAATGACATTGACAACGTCGCCATAGCTCACGCCAACGCCACTCTTGATGTAGACGATCCGATCCTGCTCGTTCTTAATACCTTTGAGCATCGAGTCGACTTTCTCACCCAACTGCTCTTTCTGCAGCCTTTGTTTGCCAAGGTAATACTCGCCATCATTTGGCACCGAGATCACGATCGACGATTCCTTGATGATGTTCGGATCCACGTCCGGATTGTTCATGTTCTTCGGCAGCGCAACGGTGATGCCCTGCTGCAGGAACGGCGTGACCACCATGAAGATGATCAGCAACACCAACATAATGTCGACCATCGGCGTGACGTTAATTTCGGATTGCAGACCGCCCGGTCCAGCGCCACCACCTGACATTCCCATAACTAAATCTCCTTAATTTAAGGGGTAAACGCTGGTGCGGTGCCTCATTCAGCACATTGGACACCGCACCCAAGGGTTCACCATTCCCGGCGTTTTCGATTCGAACGAACTACGCTTTCAACTGCTTCGTGCGGTTCTTGATGAAGTAGTCGACGAGTTCTGACGCCGAGTTATCCATCTCAACCACAAAGCCGTCGACCTTGCCGGTGAAGTAGTTGAACAGCCACACGGCCGGAACCGCCACCAACAATCCGAGTGCCGTTGTAAACAATGCTTCCGAGATGCCGCCTGCGACCGCCGCGATACCCGCTGATTCTGCGTTCTTCATGCCGCGGAACGCATTGATGATGCCAAACACTGTTCCGAAGAGACCCACGAACGGTGCGGTTGAACCGATCGTCGCGAGACCCGAAAGGCCGCGTTTGAATTCGGCAGTCTTGATCGCGATCGCTCGCTGCAGAGCGCGCTTGGACGCTTCAATCTCGTCGCCGGAGATGTCGCTCGAAGCTTCATGCGCGCGAAACTCCTGCAAGCCGCTGCTGACAACCATTGCAAGGTGTGACTTGCGATGCTTGTCGCTGATGTTGATCGCCTCTTCAATGCGATCATTCTTCAACGCCTGCGCCACGCGCGGCGCAAACTCGCGCGACTGCTTCTTCGCCGCGGAGTAAGTCAAATAACGCTCGACCATGATCGCGATTGAGTAAACCGACATGATCAACAACACGACGACGACGGCGATAGCCACGCCACCCATGTTCTTCACCATCTCGGTCAGCGTGAAATGGTCAGCGCCGGAGGACTCTGGGCTGGCTGCCGCTTCCTGCAACAGCATGAAAAGACCCAGGACCTTTGTTCCAAAAAGACTCATTAGAATTGTCACGGTGAACCCCTCCAAAAGGTTTTATTAGTTTGATAGCAAGCAGAGAAGCCGGGACGGCCCACGTTAACCGCGGCGACACGACAAATGTTCTCCGCAGTTATTGCGACACGAAGTTGTACTGGATCACTCCGGTAACCTTAACTGGCTGCCCCGAAAGCTTGGTTGGGGAGAATCTCGCTTGTTTCGCAGCACCTACAGCAGCCGCCTGTAACAGCGGATGCCCTGACACGGCATGAGCGGAAACCACACTGCCGTTTTCATCGATAAGCACCTGAACAACTACAGTGCCTGAAGCATGTGCTGCACGGGCAATCGGTGGATATCCTGGTTTGGGTAGACTGATCGCCTTACCGTTAAGTACACCGCCTGAAATGGGAGCACGGGGTGGAGTCGGTTTGACCTCAGGTGGCGGTGGATCGTCGGCAATTTGAACTTTGCTGGGAGTAGTGGTTACTGTGCCTGTCCCTGGACCCGCAGGCATTGGCGCGGCTGCGTTCGAAGAAGTATCTCCCAAAACAGTGGTGACGCCGCGCCTGACGGGCGGCACATCGCTGGCTTTTGCCGAGATTTCCTTCGGTGGCACACGACTTTCCGCAACGTCGGCAATCAGCTCCCTACGAACGTCGACATTCTGTTCGACTTTTTGAGGCTTGGCTTCCTGTGGCTTTTCCGGTTGAACTTCCGCTTGCGGCACCGGCACCGGAGCCACGAGCGTGGTCAACTCGAGGTCCAACGTTGAAAGGTGTGCGTCATACAGGTATATACCGGCTACAAAGAAGACCGCAATTAGCACGGCGTAAATCGCCAGCGTGATACCGATAAATGAGCCTTTCCGCGTGATATCGTCTTTGTGCGAACTGGACTCAACAAGATTATCGAACATTAAATTATCCTCCGACTCCGGCGCCAAATGGATCAGGGGTTACGAAAGTTAAGCAGTACCTCGTAGTGTCGAATAAATACCGCTTTGTATTCCGTCATTTAAGAAGGGGAAACAGCAGCTCCTGCGATATTGAGCACACCGATTTGAATTGGAAGCCACTGTGCGAGAAACAACTCGCCGGCCCGCTCAACACACACCGCCGCCGCGCCCAACTTTCTGCGTTCAAACACACCGCGGGGACGACACTTGCGAACTTAAATTGGCCAGCAACGGTCGCATCCTAATCCGCATGACGTTTCAAAGTCAAGCGCAAATAGGACACCCGTTTTGGTCAAAAAGTTCCCACAACGAACACAAATAACTTTAATGAAGAGGCTTGGAAGCGTCGCGAAGTCTCTGTTTCGCAGCTTTCGCGGAACCGGCCGCCTTCATCACCCTGGGTTGATTGAAACTCAATGTCATTTCGCGATTCGCTGCCTCGAGTCGCTGCTCCCACCAAACCATGATCGGACTCGCAATCGCGATCGACGAATAGGTACCAAACACCACGCCGATAAACAGTGCGAGCGAAAACGCACGCAACACATCGCCACCGAAAAGCACGAGTGCCAGCACGGACAGGAACACAAGTCCGTTGGTGATTACAGTTCGTGAAAGTGTTTGGTTGATGGAGTCGTTTGTAATCTTGTAGAGCGAATCACGCCGGTGCAGCTTGCGATTTTCGCGAATACGATCGAACACGACAATCGTGTCGTTGACCGAAAATCCGACGAGTGTCAGCAAAGCCGCAATCACGTTTAGACTAATCTCGATCTGGAAAATCGAGAAGAAGCCGAGCGTAACCAGCACGTCGTGAAACACCGCGATCACAGCGGCCGCGCCATAAGTCCACTCAAATCGCGCCGCAATATAAACCAGAATTCCGACAAGTGCCGCAAGTGTTACGGCGATAGCCTTGTTCCTTAATTGAGCGCCCGCAATCGCACCGACCGCATCAGTGCCAACGATCTTGTACGAGGCGTTTTGATCCGCTTCGAGCTCAGCCCCGGGTATAGCTTCAGCGCCGAACGTGTTCAGAGCTTCTTTGACTTTGGTTCTGCCGTCCTGGCCTTCGCCTTCAAGTGGCACCTTGATCAGCACGGTGTCAGGCCGGTCCGTCACACCCTGGACCACCGCATCGTGAACGCCCTTTTCCGCCAACGCATTTCTGATGGCGTCGTCAGCAGGTTTTTGCTTGAAACGTGCGGTTACTACCGTTCCGCCCTTGAAGTCAACGCCAAGGTTAAAGGCCTGGCGACCAGTCGCCTGCCGAAGAATTGCCGATCCCAAACCTACCAGCATTAGCAGCACGGAAATGGCGATAAACACGCGCCGGTTACCCAGCCAGTCGATATTTACATCGTGAAGGACTTGAAACATGATTAATCTCTAAATACTTAGCGTCTCCATTTTCTTGCGTGACAGCAACCAGATAAAGATCGTGCGCGAGACATAAACTGCCGAGAACAAGTTGACCAGCAGTCCGATCACCAGCGTGACCGCGAAACCCCGAATCGGTCCAGTGCCAAACACGAAGAGAAAGAGCGATGAAATGATAGTAGTGACGTGTGTATCAATGATCGTGATGAAAGCGCGGTCAAATCCCAGATCCACTGCGGATGAAACGGTTTTGCCCGATCGTAACTCTTCTCGAATTCGCTCAAATATCAGCACGTTCGAGTCGACGGCCATACCTATTGTAAGAATGATACCGGCGATGCCAGGCAGCGTCAGCGTTGCGCCAAACACGATCAGACCGGCGAGCATCAGGATCATGTTCAGGAGCAAAGCCACAACCGCGTTGATGCCTGAACCGCGATAGTAAAAGAGCATGAAAACTACGACGAGGGCGAGGCCAACAAGTGACGCCCGCACACCCGCGCGAATTGAATCCTGACCGAGGCTTGGTCCAACCGTGCGTTCCTCGAGATATTCGATTGGCGCTGGTAACGCACCCGAACGCAGTGTTAGCGCTAAATCGTCTGCTGATTCTTTTGTAAATCGCCCCGAGATCTGACCGGAATCAAAAATCTGCGACTTAATAAACGCGATCGATTTCACTTCCTCCTCGAGAACGACACCCATG
>DATEIS010000607.1:0-5559 GCA_035278765.1 Pyrinomonadaceae bacterium | reverse complement strand
ACCCCAGACAGACAATTAGATCAGGAGATACAAATGCAGTACGCAGTTGCAAGAGAGATTAATAATGAAGGAGACGTGCTCGACGCGTATTCGCGTGCGGTTATTGAAGCCGCCGAGAGAGTAAGTCCTTCGGTTGTTTATATTCAGGTAACAGGTCGGACGAACCGTCGCCGGCAGGGTCCGAATGAAGTAACGGGCAGTGGATCGGGTTTCGTCTTCACACCGGATGGTTTCATTCTCACTAACAGCCACGTCGTACACGGCGCGTCGAAGATCGACGTCACCCTCATGGACGGACGCAAGTTCCAGGCGCAGTTGATTGGCGACGATCCGGATACCGACCTCGCCGTCATACGCATCACGGCGCCAAATCTCGTCCCGGCCCATCTCGGCGACTCGCAAGCGATTCGCGTCGGCCAACTGGTAATCGCGATCGGAAATCCGTACGGCTTCCAGTACTCGGTGACCGCCGGTGTCGTCAGCGCTCTCGGACGCTCGCTGCGAGCACAGTCAGGACGGCTGATGGATGGCGTGATTCAGACGGACGCCGCGTTGAATCCGGGGAATTCGGGTGGCCCACTCGTCAACTCGCGTGGCGAAGTGATCGGCGTCAACACTGCTACGATTCTTCCGGCGCAGGGGATCTGTTTCGCGACGTCAATCGATACCGCAAAGTTTGTGGCTGGACGATTGATTCGCGATGGCAAGATCAGTCGTAGTTACATCGGAGTGGCCGGGCAGAACGTGCCGATTCCGCGTCGTATTGTTCGGTTCTATCAATTACCGGTCGAGACGGGTGTGTTGATTGTCTCGTTTGAAACGAATGGCGAGACGAGCGCCGCGCGCGAAGCCGGATTGCTTGAGGGTGATCTGGTCGTCGAGTTCGACGGACAGCCGATTCGCGGTATTGACGATCTACACAAATTGCTGACTGACGAACGCATCGGAAAGCCAGCGCCCGTGACTGTCATTCGCGGTGTGCAGAAGTTGACGTTTGATGTAGTCCCTAAAGAAGCGAAACGCGAATAGTTGAGCTTGGTACTTTGTACTTGGTGCTTTGAAAAAACAAAGAACCAAGTACAAAGATCAATTTCTAAATTCCTGACTCACCATCAATCCTCGCATCCCACCATCCATCACACCGATCCCGACGCGTCCAAACTCCCGACGCAAAATATTCGCACGATGCCCGGGAGAGTTCATCAACCCGGTGTGGGCGATTTGCAGGGTTGGTGCGAGTGCGAGGTTCTCGCCCGCTGTGAGGAAACGAACGTTCGCCTCGCGCATGCGATCGAATGGCGTGAGTCCATCGGGAGTATCGTGCGCGAAGTAGCCACGTGCAAACATATCCGCCGAATGCTTTCGCGCAACTTCCGTTAACTCAGGATCCGCTTGCAACGGCGACAATCCCGCAGTTTGTCGCTCTCGATTGACCAGGTCCAACATCTGTTTTTCAAGATCGGGCCGTGGTTTTGTGTTTTCAACTTTAAATGGAAGCGTGACGCGCTCATCTGAATCCGGACGAATCGTCAGCAGATTCATCGTGCGCGCAATCGCATCGCCAAAGACGGGCCGTAACTTTCCCTCGAGTTGCTCGGCGTAAACCGCGAGGCGATTAACAATGCCGCTGTCGCGCGTGCGCTCACTCAAGCCTTCATTCAGGGGGATTGCGAGGAGCAGCGCCGAGAGGATCGCAACGACGATCAGTCCATTTACAAAACCGGGAATGACGCCCAGGACTTGATTGACGCGACGCTCGTGAATGTCTTCCGGTAAACGTCTCAACAGCAGGTAGCCGATGATCTGAACGCCGACTCCAACGAACACTGCGATCAGAATAAAAGCGACTGGCTGGTCCCAAACTTCAGACCACAAGTCAATCCGCGGTCCAAGCCACTGTGCAACAGGATGGTAATAACGCAATCCCGCAAGCACGCTCAGCACCCAACCCGCAAGGTCCAGCACACCATGAACGAAGCCGCGACGATACCCGTTGAGCACGATCAACAGGAGCACGATCACGAGCAGAATATCTATCGGGTTAATAGCCATGTCGATTTAAGATTACTGTTATCGATCTCCAAATACCACTCCACAAAATACGCAAATTCCTTTCAAGAAAATCTGCGTAATCTGTGGATGATCCAACGCGTTGCAAATCGCTCCAAAACTTCGCAGTTCAAAAACAGCAACGGTATTGAGTTTTTGGACTCGATCTCTGGATACGATCTTTTCGTCGATCATTGTTTACTCAACTTTTTCTCACTCAAATTCTTCACGCCTGATTGGAACAATATCTGCATCGTCACAATGCCAGGTTTTCTCCCCAATTAATCTTCGATCTGCGTTACGAAAAGGTAACGATCGATCCAACAATCCGTTGAAAAAACTCAACGACTAAAGCCCGACCCGAGAGTAAGGAATCAGGGAGATTTGTATATGAGCAAACTTAGAATTGGAAGTCTTTCTCTAGCCTCGTTGCTAGTGATAACGCTGTTCGCGGTGACCAGTTTTGCTCAGGCAGGCGGCACGACTGTTCGCGGCACAGTGAAAGATCCCCAGGGCAATCTGGTGAGTGGTGCAACCGTCACGCTCACCGATCCCGAACGCAGCTTTACCCGTACACTACAAACAAACCAGGACGGCGCTTACGTCTTCAATGCAATTCCGCCCGGCACATACCGGCTTGACGTGTCCGCTCCAGGTTTCAAAACAGCATCAGCTTCAGGTCTCGTCGCACTCGTCGACACACCGACAGTCAGAGACGTGCAGCTTGAAATCGGCGCTGTCTCTGAAACAGTCGACGTCACGTCAACCGCAGACGCTGCAATTAACACGAGTGACGCCACGATTGGTAATTCATTCGAGCGCAAACGCATCGTTGAATTGCCATTGAACGCTAATAACGTCGTGGGCCTGCTGTCGCTGCAACCCGGCGTCAGCCGCTCCGGCTTCGTGAATGGCGGACGTGCGGATCAGTCGAACATCACGCTTGACGGCGTCGATGTGAACGAGCAGCAGGACGGTCTCGACGTAATTACCGACGAGGCTTTTGCAAGCGTGTTGCGCGTGACGCGCGACTCGTTGCAGGAGTTTCGTGTAACGACAACAAATCCAAACGCGGAACAGGGCCGTTCATCCGGCGCGCAGGTTTCACTCGTCACCCGCTCCGGATCCAATCAGTGGCACGGCTCGCTGTTTGAAACACACCGCAACACCGTTACGACGGCAAACGACTTCTTTAATAACGCCGCCGGCGTCGAACGTCCGCAGTTGTTGAGAAACATCTTCGGCGGCTCAGTCGGTGGTCCAATCAAGAAAGATCGCGCTTTCTTCTTCTTTAACTACGAAGGTTTTCGCGAAGCGACTGCGACGTCGGTCGTGCGCGAAGTTCCACTTCCGACATTGGGCCAGGGCATCGTTCGCTATCGCACTGATAGTGGCAATTCCGATCCCGGTTGTCCGGCAGGCACTCCGAGTGGCGTGAACTGTCTCACGTCCGCCGAGATCCTGTCCGCTTACCAGGACTTCAATCAAGATGCCGGTCCCGGCATTAATCCGCTCGCGCTCCAGACGCTGGCCGCAGCGGCACAACGTTACCCGGCAAACGATACGTCCGTGGGCGACGGACTGAACACTGGCGGCTTCCGCTTCAACGCGCGCACGCCGACCGAGTTGAACACGTACATCGCTCGGCTCGACTTCAATCTCACGAACAGCCAGACGTTATTCGTTCGTGGCAATTATCAGAACGACACCGTCACGCGCGCTGTCTACTTTTCTTCAGACTGTAGCACCGCGGGCGACAACATTCAGTGCTTCCCCGACACTCCGCCGCTCACCACCTGGAACCATCCGAAAGGACTGGCGATGGGTCACATCTGGACGGTGAACAACGCGATCGTGAACCGTTTCAACTACGGCTTCACTCGCTCCGCATTCACACAGAACGGTGACTCGGAAGAGAACCGCGTTAACTTCCGTTTCATCTTTTCGCCCGCGTCTTTCCAGCGCACGCTGCGTCGGACCACGCCGGTTCATAATTTTGTGGACGACGTTTCCTGGGTGCGCGGGAATCACACCTTTGGATTCGGCGCCAACCTTCGATTGATCCGCAACAATCGCAATTCGCTCGGCGCATCATTCGATCAGGCGATCATCAATCCGTCGTTCTACAACGCTTCGGGTGAAGTGCTTACAGATCCGTTCGACGACTTCGAGAGTCAAACTGATCTTCGCGACGCTCTCGCGTCGGTGATTGGCCGTTACTCGCAGTACAACGCGAATCTCGTTTACGACGCGAGCGGGCAATTGCAATCTGTCGGCACTCCCACCGAGCGTTCATTCGCCACTGAAGAATACGAAGGCTACTTCCAGGATTCATGGCGCATGCGTCCGAATTTCACTCTGAACTACGGCATCCGCTGGTCAACTTCAACACCGGTCTATGAACGAAACGGCATTCAAGTAGTGCCAAACGTGAACCTGACCGAGTACTTCAACCAGCGAGTCGCCAGTTCAAACGCCGGCGTGCCCTTCACCGATCCAATCGCGTTCATTCTCGGCGGCAAGGCCAATAATGCACAGGGTTATTACAAACAGGATTGGAACAACTGGGCGCCGTCAATTGCGGTCGCATGGTCACCTGACTTTGGTGATAACACCTTTGGCAGGATCTTCGGACGCAATGGCAAGAGCGTCGTGCGCGGCGGTTTCCGCATGACCTACGATCGTATTGGCAGCGCACTCGCGATCAACTTCGATCTCAACAACCTTGCGGGCTTTACTTCCGCCCGTAACATCAACGCGAATACGTACGATGTGGTTGCAAGCGCACTCGGTCCGGAATTTGGCGGCTTCAATCCAAACGTTCGCGCGCTTGAATTTCCAAGTGCGACTGGTCCAATCCCGGCGTCGTTGGCTTTCCCGTTGACGGTCCCGGCAGACGAGGAGCAACGAATTGAGACGTCGTTGGACCAGGGGATAACCACGCCGTACAACTACAGCTTCAACTTCTCTTATGCCCGTGAAATCGGTAAAGGACTGTCGTTTGAAGCGAGTTATGTCGGGCGTTTCGCGCGCAAACTGCTCGCGGGGCGCGACATCATGCAGCTCAACAATATCAGGGATCCGCAGTCGGGCATGACGTTCTATCAGGCACTGAACATGCTGGTAGATTTCCGGAATCAAGGCCGGCTGCCTACCGAGGTTCCCGAGATCGCATTCTTCAACAACCTCTTTCCACACATGACTGACTGGTGGGGAGATCCCGCTCTGACCAACACGCAGGCCGCTTACGCGTTCATCGCTCCCGAAGATGCTCCGTTTAACGGCGGCGCCGTTTCGGATTGGACGTTCCTGCAGTTGCTCTGGGACGACAGTCCCAACTGCACGACGTGTCCGGAGGGTGGTGGTCCGGCGAAGTTCAACAACATGTTCTATCAACCGCAGTTTGGAGCGCTCTCAGCATTCGGAACTCTCGCGCGATCGAACTACAACTCGTTGCAACTCAGTCTGCGTCAGCGGCTGCGTCAAGACGTGACGTTTGACTTCAACTAC
>DATEIS010000606.1:0-3323 GCA_035278765.1 Pyrinomonadaceae bacterium | reverse complement strand
CTTATCAGGAAGTTTTTTAATCGCGGATTACACGGATTACTTTATTAATTTCGCGAGTTCGCGCCAGGTAATGAGCTTGATCTGGTTTTCCTGAAGGACTTTACGGAAGGCGTCGCTGGTGAAGTATTCGTAGTCGCGTTGACGCCAGGCGGCGCCCCATTCGGGATGATTGACGGTGACTCCCTTCATCTCAGCGTCGTCGTAGGCAAGGTGAATGACGACTTCCGTCACACCGGGTTCGAGCTTCTTCAGCGCCTCGGTGTAAAACTTGGACCAGTCTTGAGGCTCAACTGTCGGGTTGATGTCCAAAACCCGATCGACGTAGACGTCGTCGGGGTTCAACGCCAAAGATAAATAGTCCGCACGATTGGCCCACGTCTTCGCCACCCTGATTGGTAACTTCTGGCTGCGCGCGACGCGCAGGAAAACTTCAAACAGCGCTTTACTTTGATAGAGCGTGCCCATGTGAGAGTCGAGATGCGTCGGTTGAATGCCGAGCGCGCGGGCGCGTTCGATCTGTGCAGTAATTTCGAGTTCGACTTGTTTCGGATCTGCTTTAGCTGCTGCTTCGCTTTCCGTCAAATATAAATAACCATCCTTGTCGAGTAGTGAAGCGACACGATCTTTCGGCAACACCGGACCCCAACGAAACGAGGTCCACTCACTCGTGAGTGTTAAATGCAATCCGAGATCGGCCTGTGGATTCGCACGCGCGTAAGCGGCAATCTCGGGAAGCCATGGACATGGGACCATGATGCTGCCAGAGTTGACGAGCCCGGTTTCGAGCGCTTTGATCGTGGCCACGTTGATCGAGTGCGTCATGCCGAGATCGTCGGCATGAACGATCAGCAGCTTTGCGTCGCGTGGATAGCCAAGCCGTTCGGCGATCGTTTTTTCCTGACTACGAACCTGAACGACAGGTAACAACGCGAGGAATGCGATTGCAACTAGCAACATTCGTTTCATGGTAATAGAGGATATCACGCAAATCAGTCGAAAGATCGCACCTCTTGTCCACCTTTTGATGGAGACGATTACTTATGGCGTGAGGTAAAATTAAGTCCGACACGCCCAGCTTCCAGAGTATTCAGTACCGAAAAGTTCGATGAAACCGTTGAAAATCGGCATCACCGGCGTGCGAGGAATTGTCGGTGAAACCTTAACTCCAGAACTCGCAGTCGACTTTGCCGAGAGTTTTGGAACCTACCTCGACCGCGGACGAATTCTTATTTGTCGCGACACCAGACCGTCTGGTCCAATGATCCGATCCGCGGTGCTCGCGGGGCTGTTAGCTGTGGGTTGTGAAGTTGTCGATCTCGGCATTTGTCCGACACCCAGCATGCAGCTCGCGATCAAGTCGCTGAAAGCCGACGGCGGCATCGCGATTACGGCTGGTCATAATCCCTGGCAGTGGAACGCACTGAAGTTTGTTCGTAGCGACGGGCTATACCTCAATTCCACTCAGGGAGAGGAACTGCTCGACATCTTTCACCAGGGCGAGTTTGCAAAAGCGGGTTGGGACACGATTAAGCAGGTGGTCCAGACGGCTGATGCGATTGAAGAGCACGTCAAAGTTTTGACCGAGAATTTTGATGTCAATGCTATTAAGTCCAAAAAGTTAACCGTGGCTGTTGATTGTTGTAACGGCGCTTGCTCGTTTCTGAGTCCGAAATGGTTGGCGAGTTTGGGATGCGAGGTGCTCGCGGTTAACGATAACCCTACGGCCCCGTTCCCGCATTCTCCCGAGCCCAAGCCCGAGACCATGGCCCAGCTCTGTGCGGTGGTGAAAGCCGGCCGCGCCGCCATCGGTTTCGCCCATGATGCCGATGGCGAGCGCCTGGGAATCGTCACTGACCTTGGCGAACCACTCTCGGAAGAAATGACGCTCGCTATCGCTGCTGATATTCGACTGCGGAAGAAGAGCGGCGTGGTCGTGACAAACGTTTCCACTTCAGGTGCGATCGACATCGTGGCGGCGCGTCATGGTGGAAGTGTGGTGCGTGTTCCCGTAGGGCAGGCTTACATCTCCGAAGGGTTGATCGAACACAACGGAGTGCTTGGTGGTGAAGGAAGTGGTGGCATCACTGTTCCCGAAGTTCATCTGACTCACGATAGTGCAGCTGCGATTGGGTTGATACTCGAATATATGGCCCAGACAGGCGAGCGCATTTCGGATCTGGTGGCCCAGCTTCCGCGACTGACGACTTTGAAGCATAACGTCACGGTTGCGCCGCATCGTTTGTATTCAGTGTTGCAGGAGTTCCGGGCGGTGATGGAACAGGAAGGCATCGAGATCGATTCGACTGACGGCATCAAGATCACGTTGCCTGATGGTTGGATTCACGTGCGTGCTTCGAATACTGAATCGATGATCCGGATCATTGTTGAAGCGGAAGAGAAGTCGGCTGCACGAGAACTTCTTGACTGGGCGCGAGACCGTATCAAGCGATGAGTTTTATCCACAGATTTCACAGATGAGAGCGATACCGACACTAAAAATCAGCATCTCGGGCGTGCGGGGGGTGGTGGGCCAATCGCTCACCCCGAAACTGCTGACACGCTTCGCACAGGCGTTCGGCACGCACACGGGATCAGGAACGATCGTCATCGGTCGCGATCCGCGAACATCAGGCGAAATGGTGAAGCACGCCGTCGTCGCCGGACTACTCTCAACCGGGAGCCGCGTGATCGATATCGGTGTCTGCCCCGTTCCAACTGTTCAACTGCAAGTGCGCCAGCGCCGTGCTCAAGGTGGCATCGCGATAACTGCCAGTCACAATCCCGCTGAATGGAATGCGCTGAAATTCATCGGCCCAAACGGTCTCTTTCTCGATTCCGGCCAGGCCCGTGAGTTACTCGACATCTATCACCAGGGTGAGTACACAAAGGTCGGCGGTGCAGATCTGAGGACAGTTGAAGAAGTTGAAGGTGCAACGGATCTACATATCAAAGCGATTCTCGACGCACTTGGTCCATTACCTCAAACTCAGAAAAAACTTCGCGTAGTGCTTGACTCATGTAACGGCGCCGGCTCGCTCGTTGGTCCAAAGTTGATCGCAGCACTTGGCGCCGAAGTCATACCAATTAACGTTACACCCGATGGATCGTTTCCGCGTCCTGCTGAACCCATTCCTGAGAATCTCGGCGATCTTTGTCGCGCTGTTAAAGAGCACAAAGCCGATGTCGGGTTTGCGCAGGACATGGATGCGGATCGTCTTGCAATTGTTTCAGACCGCGGTGAGCCGATCGGTGAGGACTACACGCTCGTGCTCGCGATTCTCCATGTGCTCGGACGTGAGAAAGGGCCGGTGGTCGCAAATCTC
>DATEIS010000605.1:0-3514 GCA_035278765.1 Pyrinomonadaceae bacterium | reverse complement strand
CCGGTTTGCGCCTGCGCAATCGCGGCGGTCGCCAGAAGTACAACTATGATCGCCTTCTTCAACACCGAGAAAACATTACCACAGAGATCTAACGATCGATCGGTGCTGGCTAACTGGCGCCATGAAACGTACTGTAGGGGCGGCCCTCCGTGGCCGCCCGTGGTTTTGATCGTGTTCGCCAAACTCGAGGCCGTGGCTCCGTGAATCCGTGCACAAACCACGGGCGGCCACGGAGGGCCGCCCCTACAGTACGTTCCATGGCGCCAGTTAGCCACCGTGGCCAACAGTAGCACCGATCAATCGTTAGATCTCTGTGGTAATGTTTTCTCGGTGTTGAAGAATGCGATCATAGTTGTACTTCTGGCGACCGCCGCGATTGCGCAGGCGCAAACCGGGGACGTTAACTTGCAGCGTCTCGCTGAAGCGGTTCAGGCGATCAATGACGATCAGTTACAACGCGCGGGCCAACTGCTCAATTCAGTACTCCGTGCACTCCCAAACGACGCCGACGCACTAAACCTCCTCGGCGTCGTGCGTGCAAAACAACAACGCACCCCAGAAGCAGAACGACTCTTCCGTCGTGCCCTCGCGAGTTCTCCATCACACCTCGGCGCTCACATCAATCTCAGCGAACTCTTAACAACCACAAACCGCTCCGCCGAGGCGTTGCCGATTCTAATCAGCGCACACAAGCTCGCGCCCGATCGTTTAGAAATCAATCTGAAACTGGGAATGCTGTACGCGGCCAAACGTAATTTTGATGATGCCAATCAAATTCTCCAGGAAGCGCTCGCACTTAAGCCTGATGATGTCGCGACCTTGCGAGCACTCGCTCGCGTCGCACGCGCAACCGGCAATCTCGAAAAAGCGCTGTCTCACCTCGTCGAGGCGCGTCGACTCGCGCCGAAGTCACCGGCAGTGCTTTACGAATTTGGCGTGACGACTTTACAGATGGATCTGCTGCTCGATGCGTTACCCGTGTTTGAACAGTTGCAGCGCGACTCTCCGCGCGAACCAGCTTACCTCTACGGATTGGCAGCCGCTCATTGGAAGAAAGGTAACGCAGCGGAGACGACGCGCCTGATGGACCAGTTTGTCAAACTACAACCACGCGATCCTTCAGGCTGGTACCTGTTGGGTGCGGCATTGCTCCGGCAGGAAAAAACTTCAGAAGCAAATGCGGCGCTGGAACGAAGTCTCACTCTAAAACCCGATCCCGACACCGAGTATTTGTTTGCCGTCAGTTTCGACAAATTGGGCCACCGCCACGCAGCCATCAAAATATTTCAGAAGATCTTGCAGTTTCGACCCGACCACGCTGCGACCCGTGCGGCGCTCGGAACCGCGTATCGCGAAGCGGGCAGGTATGCCGAAGCTCGTTCGGAACTGGAACGTGCCGTTGAACTCGATGCGAACGACCTGCGCGCGAATTACCAATTAGGTTTGGTCTACGCAAAACTCGGAGAAAAAGACGCGGCCAAAAAGATGTTTGACCGCGCCGATGAACTGCGCAAACGCCAGCACGATCAGGAAAGAGTTATTCTCAAGTTGATCGACCCGCCACAACCGTAGAGTTTGACGTTCTGGCCCACAAGTCCATAATAGGCCGAGGCTCACCGAACCCTCGTTAGAGAAAATGGCCGAAGAACCCTCTTCTACTGAGCGACGCGCTCAATTAATTCTGCATGAACTATTGCGGGCAGGTAAGGTCTCCGTTCTGCCACTGGCCCATCGTCTGAAGGTGTCGCCGGCAACCATTCGGCGCGATCTTGGCGAGCTCGAGCAACGCGGACTCCTGCGGCGCAGTCATGGCGGCGCCGTACCAGTCCAGCCACTGCTCTATGAACCGTTTCGTCATATTTCCTCCTATCACGAACAAGAACGACAACGCGGAGCGGAAAAACGCCGCATCGGACTCGTCGCGTCTGAACTGGTTAGTGATGGTGACATTCTCGCTATCGGCGCGGGAACGACCGCGACGCAGGTTGCCCGCAGCGTTTGTCTTCATAAGGGAATCACGGTTTTGACGAACGCGGTGAATGTCGCGATGGAGTTGAGTCACCGCGACGATCTGAAGGTCATCGTCACCGGCGGATTTCTGAGTGGAGACTGGTTCGCGCTTGTTGGTCCCGCTGCGATCGAGAGCGTCGGCGAGATCTTTGTGGACAAGGTATTCATCGGCGTCGACGGCATCCACGTCGAACATGGTCTAACTACAAATTACCCCGACCAGGCCACCATTCATCGTGCCATGATGCGTCAGGCACGCAAGAAGATCGTCGTCGCCGACCATCGAAAAATCGGCGCCGTAGGTACGGCTCTGATCGCACCGGTCAACGAGGTGGATATCCTGATTACCGACAAAGGCGTTTCAGACGAAGCCATCGCACCCTTAGTCTCTATCGGGATCGAGGTGATGCAAGCCTAGTTAGAGATCGTGGGCCAAGCTTCCGAGTCCCATCTAAGAGTTGCAATACGTAACGTTGAGACCCCGCGCCACTCAGTGTCGTAGGCGTGATAGACGAGATAGTCTCGATCCTTTTCCTGTAACACCGCAGAGTGTCCTGGTCCAGCCCACCGGCCTGAGCCTGCAATGACGAGTGTGCCGCCACCTTCCATCATCGGTTTGCCGCTGCGATCGATGTATGGACCAGTGAGGCTGCGCGCGCGGCCGACACGAATGTTGTAGGTGCTGTCTTTGCCACGACAACAGAAGTCAAAGGAAACGAACAGGTAGTAGTAGCCGTTCTTGCGAATGATGTTTGGAGCTTCGACTGCGCCGGGTCTCGGACGGCTCGCCAGTGAATAGAGAGTTTGATCATCAGACGAGAGCTTTCCCGTTTTTTGGTCCAACTTGCGGAGCTTGATGCCGCTCCAAAAACTTCCGAACGACAACCAGGGCTGATCGCGTTCGTCAAAGACGACGTCGGGATCGATCGCGTTCCAGTCGTCTCCTGCGTTTGAGGCGATTATGTTGCCCTGGTCCATCCATCTGTATTTTTCACTTGCTGGATCGAGAGTCTGATTCGTGGCCAGCCCGATGCGCGAGTGATTGCTGCCGAATGTCGAAACAGAATAGTAAAGGTGATACTTGCCGTTGAAGTAGGCGATATCAGGAGCCCACAGGCCTCTCAGACCCGGCACTTCCTTGACCGCCCACTCCGGGAGGTGCGCGAAGACGTCACCACACAAGCGCCAGTGGACCAGGTCTTTCGAACACCTGATCGCGATTCCTGCCCGCGTTGAAAATAAATAATAGGTGTCGCCCTCCTTAATGATGCTCGGATCATGAACCTGACGCACATCCCCCTCAGGCTGTTGTCCAAACACCGGAACGGCGATCAGCAACCAGACGATTAGAGGCAACATGCTATTTGTCTTCCGGACGATCATTCTACTGACACCATGGAACGGACTGTAGGGGCGGCCCTCCGTGGCCGCCCGTGGTTTGGGCTAAAGGATTCAAGAAGCGACGGCCTCGGATTTGGTGAACACGATCAAAACCACGGGCGGC
>DATEIS010000604.1:0-11340 GCA_035278765.1 Pyrinomonadaceae bacterium | reverse complement strand
CACGACCGTTGCCGATAGCTTTCAGCAACGCCTCGCTCCAGTCGTTAGCTACCACTAAATCGATCTGCGCTTCAGAAAACCGTTCGCGCTTCAGAAAGTCAGCACGATCGTCAATCAAGGTTGTGTGATAACCGGCAAATGTCGCAAGTCGCGCCAGCGATGCTCCAACGTGTCCAGCGCCACAGATAACGAGCCGCGGCGCAGGTTGTAGTCGTTCAAACAACAGATTCGTCTCGCGAGCAGCAGGAAAGTTTGGATCCAACTCGCTAGCGTTAATCATTCGTGTCTCATCGCGTGAAGCGAGAAAGCGTGACGCGTTATTCGTGACGAGCGAGTCTAGCCTCGCATCGCCGAGTGTTCCGAGTGCATTACCACCCTCGCGCACGAGGAGCTTTGCGCCAATCGGCCCGTGGCCGCTCACTTTCGTAACGATGAGCGCAACTTCACCACGTTCGAGTAACTGCTCGATCGCGTTCACGATCGAAGATGTTTGGTCGCCTGCTTCACTCATCGATGTGCTTCAAACCGGGAAGGACACTTACTTCGACACTCTTTGTTTGTCGAAACCAAAAACAGCGGCGGCGCGACGCAGGACCCAAAGTGGTCCAACGAGAAGATAGACGGGGTTCTTGAAAAAGGCAGGTTGATTTCCCTCGATCGCGTGTCCCACAAATTGCAAGATCCAGCCGACGATAAACAACACTAGCGCCCAGCGCCAGTTCAAGAAGAACAACGGCAGCGAGACGACAATCATCGGGATACCGATGCTGTGCGTCAGCCGGTTCATTGGGTGCTGATGCTTGGCTTTGTAGTTAGCTAAAAAATCCTGAGCCATCGAATTACAACTAATTCATGACCTCGACAAAGATGTCCATCGTCCCGCCGCACACCATTCCTTCCTCACTCGCTTCATCAGCCGTGAGCGAGAAGTGGTGCAACTCGGATTTACCTGAGCGCATAGCCTCTTTTGCCTCAGCCCAGACCTCAGCCTCGATGCAGCCGCCGCCGACCGTTCCTGCCACTTCTCCGTTTTGGAAGAAAAGCATTTTCGCACCCCGTTGCTGCGGCGTCGAGCCACGCGTGTGCGCGACGGTGGCAACAACGACACGCTCGCCACGCCCGGCAGCTTCATTGATCATGCGATAGAGATCGCGCTGTGGAATAGTAGACATCGTGTTTTGCGCTTTGTGTTTGGAACTTTGAGCTTTGTATTACGTGCTAAGTCTACGACACTAGGATCAAAGCACAAAGTTCCAAGCCCAAAGTACCGGGCAACTTTTCTCTTGCGATAAACTACTTTGTAGTGTAAAGTCTCCGGCCAATTGAAAACTCAGGAGGGGCGATGGAGGAACAGGCTTACCAACCAAAATCCCATTTGGTTCTGTTTACTTTGGGCGTGATCATGCCGGCGATTTCAATCACGGTCGAGGCATCCACACACATATGCGCCGAAGTATTCTTCGACCCACTTCCCACCACCTGGCACCTACTGCTGGTGATCTTTGTGCCCCTGGCCCAACTTCAGGTCTGGTTTGCGATTCGACGAGGAACGCCCGAGCGCCTGCGGCTGGCGGGGTTCATAAATGCCATCGTCATTGGCATCTCGATCTTCTATTCCATTGTCTATTTGCCGATTCTGCCGCTCGGACTGATGACCCTCATCATCGGTCTTGGGTTCCTGCCACTCGCACCCTACTTCTCACTTGTCGGGGCTCTGCTGATGCGACATAAGTTGAATCAGATCGCCGCCACGTCTCCATCCAAGACCTTTACCGTAAAGAAGCGCGGTCTCCTCGTTGGCCTCGGTGTGACTCTCGTAGTGCTCGGAGCAATTGAACTTCCGGCCACACTCACAAGAATCGGACTGGAAAAGGCAGTCTCCAATTCGCCTCAAACCAGAGCTGAAGGGATACGTTTTCTACGTACTTACGGCAGTAAAGACGCACTGCTGCGAAGTTGCTACAGCCGGAGCGGTGTAGCCACGGATCTCCTCGGCTTTGCCTGGGTGATGGGAAACCCAATAAATCCAAACGAAGCGCGGCAGATTTATTATCGCGTGACCGGTGAAACTTTCGACTCTACTCTGCCACCTGATCGAATAGGTGGACGAATTATTCCCCAGGACACTTTTGACTTCGATAATGATCAAGGCGGCTCGCGAATCAGCGGCAAACTAAGAGGGCTCTCATTAACAAATTCCAAACTCGAGGCCTCAGTCGATGCGAACGGTGGCGTGGGTTACATGGAATGGACCCTTGTCTTTCGAAACGAATCCCCTGATCAAAGAGAAGCGCGCGCTGAAGTTCAACTACCGCCCGGAGGCGTTGTCTCGCGTCTGACGTTGTGGGTAAACGGCGAGCCTCGTGAGGCTGCATTTGCCGGTCGCAGCACCGTCAAAAGAGCTTACCAACAAGTTGCTATACGAGAACGACGCGATCCAGTTCTGGTGACGACTGCCGGCCGCGATCGGATACTGGTCCAATGTTTTCCGGTTCCAGCCAACGGTGGTGTCATGAAGATCCGATTCGGCATCACGTTGCCTCTTCCCTTGGAAGAGCCGAACCGCGCGCAACTCCTGCTGCCGTACTTCGCAAATCGAAATTTCCGAATTGCTGACGAGGTCCATCACGCTGTAACGATCAACTCAAAAACACGATTATGGCCCTTAAGCTATGAGTCCAGAAATAGCCACGATGGAGGTGAATCCATTCTGACACGCTCAATCAGTGATGCAGAGCTTTCAGAGGCGCGCTCGGCGATTCTGGTCGAGAGGGCAGACATTAAGGAGATGTGGAGCAAGGATCCTTTTGAAAAAGGATTCATGGTCCAACAAAAGATTGAAGAACGCTCACCCGCTCACTTGCAACGGATCGTGTTGGTAGTGGACACATCGGAGACGATGCTGGAATGGAAATCGGACCTGGAAACTGCGGTCTCGTTGCTCCCACCGGAGTTTGACGTGAAGTTGGTTCTGGCCGATGCGGACATGATCGATGACTTCAAGAATCCCGCCAATGGTCCTAATGAAATTCAATCGGCATTGAGGTATGCGAACTATGCCGGTGGCGCAGATAACATGCCTGCACTACTGCAAGCGTGGGACCTTGCCGCCGAAAAACCCGGTAATAACGCGATTGTCTGGATTCATGATCCACAACGTTTGTTGATGCGTTCTTCAGATGAACTCCGACGGCGCTGGAACCATCGTCCGTATGGACCAACGCTCTATTCTGTTCAAGCCACCCGTGGTGCAGACGAAATCGAGAAGGCGCTCGACGGGATCGACGAGGTTAAATCAGTCGCGCGCACTGGCGAACTCGACGAGGATCTGAAATACCTGTTTGCACGGCTAACCGGCAACATGAAGACCTATGAATTTGTGCGTTCGAGCAAGAAGCTGGACGAGAAGCAGATTTCTGAAGCACACGAAACATCTGATCATCTCGCACGATTATGGGCCAACGACGAGGTGGCGCGAATTCTTGCTCCTCGAGATTCTGAACTGGAGGACGAAGCGATAACACTCGCGGCGCGATATCAACTCGTGACTCCCGTAACCGGGGCAGTCGTGCTTGAAACAGAGCAACAGTATAAAGACAACGATTTGAAGCCGGTTGATGCAGGAACAGTGCCAACGATTCCGGAACCAGAGATGGTCGCACTGTTCATAGTTGCGGGCGCGTTTATGCTCTGGCTTGCATACATGAAGTATCGCAAATCTGGTCCGGGTCGATGTTCGGTATGAAGCGATTGCTTGTAATTCTCGGGCTTCAGTTGCTTGCCTTTTGGGAAGTGTGGCACTGGTACATCACACGCGCGGTTTATTCATGGGATCAGCCATGGGGCGTACTCGCGTTTGTCGCGGCGATTCTATTTCTGATTGTCTCGCGAAAACCGTTGCCACAGAGCGGGCGATCACTCTGGTTGCCAGCGGCGCTGATTCTCGTCTATGCAGCGACATATTTTGTGTTGCCGCCACTTGCGCGCGCTTTAATTGCATTCACAGCGGTTGCGGTGACGGCGAGTCTGTCGCGTTTTGGAAAATCGTTTCACGCCGGATTGTTTGGACTTTTGTATCTTTCATTGCCGACGATCCCGACGCTGCAGTTCTTTGGCGGTTATCCGTTGCGCATTGTCGTGGCGGAATTAACTGCTCCAATTCTGCGGCTCGCGGGTTTTGCTGTGGTCGCTGAGGGAACGTGCCTGAATTGGAATGGTCATCTGATTTGGATTGACGCGCCGTGCAGCGGGATCAAGATGCTTTGGGTCGGTTTGTTCTTAACGTTCGTCGTGTTGTGTTTGTATGAACTGCCGGTTCGCAAGATTCTTCTGCTGATGCCGCTTGTGGGAATCGTGATCATGGGCGCGAACGTGTTTCGCGCAGTGGCTTTGTTCTATATCGAAGCTGGCGTTTTGGATTTTCCAGCCTGGAGTCACGAGTACGCGGGCGTGATTGCGTTTATTTTGGAAGCAGCGGGAATCATTTCCACCGTGTTTCTATTGCGAAAAGGTTCAACTGTAGGGGCGGCCCTCCGTGGCCGCCCGTGGCTTGAATCGTTTTCACCGATGCCGAGGTCGTAGATTCTTGAATCCGTTTCCAAACCACGGGCGGCCACGGAGGGCCGCCCCTACAGTTACGCCCAAATCAGAATGATATGCGACGTAGCACTGTCATCTACATAGTTGCTTGCGCAATTGCAGCGTTCATTCCGTACTTCTCGGCGCGGTATGAGACTGCAGCGGGGACCGCACCAACAGTCACATTCCCCGGCTGGCCTACCACATTCGAAGGCAAACCTCTGACACCCCTCGCTCTAAACGAAATGGAAAAAAGCTTCGCGTCCGACTTCCCTGGTCGAATCGCACGCTTCACCGACGGTGAACGCGAGTTAATCATTCGCTGGGTCACTGAACCTACACGCAAGCTGCATCCTTCCTCCGACTGTTTCCAGGGACTCGGATATACCGTGAAGCCACTTGCCGCGCACCGCGACGAACGCGGCACACTGTGGACAAGATTCGCCGCAACCAAAGACAACGAGCGCCTAATCGTTCTTGAACAAATTCATTCTGACTCCGATGAAACGTGGACTGACGTTTCCGCATGGTACTGGTCGGCATTGCAACACGAAAGTGGTTCGTGGTGGGCGGTTACAGTAGCGAAGAAAGAGCCTTGATTCTGCTAATATCGCTTCCTCTTAAATCCCCTTTCGGAGGAAACGATGGCCGCAACCCCCAGAATGCCAGGCCGTGTTAATGACGTCTGATGCTGCTGGCTGCGATTAACTTGTTGACTCCCAAAATTATGAAGATCAAATCTCTTGTCGCGTTTGCGATAGTGTTGTTACTGAGCTGTAGCGTGTTCGCGCAGACGGCACCCGACGCTGCCGAACTGACCAAACTGTTGAATGATTTCTTAGCGGGCGCTTCACGCAACGATCCGGCGATTCACGAACGCTTCTGGGCGGACGATTTGATCTACACGCGTTCCGCTGGACGCCGCGTGAACAAGTCGGAAGTAATGCACGACGTGCGTTCTACACCTGCCCCAAAACCCACCGATCCAAAAACGGTCTACACCGCCGAGGATATCAAGATTCAACAGTACGGCGACACCGCTGTAGTCGCGTTTCGCCTTGTAGCAACGACGGAAACTGGCGGCGCCAAGCAAGTCGCCAACCTGCTCAACAGCGGCACCTTCGTTAAGCGCGACGGTAAGTGGCAGGTCGTGAACTGGCAGTCGACACGTATGCCGCGCACTGAAGCCGAAAGCAAGAGCGAGGTCACTGCCGCCAACTCAGCATTTCATGACGCGATTCTCTCTGCCAACCTCGATCAAATCACCGCACTGACCGACTCCACATTCGTCTGGACACACGGCTCCATTCAAACTACACGTCAGCAACTGCTTGACGATTTGCGTGCGCGAAAAGTGAAGTATGGAAAGCCTGATCCGGCTAAGGTGAGTATTTCAGTCTACGGCGATACAGCGATTGTCCACGGCTCAAACTACACGCTGACATTTATCAATCAACTAGGCGTCTGGCGAGCCGTCGCACTCCACACAAGTTCCTGAACAGATCTGTTTTGTGCTTTTTGTGCCTTTTTGTGGCTAACTAAGGCTTTCGTGGCTTCGGCGCCGGTGTCTCAACAGGAGCGGCATCCATCTGCGCGCGGCGCTGTTCGAGCTTCGCTCGTAACAGGTCTACTTCCGAATCCGCATTCGCAACCGCGCCTTCCAAACGAGATCGACTCGTCTCAGCAAGTTTTAACTGCGCCTGAACCCTCGTTCTCTCACTCTCAAGCCCCTTCTTGCGAGCGTCGCGGAGGGCTTCGGGGCGCGTGCTTCCATAACCCGCAGTCGAGTTTTCGAGGTTCTCAGGCTTCAGTGCCCACTCGATCTGCTCGATCTTCGATTCAAAGTCAGCAATCTTGGCCTGAACATCCATCAACTGCGAACGCAACTGTTCCGCACGCTGTTCGGCGCGCGTGAGTCGCTCCATGTCCATTTGATAACGATCGTCTTCCTGCATCTGGGTCAGCTTGTTATTGAGCCTGTCCACTTGCTTCGAAAGATCGCTGATCGTCTCCTGCGTCTTCTCTTCTGCGGTTGGATCGGTGACTTTCGGCTTCGAGCCCTGCAGTTGCTCGTTCGACTCTTTGGTGGAATCAGCAGTGCTGATGATCTTTACATCGCCGTCAGGAGTGGGAGTCTTGCTCGCCTCAGGAGGAGCGATTGTCGGATTCGTGATCACGGGTTTTGGCGCTGCCGGCACACTCCGGCGACGCTTTTTCCGCCGCGTTTGCGCGTCGGCCTCAACCAGACAGAAGCTGACTATCAAGCACGCTGCAATGAGGAACTTGATGTAATTACGAATCCAAACAGGCATGGTGGTGCTCCTTTTCGCCTCTAAGATACCCCGCAATTAAAGATGCCATCAAGCTTCAGCCCGATGCTCCAAGGGTTTTCACGAGCCGTTCGGCTGCCCGTTCCAAAACTAAATCCGGCGTGCCACCACTTCGTACAGCGCATTCTTGAAAAACACGCGTTTGAATCGATCTCCGACGTGCCGTGGCGGCTGTTTACGGGCTCGTGCCCGCGCTTCATCAATGTTGCTTTTCGAACTCAGAATCTGTAACGGCAATTTCTCGAACAAATTCACGGCTGCTTCGAGCGTCAGGTGAATCGTGTGGTCGGCAAACGGACCGACCTCATAAGGTACGCCAATCGCCCTCCAACCAGAATGCAATCCAGCGGCAACGGAGTAAACCGGGTGATGGACGTTTACAGTGAAATAGAGCAAACCGCCCGGTTTGAGAACTCTGACGAGCTCTCCCACAATCCGTTTCGGCGATTCAGCATGATCAACTACGTTGTCGCAAAGCACGACATCGAAACTCTGATTGGCAAACGGCAAGGACTCGCCACACGCCGCAACTGTCTTCGCACTGCCCTGCCAGTTTGGAAACAGCCGTCCATAACTAACAGCAAGTGGATCTACGCCGACTCCAGACTCTGATCCAAAACAAAAGATCAGTCCATGCGCGCCGCTGCCGACTTCAATAACACGAGCGTCAGAACTGATTGGTTGAAACGTCTCGAGCAACTCGCGCACGCGATGCGACGAGCGCTTCATCGCATTGATAACTTCGTCTTCATGCCCGCGAACGTGTTCCGCCTTGCGTTCCTGATAAGCAAGTTGCCGTTCGAGCGCCCGGTGCGCAAGCTTTTGCCTGGTTCTATCCCGCCAACTCATTAACGTAGCTTTTCTTTTGTGCTTTTTGTGCTTTATGTGCCTTTTGTGGCTAGAAAGGCTGAACGTTAAAGCTGATATTCATTGCCGGGGCGGCATTCGTCAACGCCTCGATACGGATCAGTTGCGCGCCCGCCGTAGCAAATTCACGAACATCCGCCGGAGTGATCTTTCCCGCGCACTCAATCGCGATCGCGTTTGATAACTCTTTCGCAATTCCAGCAAGTCGGGCAAATTCTGTTGCACTAAGATCTCTGATCACAACCACATCAGCGCCCGCGGTCACAGCTTCCTTTATATCGCTTTCACTGGAGACTTCGATTGCGATTCGGTGGAGATAACCCAATTTTTCCTTCGCAATCTTAACCGCACTCGCCACACCGCCGAGAATCGAAACGTGATTTGACGTCACAACCACGCCGTCGTCTAAACCAAACCTGCCGTTAGCCCCGCCGCCAAGTTCGACTGCGTATCTTTCCAATGGCCGCAGACCGGGAGTGGTGGCGCGCGTGTCCGCGATCTGAGCGCCAGTGCCGTCCACTGCCTTCACGTACTGGTTCGTCAGCGTCGCAATGCCGGAAAGTCGTTGCAGCAGATTAAGCGCGGTCCGTTCCGCGGAGATCAGCACGTCGGCAAAGCCAATCATGCGCGCGATCACTTTGCCGGCTTCAACCGGCTCGCCGTCGGAAACAAACGCTTCCAGTTGTTGCTGAGAATCGAGTGTCAGAAAGACTTCTTCCGCGGCTTCGAGGCCCGCGACAATCATGTTTTCGCCGGCTACAAAACGCGCGCGAGCACGCGTGTTACGAGCAATGATCGACTGCGTTGTGATGTCTCCGCGTCCGAGGTCTTCGCGTAAAAAGAGTCCGATCTGCGCGTAAAGTGCGCCTTCGTCAACCCAGTTCATTGTAGATTCTCGACTGTCTGTTGAAGTTGGGAAGACTGTTGCGCGATCGCGGCGATGCGTTCGCGAACTTCGTTGACTCGCTCTACCGGCGCGCGCTCAACAAAATTCGGATTGCCGAGTTGCGCTTCGAGCTTGGTTGCTTCTGCCTGAAGCTTCTCCTGTTCGCGATGTAAGCGACGGCGTTCCTGTTCGAAGTCGATCAGGCCTTCGAGCGGCACTGCTAACTCGGCGCCGCCGGACAATACCGCTCGCGCCGAAGCCTTCGGTGCATCAAGACGCTCACTAACAGTAAGTTCAGAAGCGCGGACCAGCCGCGAGATCTGCTCGCGCGCGGATGAAAAGACGCGACGCACTTTATCGTCTGGCGATGCAACGACAACTGGAATCCGCTCGACCGGCTTGATGTTCATCTCGGAACGAATGTTTCGCACGCGCGAGATCAACTCGATGATGGCCTGCATCTCCGACTCGGCTGCTTCGTCGATCAAATTTGCCGCGCCTTCGGGATATGCAGTCAGCATCACTGTCGGCTGCGCGCCGGCGTAAGCCGCATGCAGATGTTTATCGCCCGGCAGACGCTGCCACAACTCTTCAGTGATATAAGGCATGAACGGATGCAACAGACGTAGTGCATGTTCGAGCACGGTTAGTAGTCTGGTCCGCGCTTCCGTTCGTGCGGCGCTGTCTTGTTCTGCTGTCACATCTGCCTTAGCGAGCTCGATGTACCAGTCGCAGAAATCGTCCCAGAAGAAGTGATAGAGAATCTGTACCGCTCCATGAAACTCGTAAGCATTGATCGCGGCGTTGAGATCTCTCGCCGCACGGTTGAGTCGCGAAACGATCCAGCGATCGTGCAGCGCAGTGCTTTGCTCGAGAATCTCTGGTTTGACTTCCGCGCCTTCTGAATTGAGCAGACAAAAGCGCGCCGCATTCCAGATTTTGTTTGCGAAGTTGCGATACGACTCGACCTGCTTTTCATTCCAACGCGTGTCAGTGCTGCCGACCTGCGCGAGCGTAAGACGCGTTGCGTCGACACCAAACTTATCGAACACTTCGAGCGGATCGATACCGTTCATCTTCGTCTTTGACATGCGCTGGCCCTGGCTGTCGAGGACCGTGCCGGTGATGTAAACGTCTGCGAACGGTTCGTCGCCTAGAAACTTCAGCCCCATCATCACCATGCGCGACACCCACAGGAAGATGATGTCGCGGGCCGTTACGAGCACGGACGTAGGATAAAAGGTTTTTAGATCCTGGGTGTCGTTGGGCCAACCGAGCGTTGAGAACGGCCAAAGCGCGGAAGAGAACCACGTATCGAGAACGTCCGGATCCTGCGTGAGCTCACTCGTGCCCGCCTTTTCACGCGCCTCTGCTTCAGATCTGGCGACGATAAGGTCTCCGCCGGGCGTGTACCAGGCAGGAATCTGATGGCCCCACCAGAGTTGCCGCGAGATGGTCCAATCGCGCAGGTTCTCGAGCCAGTCAGTATAGACTTTCCGGTACGGCGTTTCCGGTGTGAACTGTGGCAATTGCTCACGCGCCATCAAGTCGAGCGCAAGGTCGCGCAGGTGGTCCATCTTCATGAACCACTGCGTCGAGATTAGCGGCTCGATGACAGTCTTGCAGCGTTCACATTTTGAGATCGAAAACTCGTAGTCAACTATCTTTTCCAGCAGGCCTAAACCTTCAAAATCGGCGACGACTTTGTCACGCGCTTTGTAACGATCGAGGCCGGCGTAGTCTGCGCCTGCATCGGCAGTCATTTTTGCGTGTGGATCGATAACGACCACCTGCTGGAGGTTGTGACGCAAACCCATTTCGTAGTCGTTTGGATCGTGTGCCGGTGTGATCTTCACTGCGCCGGTGCCAAACTGCGGATCGACATACTCGTCGGCAATGATCGGGATCTCGCGATTGGTGAGAGGCAATAGAACTGTTTGGCCCACCAGGTTGCCGTAACGCTCGTCGTTTGGATTTACAGCAACGGCCGTATCGCCGAGCATTGTCTCGGGCCGTGTGGTCGCGACGGTCACACGTCTGTCGCTGTTCTTGATTGGATATTGAAGATAGTAAAGCTTTCCGGCTTGCGGCTGTTTTTCAACTTCGAGATCCGACAGCACAGTCTGGTCCTGCGGGCACCAGTTAACGATGCGGTTGCCGCGATAGATCATTCCCTCGTCGTACAAGCGCACAAACACTTCGCGCACGACCTTCGAGAGATCCTCATCCATCGTGAACTTTTCGCGCGACCAGTCGACCGACGCGCCTTCGCGACGCATCTGCAACGTAATCTGTCCACCGGATTCGTGCTTCCACTGCCAGACGCGTTCGATAAACTTCTCGCGCCCAAGATCGTGACGCGACTTCCCTTCCTTCTTCAACGCGCGCGAAACCATTAACTGCGTTGAGATGCCGGCGTGGTCCGTTCCTGGCAACCAGAGCGTGCGGTAGCCACACATGCGTTTGTGACGCGTCATGACGTCCATGAACGTGTGTTGCAACGCATGGCCCATGTGCAGAGAGCCGGTGACGTTAGGTGGCGGAATGACTATGCTGAAAACCGGCGCCTTCGGATCGCGATTAATCTCCGGGGCAAAATAACCATTCTTCTCCCAGCGCTCGTAATGATGCTGCTCCGCCTCTTTGGGGTCGTATTGTTTGGGGATATCCATGTGTTTT
>DATEIS010000603.1:0-4740 GCA_035278765.1 Pyrinomonadaceae bacterium | reverse complement strand
GCGGTTTGTCAATGAAATCTTGAAAATCGTGATCCATCTTGTAAATCCTGTCTAAATGAACCGCGGATTTCACTGATCGGAAAGGATTACGTCGGCGGCTTTTTCGCCGATCATATAAATCGAACTAACGATGAAGAACCCCGGGATGCGTGGGAAAACTGACGCATCGACAACCCGCAGCCTCTTTGTGCCATGCACGCGAAAATTTGAATCAAGCACTCCATTCTGCTCCCGTGGTCCAATCGCGCACGTGCACGACGCATGATGACCCCACGCATTTTCACGCACAAACTTCTTCAAATCCTCGGTCGACTCACAATCACTGCCGGGAATCTCTTCTTTGGCGATCAGCTTTTCCTCTTCAAGCTTTACCGTCAGTTTACGTACAAACTGAATTCCCTCAATCACCGCTTCGAGATCCTCATCGCCACCTTCTTCAAAGTAGTTAAAGTTAATCAACGGCGTATCGCGCGGGTCGGCCGAGCGCAGTGTCACCTGCCCTTTCCGATTCTTCGTGTGCGCCTTGAGAATCACCCACGTCAGGTAATTGAGACCTTGCGGAAAGAGGGCCGAATATCCCGGAAAGTAACCTTTGAACTGAGCCAGCAGTGCCATACAAAACAGATCCGGAAGCTCAGCGCGCTTCGATTTATTGAACAACGTGAGCACGGCCCCATTCGTCGCATAGAGTCCCTTGCGCTTTTGAGACCACTGCTGATACTGCGGATCGCTCGTATCAAACTTTACATCTTTAAACAGCTCCCAATTGTCACGCATGCGATTAACGACAGCGACTTCATATCGATCCTGAAGATTCGTTCCGACGCCCGGCAGTTCGACACGCAGTGGAATCTCATGTTCCTTGAGCACATCTCGCGGTCCAACACCGGAAAGCATCAACAGTTGCGGTGTATTGAACGTTCCGCCGGCGAGAATCACTTCGCGCGAAGCGTACATGCGTCGCAACTCTCCTGTTTCGTTGCTCGGTCGCATGTGCGCACGATAGAGACGCTGACCTTTCAGATACTCAACGCCGATCGCTCGATTGCTGTCGTCAAACAGCACTCGCGTGGCCAGCGCGTTGAGCTCTACACGCAAACGATCGGGATATTTGCACGCAATCTCGAGGACACGCTCGCGCGTTCCGGTGCGTGCGTGGTTGTTGGTCGAGAGCGGCACGTAACGCAATCCAATAGAGTTTTGCTCAACGAGTCGCCAATCATTCGGATCCAATTTCCCTTCAAAGAACCAGCGTGCGCGTTTCAACTTCTCGCCGATGTCGTCAAATGCCTTATGGCCCGATTTAAGCATGACGTGGGCAAGAGTGCTGTTGTGCATCGCCGACATCGGGATGCATTTCTCAGTTCGCAACCATCCTTTCCAGCCGTGACGCGTCGGGTTGATTCCAATCTTTGCGAGCCAGCGGTGAAAGGGACGGTGACCACAGTTTTCGAGGCGCTCGAAGTACGTACGCATCTTCGACGCTTTCCAACTTGAATCGCCCGTTAACTCCGCAATGTAATCCCAATCCGCGTTGTGCGGATAAACCAGGATCATCGCGTTATGAGCTGTGCAACCACCGAGTGTTCCGGCGCGTGGATACAGAACGCCGTCGACGGGTCGGCCGTCATGTTCGTCCCTGTATTTCTTATCAAGTTTCTGCGTCTCAAGATCTTCGTAATGGCGAACGAAGAAGTCCCACTTCATCGCTTCGTTTTCCGAAGCAAACGCATGAAAGGCAGGCACGTCGTAGTCACACGGCAAACGACCTTCCTTTGAAACCATATCAGCCCCGGTAAGCTCCTTCGGATCTCCACCGGCCTCGAGCAGGATCACTTTGCGTCCTGCTTCAGCAAGACGCGCAGCCACCGTGCCGCCTCCGGCGCCGGAACCAACAACGATATATTCGCAATCAGCTTGCGTGCTCATTGATTAGAGTAAACGGGTGATTTCCTGGGCCAACTTCTCCGGAGCTTCGAGATCAACATAATGGCCCACGCCCGGCAGCGGTCGAATTTCTATCTCACAACCCGCGTCTTTGCCGCTCTTGAAAGCAACGCTTGCAGGCAGCGCCCCGTCTTCCATGCCCCAGACGACTGTAACGGGCGTGCTGATGGGCGTTTCGTAGATGTGATAAAGCCTTGCGCGTTTGCTCGGCGTCAAGATCGTGCTCACGAACTGTCGATAGTAATCGATCGGCGGCTTCATGTCCGACGCCTTCTGAAATCGTGTCACCATTTCATCGACAATGGCTGTATTCATAGTTCCCTTCTGACCTTCTCTTGAAGTGAACGACCACCTCAACACCTTTCGACCAAGCGAGCTTGCGATGAAGGCTTCGGGAATCCACGGCAACTCAAAGAACGGAACCCATGGGAGACGAAACGTTTGCCAATCTGTAAAGTGAAACACCGCACGGACAAGTGTTTTCGGATGAGTGCCGTTAACAATCACGAGACGTCGAATCAGAGACGAATACCGGTGCGCAAAGATCCAACCCAATTCGGCGCCCCAATCATGCGTCAACAACATCGGCCGATCCAGTTTCAACGCTTCAATCAATGCTTTTACGTCGTCACTTAAAGTGAAGACATCGTATCCCTTACGAGGTTGATCGGTACCGGGATAACCGCGCATATCGGGTGCATAAATACGGGCCTGGGGCATCGCTTCCATGAATGGCCGCCACCCCATCGATCCTTCGGGAAAGCCGTGGATGCAAAGAATCGCCGGACCGTTCGCAGGCCCCGACACTGCGACGCGGAAGTTGATGCCATTAGCAGTTACGTGAAGATGCTCGATAGCTGTGGTCAAGAGGACAGCCTCCAGGCAAAGTGGGATAGAAGATCGGCTGCGCGATTTACTGTAGACAAATAGCCCTGTCGTGTCCAGATTAATATCTCCCACGACGCGGAAAGGTGCTAGACTGTGCCCCGATTTACCTCAACCGTTTTCTGCTTGTTTGTGGCGACTACTTCTATGGCCTCAAACCTTGGACCACGCTTCAACGATTTCGTACTCAGCTTAGTGACGCTCGAGCATCGCTTTGATCCGTACTTTCGTGATGCGTTCAATGCGGTGTTTCAACGGCCCATCGTAGAAGTGACTCAATTGCTGCTTCGCACGCTTCGCAAGAATCACGAAACACGCCTGTGTGAGGAAATTCCTGTACCCGGAGAAGACACGATCACCGTCGGAATCAAAGATGCGATGGGACAGTACATGAAGCGCGAGTACGCGGGACGTATCGCGGAGCGCGGGGGCAACACTAAAACTTACGGCGTAGTTCGAGCCGAGTTTCGCGTCCTCGAAAATATTCCGCCCGTCTACAAACACGGAGTATTCGCTGAGCCGAAGACTTATCCGGCATGGATTCGCTTTGGTGGTCCTGGCCCGGCATCGCCACCTGACATCGAGGATAGCGGCATTCTTAGTATCGGTATCAAACTCATGGGAGTGCCCGGAGAAAAGCTGCTGGACGATGAGAAAGCGACTCAAGACTTCAGCGGCATTAGTTGCCCGACGTTTACCACGCCAAACATCGTCGAAAACCTGAAGCTGCAGAAACAGATCTTTGCGCGCACACCGGTGTTCTACTTCATCAATCCGCTGGATTCACATTTTGGCGACATGACTATGCAGGGAATCTACGCGCGCATGAACAGAAGCCCGCTTGAAGTGCGCTACTGGAGTTGTGTGCCGTACCTGCTTGGTGAAGGACAGGCGATGAAGTATTCAGTCACTCCGACTTCGGGTTTCAAAACGAAGATTCCGTGGAACCCGCCGGACAACTGGCTGCGTCAATCAATGGCCCAAACGCTTTCACGAACTGACGCAGAGTTTGATTTCAGTATTCAGCTACAGACCAATCACAAACGAATGCCGATTGAAGATGCGTCGATCGAGTGGCCCGAACGTCTTTCGCCGTTTGTGACGGTGGCGAAGATCAAGATTCCGAAACAGGAGTTTACTTCCGAGGCTCAGACAAAGTTCGCGCGCGAGCTTTCTTACAATCCGTGGCACTGCATCGCTGAGCACCGGCCACTCGGAAATCAAAATCGCGCTCGTTATTTGATCTACTCTGAACTCTCACGCCTGCGACAATCGATGAATAACGAACCCCACATCGAGCCAGACGGCACCGAACAGTTTTAGCCACGGATGACACGGATTGGGTTTACCGATATGTTCTGGACGAGCTCACGCGCAGCCGGCGCAATATCATCATTCTTTATAAACCTGTGTAATCTGTGATTAACGTATGACTTTTTATTGCGGTCCGAGTTGATAAATCGCGGTATCGGGATGGTAGATGCGCCAGTCGAACCAGTAATCTTCGAGGACAAAGACTTTCTTCAGTTGACGCCCTGCGAGTGGACCACTCGTAGCTCTGCCTTCGAAATTCCACGTGCTTCCTGTTTCGGCATCAATTAGTTGAAACTGCGGATTCTTGTCGTCCTTTTTCTGAAAGAACTCCAACGTGCGGCCATCGACCTTACGTTCGAAAGCGCGAACTGAGCGATTGTCTTCACCCAACGCGATGATGATCGGCACAGCGCCAACCATATCGATGATCGGACTTTGCTTTTGTAGTGCTGATAGCGGATAAGCGACTGACTTCCCATTCAACTCAATGCCCATCACAAGCGTTCGCGGCGCCAGGCGCTTGTCTACGTCAGTGCCTTCAACTACACGCAACTTTTCATAGCGCGCTTCCCAGTCGGGTTTTTCGTATTGGTC
>DATEIS010000602.1:0-6967 GCA_035278765.1 Pyrinomonadaceae bacterium | reverse complement strand
TCGGGTCGCAGGAGCTTACTCGGCAGATTAGACACCGGCTCGCGCCGGGGGTTCCCGCTCGCTTGAAACATATTCGCCCCCGACATAGGATTACTGCCGCTCTCCGAGTTCCTACACCCCATCAGGAGGAGATTGCATGGCGACCCAACGGGCCTTTCAGGAAGAACTCAATCCATTTGAAATTGCTAAGCAGCAGTTCAACCGTGCTGCTGATTACCTCGATCTTGACCTGTCGATGCGACGTGTTTTAGAGAATGCCAAGCGGCAACTCATTGTTTCGATTCCGGTGAAGATGGATGGCGGCGACGTGCAGGTGTTTGAAGGTTACCGAGTGCAACACAACATCGCACGTGGTCCAGCAAAAGGAGGCATTCGTTATCACCCGAACGTCTCCCTCGACGAAGTCAAGGCACTCGCTTCGTGGATGACCTGGAAGTGCGCGACCGTCGGTATTCCTTATGGCGGCGGCAAAGGTGGAGTGGTCTGTGATCCCAAGAGCCTTTCGCGAAATGAACTGGAACGACTTACACGTCGCTATGCTTTCGAGATTGCACCGATCATTGGTCCGGATCGAGATATTCCCGCGCCCGACGTTTACACTGACGAACAAACAATGGCGTGGATCATGGATACGATCTCGATGGTGCGCGGGCATACGGAGCTCGGTGTCGTCACTGGCAAGCCAATCTCTCTTGGCGGATCGCAGGGTCGCGCGGAAGCGACGGCGCGTGGTTGTCTCTACGCGTTGCGTGAAGCTTGTCGCGTTAAGGGAATGAGTTTGAAAGGCGCGCGTGTCGCAGTTCATGGTTTTGGAAATGCAGGTGCGAATATCGCTCGCCTGGTTGCAGAAGATGGCGCGAAAGTCGTGGCTGCGTGCGACTCGAAAGCCGCTGTCTATTCGTCGAGCGGCATCGACGTGGGCGAAGCGTTGAAACACAAAGCTGAGACGAAGTCACTGGCCGGAGCACCCGGCACGAAAGAGATTTCGCCTGACGATATATTTGGAATCGACTGCGATATCCTTTTGCCGTCGGCACTCGAAAATGCGATCACGATGAAGAACGTCGGCAATGTGAAAGCGAAGATCATTGCCGAGCTCGCAAATGGACCAACCACGCCCGGCGCCGATCGTGTGTTGGAGGACCAGGGAGTTTTTCTCATCCCTGACATCCTCGCAAACGCAGGCGGCGTGACGGTGAGTTATTATGAATGGGTGCAGGATCAGTATTCGTTCTTCTGGTCGGAACGTAAGATTAACGACACCCTCGAGACGACCATCCAGACGGCATTCAATTCAGTACACGAGACTGCCGAGCGTTACAACACCGACATGCGTACCGGTGCTTATATACTCGCGGTCGGAAGAGTTGTTGAAGCAACCAGCGTAAGGGGGATCTTCCCTTAGAGCTTTGAACTTTGTGCTTTGTACTTTGCTTGGATAAACCAAGTACAAAGCACCAAGAACCAAGAACAGCTATGATCACAGTTTACGAAAAACCAACTTGAACCAAGTGTCGCGAAATGGACAAGCTGCTCCGTGAGAGCGGCATTCCGTTTGAGAAAGTCAATTATTACATTCAGCCGTTGAGTAAAAAGAAACTCACCGAGCTGCTTCGTAAAATGAACATGAAGCCGCGGGATCTTTTGCGGAAGAGTGAACCGGTCTACAAAGAGCTCGGACTGAGCGAGGACAAGTTCAGCGACAGCGAGCTGGTCAAGATGATGGTCGAGCATCCGGATCTGATCCAACGACCGATTGTGGAACGCGGCGATCGTGCGGTGCTTGGGCGTCCGACTGAGAATGTGAAAGAGCTGCTGTAAAGTTTGTAGCTTGTAAAAATATTTTCCCCCGCAACGACGCAACGGCGCAACGGAATCTGCGTAGCGCCGTTGCGCCGTTGCGGGAGAAACTTTCTGAACACATTGAAAAAAGAAACTATTTTTGTCTGTCAAAACTGCGGTCACAAGGTTGGCAAGTGGCTTGGCAAGTGTCCCGAGTGTGGCGAATGGAATTCTCTCGTCGAAGAAAAAGCCCAGACGTCGCGGCATTCCCGGAACGGCTTTAAACTTCGCGACGTATCCGCAGTTGCTTTCACTGAGATCGAATCACAGGACGACGTTCGCATTCCTTCTGGGGTGACGGAGTTTGATCGTGTCCTGGGCGGCGGCATCGTGCCGGGAACACTCGTCCTGATTGGCGGTGATCCCGGCATTGGTAAGAGCACGTTGTTGCTTCAGGTGGCCGACAAATTGAGCGCCTCCGGTGCGCTCGTGCTTTACGTTTCCGGTGAAGAGTCAGAACGCCAGATCAAGTTGCGAGGCGAACGACTCGCCGTCGAGGCTAAAAACGTCTATCTCCTGCCCGAGACCAATCTCGAAAACGTCATCAACGAAATTGAGCGACTGAAGCCCGGCGCAATCATCGTCGATTCGATCCAGACTGTTTTTTCGAGCGCGATCGAATCGGCGCCGGGATCAGTTTCACAGGTGAGGGAAGTCGCGCATCGGTTTCTGCTGCTGGCGAAGAATCGTGGCGTGCCGATTTTTCTGATCGGGCACATCACGAAAGAAGGCTCGATTGCTGGTCCAAAGATCCTCGAGCATATCGTCGACACGGTTCTTTATTTCGAAGGCGAGCGACATCACAACCATCGAATTGTTCGGGCCGTCAAGAATCGTTTCGGAGCGGCGAATGAGGTCGGCGTGTTTGAAATGACGGGCGCTGGACTGATGCCCGTCGCAAACCCGTCGCAGATGTTTCTACAGGAACGACCGCAGAACGTCGCCGGCTCGATCGTTACTGCGTGTATGGAAGGCACGAGGCCTTTGCTGGTGGAGATTCAGGCACTTGTTTCGGGGACGAAATACGGGACCGGCCGGCGAATGACGCAGGGGTTGGACCAGAATCGCGTCGCCCTCTTGATCGCGATGCTAGAGAAGCGTTCCGGACTGCAACTTACGGGTGATGATGTTTTTGTAAACATTGCCGGCGGGCTTGAAGTTGACGAGCCGGCGGCTGATCTGGGAGTCGTGACGGCGATCGTTTCGAGTTTCAAGAACACGACAGTTGATCCACACACGGCGGTCTTTGGCGAGATCGGTTTGACCGGCGAAGTACGCGGAGCAATGCAGGCCTCCGTTCGTGCGCGCGAAGCACAGGCACTCGGCTTCAAAAAGATCGTGATGCCTGCATCGAATGTTGCCGGACTTGAGCGATTGTTGGGTGTGCGCGTTGTTGGTGTGCGATCAGTCGACGAAGCGCTGGATGAATTATTCTGATCCGCGTTTATCTGTGTTCATCTGCGGCTAAAATATTCCACGACGAGGTCGTCTTCTATAGATTTTGACTCGGTCTTCTTGAACCCATCCAAATACCCTTCCGGCATAAACGCGTCCGCACCGCTGACGGTCAACGGTACCTGAGTAATGATCCACTTCTCGATATGCGGTAAAAAGGCTTCGTAGATCTGCGCTCCCCCGATCACGAATAGATCTGTCGAGAGCTTTTCACTAAACGAGATCACCGAATCAACATCGCTCAGCACCAGCAAAGATTCCTGAGGCTCGATGTTCGAATCGCGACTGAGGACGATATTCAGCCGGTTCTTGAGTGGCTTCCCAATCGTGAGCCACGTCTTCCGCCCCATCACGACCGCGTGTCCCGTCGTCGTCTCACGGAAGAACTTCATGTCCGCCGAATAGTGCCACGGTAACTTGCCACCTTTTCCGATGGCGCCTTTTCGATCGACTGCTGCGATTCCGATGATCATCTTTTACACCGCCACTGGCGCTGCGATCTTTCCGTGTGATTTATAACCGATAAGGTTTAAGTGTTCATACTTCATCGCCAGCAGTCCTTCGAGCCCGCGCAGTTTATTCTGCGTGTCGTTGATCTGCAATTCAGGGAGTGGTAGCGGCTCGCGCGACAAGAGTTGTTCGACCTGCTCGAGATGGTTCTTGTAGATGTGGTAATCGCCGAGCGTGTAAACAAAATCGCCAACCTCAAGCTCTGTGACATGTGCGAGGAGATGTGTTAGCAGCGCGTACGAACTGATGTTGAACGGCACGCCGAGAAAAGCGTCGGCGGAACGCTGGTAGAGTTGGCAGTGAAGAACGCGACCGCTCTTCACTTTGAATTGAAACAATGTATGGCACGGCGGGAGATCGACGTTATCAGCCTGTCGTGGATCCCAACCGGTCACGATCAACCGGCGTGAATCCGGATTCGTTTGAATCTGCTTCACCAGATTTGCGATCTGGTCCACACCATCCTTCTCAGGATAATTTCCACCAAATGAGCGCCAGAGATAACCATAAACCGGTCCAAGATCTCCGGGCGGTCGTCCAAACTTCGCGGTGTGTTCTTCATCGGCCCATTCAGCCCAAATGTCAACGCCGCGTTCGCGCAAATTCGTTTCACTCGTGTCGCCGGATAAAAACCAGAACAACTCTTCCGCCACCCAGCGAAACGGCACCCGCTTCGTCGTCACGATCGGAAAACCATCGCGCAGATCAAATCTCGTTTGAAAACCAAAATGTGAAATCGTGCCGACGCCGGTGCGGTCTCGATGTTCGGACCCATTGGTTAATATAGATCGCAGCAGATCGTGATACTGTTTCATACGGACTGACTAATCATACATGAAAAGATACAGACTTTGCTTTCTTGGATTTGGAAACGTTGGGCGTGCGCTCGCCCGGTTGCTCGTGTCGAAGTCCGCGGAGCTGCATGAGAATTATGGGATTGAGTGGGAGATAGTAGGTATTGCGACGCGACGGATGGGATGGCGTGCAAGTGAGAATGCGATCGATGTCACGCGCTTGCTCAGCGGTAGTGATGAAACAGCGAGTGTGCAAAGCATCGACGAGTGGCTTGCGCTTGCGAAACCGGATGTTGTGTTTGAAACTACTTCGCTGAATCCCGAAACAGGCCAGCCGGCGATCGAGTACCTAAGGAAATCACTTCAAGCCGGTGCTCACACAATCACGGCGAACAAAGCTCCGATTGTTTATGCGTATGACGAGCTGAACAGGATCGCGGTCGCGCAGGGCAGGCGATTGATGTTTGAGTCGACCGTGCTGGATAGCGCGCCTGTTTTCTCACTCTTCCGCGAGACGCTGCCGGCAGTAAAAATTCGTGGCTTCAGCGCCGTCTTCAACTCGACGACGAACGTGATTCTGGAAACGATGGAGGAAGGAAGAAGCTTTGCCGAGGGAGTGAAGACGGCGCAGGAACTCGGCGTTGCGGAGACCGATCCGAGTCACGACGTCGATGGTTGGGATTCGATCATGAAGGTCTGTGCGATTGCGCGAGTGATTTTGCGTGCGCCGTTGTTACCCGCCGACGTGCGACGTGAAGGAATACGCGGTCTCGACTCTGCGATGCTTCAGGCAGCACGCGCTGAAGGCAAGCCTTTTAAGTTGCTTTCACGAGCAACGGTCAATGCAGATGGATCGGTGACGGCTATTGTTAGGCCGGAACAGATTGCGTTGAACGATCCGTTGGGTGGCGTCCGCGGAACCTCGCTCGCAATTCACTTTGAGCTCGACACGATTCCCGGATTGACGATCGTTTCGCACCGGCCGAATCTGCAAAGCACTGCTTACGGTCTGCTCGCTGACTTTATTAATGCGACCCGCCACTGACTTCACGTACGCCGTCGATTAGTCGATCGATTTCTTCTTCAGTTGTGTAACAAGCGCAACCGGCGCGGATCAATCCTTCAGGTGCGAGGCCCAGACGCTGCACGATTGTGTAAGCGTAGAAGTCTCCATGCGACAGGAAAAGTCCCTTCGCTGCGAGTTGACGCGCCGCGTCTGTTGAAGTGCAACCTTCGATGGTGAACGATAAAGTAGGCGTGCGTTGCGCATCGGGTGGTGGACCATAGAGCGTGATGCGTGGCATCGAACTCAATGCGTTCCAAAGACGATTGAACAGCGAAGAGTTTCTCGCGTGAATTTCTTGAAATGCGCTACGCAGGTTCTCGCGCCGTTGCGACTGCCCGCCCAGCGACGCCAAAAACTCAACGGCCGCTCCTGCCCCGACCATTCCTTCCTGATTCTGTGTTCCCGTCTCCGCATTCTCCGGCGCGTAATCCGGCGACGGCACGAGTTTCGGAAAATCGATCTGCTCGAAGTGCGCGCGTTTTGCAAAGAGCACGCCCACGTGTGGTCCATAAAACTTGTACGCCGACATCCCCAGAAAGTCGCAATCAAGTTCCTTGACGTCGATCAACGCGTGCGGTGCGTAGTGCACGGCATCGACAAACACGAGCGCCCCAGCATTGTGGGCCATCGCAATGATTGTCTTGAGGTCGTTAATGGTTCCGAGCGCATTTGAGGCTGCGCCAATCGCCACCAGTTTCGTCTTTGGAGTGATGGAACGCTCGAGATCCTCAGTATTGAGCTGACCTGTTGCAGTGTCCATTCTTACCGTTCGAATCGTAACGCCACGTTCGACTGCAAGCCGTCGCCAGGGATCGATGTTGGCGTGATGGTCCAACTCCGTCACCACGATCTCATCGTTCTGCTCGTAATTCAGACTGAGCGCTCGCGAGAGGTGAAACGTGAGCGTGGTCATGTTTGCGCCAAAAGCGATCTCAGTTGGAGACGCATTCAGAAACTCCGCAAACACTTCACGTGCATGTTCGAGTGCCGCATCCGTTTCGGCGCTCGTGGGATAAGCCCAGTGCGTGTTTGCGTTGTGGTGATAAAGATAATCACTCATCTGCTCGACGACATATCGCGGTACCTGCGTGCCGCCTGGTCCATCGAAATACGCAACCGGGAATCCGTTGTGGACGCGTTCCAGAGCGGGGAACTGTCTTCTGATTTCGGTGACAGACGCCACTTCTGTTTGGGTTTGAATGGATGTTGTGGACATTTGGGTCATCATAGCAAGAATTGCCCGAATCGCGGATTCAGCACTTATTTATTCCGTTTTTTTGTGCCCCGCGCTAGAATTAAC
>DATEIS010000601.1:0-7698 GCA_035278765.1 Pyrinomonadaceae bacterium | reverse complement strand
GCTACGAACTTCGGATCGGGAGTTGAAGTCATTATTGTTTCGATCTGCTTTTTTGCGTCGGCGTTTCGATTGTTCGCTTCATGCGCCTCAGCCAGATATAACCGCATCACCGTATTGTTGGGATTTAGTTTGAGGCCTTTTTCCAGGTATTCGATCGCTTTGTTGACGTCGCCGCCGAGGACTTTGGGAGCCTGTAGATAAAGTCGACCCAGACCGATATAAGCGCTGTAGCCCTGGTAGCCCTCATCGATCTTCAAAACCGCTTCCATCTCGCGTTTGATGTCCTGAAAACTGGAAAGATTAGAAAGGGTGCTGTGCGCTGCTTCGCCGCCGTAATTGGCCCCCAGCCAAAAATGTCCGTCTGGCTTGTCCGGTTGCAGTTGTACTGCTGCTTTTCCGGCAGCAGTTCCCTCTCGAAACATGTTGTCCCGTTCTGAGTCGTTGTCGGTCCGGTCACCGACGTAAAAAGCCGCCCGCGCCAGCTTCCAGGCTGCCTCGTAATTGCCGTAATCCGCCGCATGAGCCTGTCGAAGGGCAGTAACTGCCGTGCGAGCCTTGGTCATATCCTCGCGGCCTTCATAAAGCGGCTCAGCCTCGACGAGCTTGTCGGTGGCCATCTTCGCGTCCGCACCTCCTGTGCTGGACATACTGTCTGGAGCCCCGTTATTGCACGCAAGCTGAGCAATAACCATCGAAATCAGCGCCGATGCCATGATGGCTGATCGCACAATTTCCTGCTTTTTCCTAGCATTTATCATCAATTGACCTCGGATTGTCTAGAATCAGCATACACTCTGTAATACTTTTGCTTCCGGTTAACCCAAAACGGTTCGAATACGGTATAGTGACTTCCCATTCAGGCCAATGTCGGCCGCAAGACCGCAAAAACCAGCTGGAGGAGAGCTTGGCAGGGGCTGCATTCTACGATCTCGAGGGAACTTTAGTAAGCACCAACCTTGTGCACACGCTCTCTTTCTATGCGAAACGCCAGCAGGGGTTGTTGGCCAGTTTTACGAAGAGCGCGACGACGTTTCTAAGCCTTCCAGTTTTCGCGGTGACAGACCAGTATAGCCGAAAAGTTTTTAATGACCTCTATTTCAAGCGGTACAAGGGGCAATCCGAGGATCGGCTGCGTTACTTTGCCAACGACTTGTTCGAGGACGTGATCAAACCGGCAGTCTTTCCAGGCACCTACGAACTGATAGATAAGTCGAGGAAATTGGGACTGCGCCAGGTCGTGATAACCGGCGCACTCGATTTATCCGTGAAGCCGCTCATGGACCACCTGGGAATTACGGAATACGTCACTAACAGGTTGGAGTTCGTGAATGGAATGGCCACCGGACGTTTGTTGCCACCCGTGATGGCCGCAGCAACAAAGGCATCGTGGATTCGAACTTACACCGAACGCGAGGGAATCAGTCTGAGTGATTCATACGCTTAGACCGACAGCATGAGCGACCTGCCGATGCTGTCGATCGTCGGTCATCCGGCAGTAATAAACCCCGACATGCGTTTACGACAAACAGCACTACATCACGACTGGCCGATTCTAAATCTTAAATAAATCCGTGTAATCCGTGGCTAATAAACGATGGCACTTCAACTTCGACGCAAAACACACGAATCAGTAATCTACATCGATCGCGACAGTGCGCCGCGTATCATGCCTTCCGGTGAAGACTTCATCCTCGAAGACTTGCCGATCGGAACGCGTGTGCTCTATCCGAATCCGTCGATCAAAGGTCTTCCCAATCGCGAAGCTGCTATTCGTTACGCACTGAATCACCCTCTCGGTTGCGATCCGCTGTTTGCCCAACTCGAACCGGGCATGCGCGTCACAGTTGCGGTTGATGACATCAGTTTGCCTCTGCCGCCGATGGCCACGCCCGACATTCGCCAGACGGTCCTCGAGATCGTTTTGGACATGCTCGCCGGACACGGCGTCGACGATGTTCACATCATCATCGCCAACTCGCTGCACCGAAAGATGACCGAGTGGGAAATGAAACGGATGGTCGGACCGCGAATTTTTGCCGACTACTACCCGGATCGTTACTACAACCACGACGCCGAATGGGCCGACGGTCTTATCAAGATTGGCGAGACCAGACACAAAGAACCTCTCACACTCAATCGTCGCTGTGCGGAAAGCGATCTGCTGATCTACGTCAACCTTAATTTTGTGCCGATGGATGGCGGTCACAAGTCAGTCGCCGTCGGACTCTGTGACTACGAATCGCTGCGAGCGCATCACGATCCGCAGACGATTCGCGACTCAGACAGTTACATGGATCCGGCGCGCTCAGCGTTGAATCACAAAGTGATCCGGCTCGGGAAGATTGTCGACGAGACCCTGAACGTTTTCCACATCGAGACCGCCATCAACAATCGCATGTACGGCGCGGACATGGATTTCCTGCTGCGCAACGAAGACGACTTTTCTGCATTCGATCGCATGAAGTTTGAAGCCATGCGCTACACGATGAGTAAGTTGCCGCGTCCCGCACGTCGCAAGCTGCTGCATTCGCGACCGGCGCAGTACGAGATGACCGCGTGTTATGCGGGCAAGACAGATCTCGTTCACGAGAAGATCATCGCCAAGGGAATGGAGCAGTATCTGATTCCGATCCGCGGCCAGGCCGACATTCTGATCACGGGCATTCCGGATATCTCGCCGTACAACGTCTACTCGATTCTGAATCCGTTACTGGTCCAGGTGATGGCGCTCGGTTATCACTTCAACTTCTATCGCAACAAGCCTTTGTTGAAGAAAGGCGGCGTGATGATTCTGCATCACCCGTGTTACGACGATTTCGATCACCAGTTTCATCCAAGCTACATCGAGTTCTTTAATCGCCTATTGCCTGAAACGCGCGATGCGTTCACGTTGCGTGAGAAATACGAGCGCGAGTTTGCAAACAATCCGAGCTACATCGAGATGTACCGCCGCGGCAACGCCTATCACGGCGCGCATCCGTTCTTCATGTGGTATTGGGGCGAGAACGGTCGCCAGCACGTCGGACATGTAATCGCGGCGGGTGCAGAAAACGCGCACGTGCCGGCGATTCTCGGTTGGGAACGCGCGGACAATTTGACCGAGGCAATCGCGATGGCGCGTAGCTACATGGGCAATTCCGCTGAGATCACGATGCTGCATCAGCCGATGATTGGCATCGCGGACATGGAATGAAGGTCTTGGTTCTTGTGCTTTGTTTTTGGTTAGTAAGCAGCAAAGCACAAAGTACTAAGAACGAAGAACATGAAATTATCACCAACTGAAATCTACAGAGACCGAAAGATCTTTCTGATCGGAAGCACGGGCTTTCTCGGCAAAGTGACATTGAGCATGTTGCTTTATCGCTTCCCGAACGTCGGCAAGATCTACCTCACCGTGCGCGCGCGTTCGCAGGAGGAGTCGGAGAGTCGTTTTTGGAACAACATCATCACGGCGCCTCCGTTTGATCCGCTGCGCGATCGTTATGGCAGCGCGCTCGAAGGCTTCGTCAACGACAAGGTAATCGTTAGAGGCGGCGATATCGCCGAGACTAACTTCGGCTACTCCGAAGAAGAAGCACAGGCCATCGCTGACGACGTCGACATCATTATCAACTCAGCAGGCAACGTCACTTTTAATCCCACCCTCGAGAGTGGACTGCGCACTAACGTCGTTGGAACACAAAACGTCATCGCGTTTGCGCGCCGGATGAAACGTCCGGCCCTGGTCCATGTTTCGACCTGCTTCGTGGCGGGCAATCGTTCCGGCGCTGTTTGGGAAGCGGACCCGGTTATTGGCTACTTCCCTCGCCATCGTGAACCGGAAATGGCAGGCGTGCAGTTCTCAGTCGATCAGGAGATCGCAGATTGCGCCAAACTCGCCGATCGCGTCAGAGATGAAGCTCGCGACGCGATGATGACGGCGCGCTTTCGTGAGCTCGCACGCAAACGACTCAACGAGGAAGGTCGCGACGTCGACGATCCTGACGCCCTTGGACTCGCAGTCGCGCGTGAGCGCAAAGTCTGGACGCGCACTCGCCTCACGGATCTCGGCGTCGAGCGCGCAGCGTACTGGGGTTGGCCCAACATTTACACGTATACAAAATCACTCGGCGAACAACTCGTCGCGGCCGAAACCGAAATGGTGCGCTGCATTGTACGGCCGAGCATCGTCGAGTCTGCGATGTCTTATCCGTTTCCGGGTTGGAATGAAGGTTTCACGACTACGGCGCCGATCATCTTTCTCATCCGCAAAGGCCAGACACAGATTCCCGCGGATCCGAAACTGATCCTCGACATCACGCCTGTCGATCAGGTCGCATCAGTGATGCTGGCAGTATCGGCACAAGCGTGCGTTGAAACACCGGAGCTTGTCTTTCAAGCCGCGACCGGCGATGCAAACGCCAACAACATGGAACGGATCATTGGTCTTTGCGGGCTCGATAAACGCAGGCACTTCGAAGAGAAGGACAACGGCGTCAAGATTTTGAACCACATCGCCGCGCGCATGGAGCCACGGCCGGTCACGGTATCGAAATTCGAAAACACCTCGATGCCGATGTTCAACTCGGCTGCGAAGAAAGCATCGTCGTTGTTGGACCGTGTGCGGCCACGTTGGGGCGGCGGTCGTGTCGGCGAAGTGATCGACAAGGTCAAGACGAGTGTCGAGCGTGTCGAAGAATTTACGCGCGAAACTACCGAAGCTTTCGACATGTTTCGTCCATTCACTGTCGAAAACGCTTATGTGTTTCGGTCTGACAACGTGCGCACACTCTTCAATCGCATCAGTGAAGATGAACGAAACTTGATCACCTGGAATCCGGAAATGTTTGACTGGTACGACTACTGGCTCAACATTCACCTGCCCGGACTCACCAAGTGGGTGTTTCCAACACTCGAAGATGAAATGCGTGCACAGCCGAAGCGCATCTACACATATCGCGATTTGCTCGAGCTGTTTGAGACTTCAACCAAGCGCCATGCGACCAGGGTCGCGATGCGTATCGAGCGAGATGGTCGCAAAGAACAATACACGTATGCCGATCTGCGCGAGCTGGCGACGCGTGTTGCCGGATTCCTCGCGAGCCAGGGCATCAAGCACGGCGATCGCGTCATGCTGGTCAGTAGCAATGCACCCGAATGGGGCATGAGTTATTTCGGCGTGCTCAAGACGGGCGCCACCTGCATCCCGTGTGATCCGGAAAGTTCCACGGCCGAGATCCTCAACTTCGCCCGCGCCGGAAATGCCGCCGGAGTGATTTGCAGCGCAGCGGTTCTTAACGATCATCCTGATTTACAAGAGCTACTCACTAAACAGGGACTGACTCGCGTCTGGACTTACGAAGATGTCTTCGCGTTGCCTGACGAACAGACCGAGGATGAACGTATCGCGCTGTTGCCGAAACGGGTTCAGGCGCAAAACGTCGCGTCACTCATCTTTACATCCGGCACGACGGGACAGCCGAAAGGCGTGATGCTTTCGCATCGTAATCTGACGAGCATGGTCTCGATGCTGTCGTCAGTTTTTGATATGACGACTCACGACGGCGTGTTGTCAGTTTTGCCTTTACATCACACGTTCGAGTTCTCAACCGGGTTTTTGACACCGCTTAGTCGTGGCGCGCAGATCACCTACTTGCCTGAGCTCACGAGCGACGCGCTCGCGAAAGCAATCAAGAATGGTCACGTAACCGGAATGGTCGGCGTTCCCGCGCTGTGGGAACTACTGCACCGTCGCATCAAGAATCGTCTATACGAACGCAGCGACTGGATCGGCAAGACTGCCGACAATCTGATATTCGCAAACGCATGGTTGCGCGATAAGACACCGCTGAACTTTGGGCAGGTCCTTTTCTACCCGATTCACGAGGGACTTGGCGGCCGCATTCGCTATTTCATCAGCGGCGGCTCCGCGCTCAGTGAAAAGATTCAGCGCGACTTTCATGGACTCGGGTTCACGATTCTCGAAGGCTATGGTCTGACCGAAGCGTCACCGGTTCTGACTGTTACCAGACCCGAGAATCGCATGCTCACGGGAACGGTGGGTAAAGCACTGCCCGGCGTTGAAGTTCGCATTGCCGAACCGGATGCAAGCGGCGTCGGCGAAGTGATTGCACGTGGTCCAAACGTGATGCTGGGTTATTACGAGGATGAGGCTTCCACGCGCAAGACACTCGTGGATCGCTGGCTCTACACGGGCGATCTCGGTCGCGTTGACGACGACGGGAATCTCTACCTCGTTGGTCGCTCGAAAGAGATCATCGTCGACACAAACGGAAAGAATGTTTATCCCGACGAGCTCGAAGAGACTTATGCCGACTCGCCGTATGTAAAAGAGCTGAGCATCGTCGGCTTGCCAGATGGAATCGGCGAGAAGGTCGCGTGTCTTGTTGTTGCTGACGACGAATTCGATATTTCACTCTCGCGGGCGGCGCTGCATCGTCTGGTTGAGGAGCACTTCCGCGAAGTCTCTGCTTCTCTGCCCTACTACAAACGAGTCAAAGTTTTACAGTTCACCGACATCGAACTGCCACGCACCGCGACGCGGAAAGTGAAGCGCCGTGAAGTAGTCCAGATCATGGAGTCGCTCGAAGAGAGTCAGAAATCCGGACGGAGTGGGAAAGCTCCGGAAAGCGCGGATGGCGATTCGATGTGGCTGATGGGTGTGGTTGCGAGCGTTGCGAATCGACCGCGCTCGGAAGTCTCGATCAATACGCGACTGAGTGATCTTGGTTTTGACAGTTTGATGTTTGTCGAACTCGCGACAGCGATCGAAGGCGCCGGCGGTTCAATCTCGGCGCCGGAGCGATTCAATGAAGTTCAGGATGTGCGAGAGTTGTTAACAGTTGTCGCTCGCCAGCAGGGGGCATCTACTAAACAAGAGACGCGTGTTGAGGATCAACGCAAAGACGACGAAATCCACATTCCTTCGTTCGTACGAACGGCGGGTAATAAAGCCGGCGATTTGCTCCAGCGCTTTCTCTACGATCAATTTCTGCGGACGCATTACGAGGGACGGTCGAACATTCCGCCGCACACCAATTTTCTGGTCGCGGCAAATCACTCTTCGCACCTCGATATGGGTCTGACGAAGATGGCCCTCGGTGAATTTGGGAAAGATCTCGTCGCACTTGCTGCTGCCGATTATTTCTTCGACACGAAGTACAAGCGTGCAGTGATGGAAAACTTCACCAATCTCGTGCCGATGGAGCGCACGGGGTCGCTGCGACAGTCGCTTCGTCACGCGAAGTCATTTCTCGATCGCGGTTACAACGCGCTCATTTTCCCCGAAGGCACACGTTCGATGACCGGTGTTATGGCTGACTTCAAGCCCGTCGTCGGTTATCTCGCGTTACACGCGCGCGTGGGTATCCTACCGATATATCTCGATGGCACTTACGAAGCAATGCCTAAGGGAACGACGCTCATCAAAAACCGCGACGTCGGTGCTCGCATCGGACGCTTTCTCGAGATCGAAGAATTGGAAGAGATGACTAAAGGCATGCCGCGCACGGAGGCATACCGGCTAATCGCGGCGCGCGTGAGGCATGAGATTGTGAACCTCCGCGATCGCACGCGCCATGAGTTCGACGCGAAAGAATTGCGAAAGCTCTGGAAGAGTGAGCGGAAAAAAGAATTGATAGCTGAGGAGGTTTCGGTATAACAAGTGGATTTCTCACGCAACGGCGCAAAGGCGCAACG
>DATEIS010000600.1:0-2260 GCA_035278765.1 Pyrinomonadaceae bacterium | reverse complement strand
TGAATCCCTTTACCCAACCACGGGCGGCCACGGAGGGCCGCCCCTACAATCGCACCAACCCAAGCCTTATATCCGTAGCGCCTGCAAGCTGCTAAAATTCACCCAGCCCTCTAACGTTAGTTGATCTAATTTTCCTAATGTCCCTAATCGAAGGAACGCGCGTGCGCGATATGCGCACAGCTTACGCGCTGGGTCTTGTCGCAGTGGTGCTGGCGGTGTTGCTGCGCTGGTTGCTCGACCCGGTGATGGGTGATGCACTGCCTCTCGTTACGCTCTTCGGCGCAGTTGCTGCCGCCGTGTGGCTCGGCGGTTATCGCGTTGCGATTCCGGTTTCGCTTGTCGGCTACCTCGCCTGCCACTATTTATTCATCCCACCCCGAGGTCATTTTAATTTCACCGATCGCGCAAACCTCGTCGGCCTCGTTGCATATCTCTTCACCTGTACGCTCATCATCTTCTTCGGTGAAGCCGCGCGAGTTGCTCAGCGCCGCGCCACCGAACGTCGCGAAGTCTTTCGCGTCACACTCAGAAGTATCGGCGACGCAGTAATCACCACCGACATTAAAGGCTGTGTTAACTATCTCAACGAAGTGGCCGAGTCGTTGACGGGCTGGTCACACACAGAGGCGCTGGGTCAGCCGCTTGAGCGCGTATTCAATATCATCAACGAAATAACTCGCTTGCCCGTTGAGAGTCCCGCCACGAGAGCGCTGCGTGAAGGAGTGGTTGTTGGTCTCGCAAACCACACAGTCCTGATCAGAAAAAACGGCCAGGAGTGTCCCATCGACGATAGTGCTGCGCCGATTCGCAACGAGCTCGGATATGTTTCGGGTTGCGTGTTGATCTTTCGCGACGTGACTGCGCAGCGTTTGCTGGAACGTGACAAAGCAAACCAGCTTCTTACTGCACGTCTGCTGGCAGCCATTGTCGAGTCTTCGAACGACGCCATCATCAGTAAGTCACTCGACGGCGTTATTCAAACCTGGAATGCGGCTGCTGAGCGATTGTTTGGTCACACAGCAGAACAGGCAATTGGTAGACACATCTCGCTCATCATTCCGCCCGAACGCATCGCCGAAGAAGACAAAATCATTGCCAGGTTAAAAGAAGGACAGCGGATCGAGCATTTCGAAACTGAACGCTTGGGTAACGACGGCCAACACATCAACGTCTCTCTCACGATCTCGCCAATAAAAGATGGCGCGGGAAACGTGATTGGCGCGTCGAAGATCGTACGTGATGTCACCGAGAGGAAACGGCTGGAAGATAACCTGCGCAAACTCGCTTCGGATCTGGCCGAGAATGATCGGCGTAAGAATGAATTCCTTGCGACGCTTGCTCACGAGCTCAGGAATCCGCTCGCTCCGATCAGCAACATGATTGAAGTGGTGAAGCGTGCGGGGAGTAACGGCGAGCTTCTCAAACAAGCGCACGAGACGATTGAGCGTCAGCTCGCACACATGGTGCGGCTCGTGGATGACTTGCTGGACTTGAATCGTATTACACACGATCGACTCGAGCTGCGGCGTAGTGAAGTTGAGTTAGCGACCGTGATCCAACAGGCAGTCGAAGTAGCGCAGCCTCTGATTGATGCGGCGGGGCAGAAGTTAACGATCGATCTTCCCGACGAGGCGATTTATCTGAACGCTGACCGCGCGCGATTGGCCCAGGTGTTTGGGAACTTGCTCAATAACAGTTGCAAATACACCAGGCCGAACGGCGCGATCTTGTTGAGTGCGACACGAAATGGGAATGACGAGGTGTCGGTGTCAGTTCGCGATAATGGCGCTGGCATACCGCAAGACAAAATCGACAGCATTTTCGACATGTTCATGCAGGTCGATCGCAGCTCCGATCGATCGCAAAGTGGTTTGGGTATTGGGCTGACCCTCGTGAAGCGTTTGGTTGAAATGCATGGCGGCTCGATCGAAGCGCGCAGTGCCGGTGAGGAACAAGGCAGTGAGTTTGTCGTTCATCTGCCGATTGTTGTGCATCCGGCGGTGGCTTCAGCACCCGTTTCTGCCGTCGCGCCATCGGCGTCATCATCACAACGCCGAATCCTGATCGTCGACGACAATCGCGACTCCGCTGATTCACTCGCGATGTTGTTTGAGATCACGGGCAACCAGATCTACCAGGCCTTCGACGGCGTCGAAGCCATTGAGCTAATCGAAAAGCACCGCCCGGAAGTCGTACTCCTCGACATCGGCCTGCCGAAGCTCGACGGCCACGAAGTCTGTCGTCGCATCCGCGAACAACC
>DATEIS010000599.1:0-6094 GCA_035278765.1 Pyrinomonadaceae bacterium | reverse complement strand
CGCGCAGCCCAAGGCAGTTTGGAACGAAAGCCTGACAACCTGGTACAAATACCGGAATAGCGATCAAACAACTGGTCTGGACCAGTTGATTGCCGGCATTCTTACTAAGCCACTGCCGCCCGAGCCAACACCATTGACGTCGCTTCCGCCGACGGCAACGCCTGCTGCAACTCCAGGCAACGGCGTCGGAGCCGCCAGTGGTAACGGTATCGGAGCCGCCAATGGCACCGGCATCGGCGCCGCTAATGGAACTGGCATCGGAGCCGCCAACGGTACGGGCATCGGCGCTGCCAGTGGTAAGGGCACCGGCACCGCAGGCACAACGACGCCGGCCAGTACGACGAAACCAGCGACAAAACCCGATAGACCACGCAATTAACAAAGCAATCTGGTCTCCATTCCCAACGCCGGAAGCGCGTCTTTTTAGACAAGCTTCCGGCGTTTGCTTATAATTCAGCCCGTCTTGAAGAACTCCGAACCGATTCCCGATCTGGATCTCCTCCAAACGGTCCTGGCTTACAAGTTTAATGATCGTGCTTTGCTCGAACGGGCGATCACCCATCGTTCGTGGGCGCACGAGAAAGTTGCGCCCGGCGACGAACAGCAGGCGCGCAAACTTCATAATGAGTCGCTCGAGTTTCTTGGCGATTCAGTGCTGGGACTAGTCGTGTCGAATTATTTGTGCAATTCGTATCCCGCCGGCACGGAAGGCGAACTCTCGCGCATGAAGCATCGCCTGGTGAGCGCGCCGACGCTCGCGAAGGCTTCACTCGAACTGAACCTCGGCGAGTTCCTCCGCTTCGGACGGGGTGAGGAGAAAAGTGGCGGCAGGCAGAAGAACGCACTGCTGGCCGACGTATTTGAAGCAGTCACGGGAGCGATCTTTCTGGATGGCGGACTCGAAGCCGCAACGAAGTTTGTGTGTTATGCCCTGCGTGATGAGTTGGAAGGCGCCGATCCGCTGACGGCCGCGAAGGCCGATTTTAAAACGATGCTTCAGGAGCGTTTGCAGGCCGCTCGCCGCCCAGCGCCGCGTTATGCAGTGATCGAAACCCTGGGGCCGCCGCATCAACGTATTTTCCACGTCGAAGTCTCGTGGGACGGCGGCAGCATCCAAGGGGAAGGTCACTCGATCAAGGCAGCCGAAGCTGCGGCGGCGAGAGCCGCCCTCGAAGGAATGAGTTGGGATGAAACTGAATTATCTACGGATTCGTAGTTTCAGCCTCTTCTGTGTAATCTGTAGTTAAACTTGACCGTCGCCAGCAACGTATCTAGGATGTTTTTTTAATGGCTACCAACCGTACTACTGACAAGGTGACAATCACCGAACCCGATACCACCGAGGCGAGGCCTTTTTTCGCTCGGCTATTTAACCGTAACGGACATGAAAAGCAGCCGGTGCCTCCGGTCAAACCTCAGGGTCCGCCGAAGTTTGTCGGGCGCGAATACTTCGAGTCGGCGGTGGTAACGGTCATCATGGCGTTGTTTGGTATGACCTTCATCGTTCAGGCAGTGAAGGTTCCAACGGGATCGATGCAAAACACGATCACGATCGGCGATCATCTGCTGGTGAACAAATTCATTTTTGCGCCGGGCGCGTCGCTTCCGTTTCTGCCTCAAAGAGAAATCAAGCGCGGCGATATCATCGTTTTCAAGTATCCCGGCAATCCTTTCGATCCGAAGCGTGACGATCGTCCTGACAACCGCCCGATCCTGACGAATTACGTGAAGCGCGTCATCGGCACACCGGGCGATCGCATCAGCATCAGGGGAACAAGCGTTATTGTTAACGGCGAGGCTGTTCCCGAACATCGCATCACTGCCAAAGATCACAACCGCAAAGATCCTTTGGAGATTCTCGACGAGCCTCCAAAAAAACCGGGTGAGCTTTACGATGTTTATTACAATCCCGGCGCTAATGACGACGTGCAGGATTACGATGTGTTTCAGGGCAAAGACGAGATCGTCGTGCCGGCGAACAGTTATTTTGTGATGGGCGACAATCGCAATAACAGTGAAGACAGTCGTTACTGGGGTTTTGTTCCTCGCGATCTCGTGATTGGCCGCGCGATGTTTGTTTACTGGTCCTACGACGAGAGCGCGCCGTCGAGTAATAACCCAATCGTTGATTTCTTTATGAACACACGTTGGAGTCGCACTGGTACGTTGGTGAAGTGAGCCACGAAAGAGCACAAAGCCTTCTGCAAAAGATAGTCTGCGTTTTTTGTGTCTCTTTGCTCTTTGTGCTTCTTTGTGTAGACGTCTCCGCGCAACGTAGGACGAAGAAGAAACCGGCACCCAAGCCGCCGCCTCAGACTGAACTCTCAAAGCTACGCGACGAATACATCAGACTCACAAACGAATACAAAGCAAGTCTCGGAAAGCTGTTGCCGTATCATGAAAACGAAGTAAAGCGCGCCGAGGAAAAACTCGAGCAGGCGAAAAAATTGCTCGCGGAAGGACTGATCGCGCGGACGCAGGTCGAAGAGAACGAACGTGCCCTGGCACTCGCTAAGGAAAAGATCAACGAAACTAATCGTCAAATGGCGAATGCCGAAGCTCAAATTGCCGGCGTGCTGGTCGAGACGGCCGCCAACGAAGAGATCGCAAAGAATCTTCGGCTCGCGAAGCAAGGTCTCATTCGTACTTCTTCGTTTACACGTTTCACAGGCGCTGGTGGTTGGAGTATCGGTGAGGCGTGGAAGATTCAGCGATTCTTTTCAGACACCTTCAACAAACAACTTCCGATCGCAGTCTTTGGGCAGGGAGCAATTCATGATCGCTGGCGCCTGGACCATCGAAACGCAATGGATATTCAGCTTCATCCTGATGGCGTTGAAGGGCGAGCGCTCTTGGACTTCTTGCAGAAGAACGGAATTCCGTATTTAGCTTTTCGTTCGGCAATTCCCGGCACCGCTACTGGTCCACACATACACATCGGTAGACCGTCTCACCGTTACTGAGTCGAACAACTTATGAAAGCTTTCGCCGTTTACTTAATCATCCTGCTGTTTCCAACCGTCGCCGCCAGTTCCCAAATGAGTACCAGCAAGTCGTTTACAGAGAAACAGGCATCACACTTTGCCGGCCTTGCGTTGAAGTGCGTCGCCCGGGAGTTTCCAAACAAGCCCGAGCACGTGATTAACAATGCGAGTGAGGTCAGCAGCCCCAAAGTACTGCATCCGGCGTTCTATGGTTGTTACGATTGGCATTCGTCTGTGCACGGTCACTGGATGCTCGTGCGTTTGCTAAAGACGTTTCCAAATCTTCCCGAATCGGCACAGATACGCGAAGCCTTGAATGCAAATCTCACGGCGCAAAATATTCAGGCTGAAGTCGCGTACATGAAGCAGCCTAACCGCCAATCGTTTGAGCGTACCTACGGTTGGGCCTGGGCCTTGAAGCTGGCTGAAGAACTTCACTCGTGGAACGATGCCGACGGAAAGAAGTGGTCCGAGAATCTTCAACCGCTCGCCGACACGCTCGCAAAGTCGTACCGCAATTTTCTTCCCAAGCAGACGTATCCGATCCGGACCGGTGTGCATCCAAACACGGCGTTCGGGTTGGCGTTTGCGCTCGACTATGCGAAGAAAGTCGGCGATCGCGAATTGGAAGCATTACTCAACGAACGCAGCCGGACATACTTCGCAAACGATGTCGACTATCCCGGTGGCTGGGAGCCTGGCGGTGAAGATTTCTTTTCTGCCGCCCTGATGGAAGCCGACCTGATGCGGCGCGTAATGAAGCCGCAAGAGTTTAGTAACTGGTTTCATCGGTTCCTGCCGGGCGTTGCCAAAGGTGATCCAAAGGCATTGTTACAACCGGCGATTGTCACCGATCGCAGCGATCCGAAGCTGGTCCATCTTGATGGTTTGAATCTCAGCCGGGCGTGGTGCATGCGAAGTATTGCGGCAGCACTTCCGGCAGGCGATTCGGCGCGACAAGTCCTTTCGACAGCCGCCGATCGCCACGCCTCAGCCGCACTCGCCCACGTCGCCAGCGGCGACTACGCCGGCGAACATTGGCTGGCCTCATTCGCCGTGTATCTGCTGGCAAACCACTAAAACCATCCACAGATTACGCAGATAATCTGTGTAATCTGTGGATACTGCTTTTGTGGCGCAAGTCTCCTCAACTCCGTCCGTTCCTTTACCGCTATGAAGACAATCATCCTTTCAATCTCCGTCTTTACTTTCCTGTTGTTCAACTCCGTCGCGCAGCAAACGGATTACTCGCAACTGCGGAACGACGCCGAGGCCGAGTACGCGCAGGGCTCATATTCCCGCGCCAACGAGCTCTATTCCAAAGTTGATAAGAGCAAGCTCAATCGAGCCGATTTGCGTTGGGTGGAGTTTCGAATCGCCGACACGGCGTGGCGCGCACAGGCCGCGACGCAAACGCCGGATACGACTCGCTTCGAACAGGCGCAGAAACAACTTCAAGAGCTGATCCGCGTCGTCGAGAAGGAGACTGATCGGGATTTAGTGTGGGCCGAAGCCCACGAATCACTCGGTGATTTCTTCTGGACGCGCCGGGGTCAAATGAACTGGAGCGCTGCGTGGCCCTACTACCACCAGGCACTCGACTATTGGGCCGGACAACGTGACCTCGACCGTGCGCGCGATCGTTATCTCAAGATTATCTTCAGAGCCGCGCATCCACCTCGTGCCGACGACTATTACATCTACACCTATTACGGCAATTACATTCCTCTCGACATCCTCGAGAACGCATTAAAGATCAGCAACTCAGCCAACGACACATCACACATCAATTTCTTACTCGCGATGAGCATGCGCTACGCCGGTGGCGATTACACCGCGCGTTACCGCGTCCCCGATCAATTTGAAGATGCACTCAAAGCCGGCAAACAAACCGATTGGTACGACGATGCGCTCTATTTCTATGCCGAGTGGATGAACAGTTACGGCACGATCCGTCTGCTTGAAGACGGTCAATATCAACAGGAACCAGATTACGTGAAAGCGGTCGAGCTCTACCGCCGTTTACTCAGAGAGCTTCCCAAAGGCGAGACTCGTTATTTCGACCAGGCACAACAACGGATCAAAGACATTACCGAGCCATCACTCGGAATCGGCGTCGCCAACATCTTCTTGCCCGGTTCCGAGGTTCAGTTTGCGTTGAATACACGCAACGTTCGTCGCATCGACTTTGCGCTCTACAAGATCGACATGACGCGCGATGTGCGTTTTCTCGCCACCGAAGATGAAGAAGATGGTGAAGGTGAACCTGCACCATGGCTTCAAAGAGTTCCAACTGCCGGCCGTGCGCCATTCAAAGCCTGGTCCAAAAACTTCAACGACAGCGGGACTCACAAAGCTTACGCCGAACAGATCCGCATCGAAGGCAAACTGCCCGTCGGCGCGTATCTACTCGAAGCAAAAGGCGGTTCGCAATCGGCCCGCGAGCTTGTCCTCGTCTCTGATGCGACGCTTGTTCTCAAGTCATCAAGCAAACAAGCACTCGTGTTTTTTGCAGATGCAGTGACCGGTGCGCCAATCGCAAACGCGAGCATCACGCTTTGGGAAAGTTACTATCTGAACAACAAATATCGCTGGCGTCGTCTGCGGCAACTGACTGATGCGGAGGGACTCGCGCGCTTTGCATTGCGAGGCAGGTCTGACTCTCAAAATCTCTTTGTAACAGGATCCGGCAATGATCGGCAGGCATTTGCCTCCGGTTATTCCTACGGCAGCAGCACGGACGAACAGAATTGGCGCATCTACGCGTTCACCGATCGTCCTGCATATCGTCCCAAAGAAACGATGCAATGGAAGTTCATCGCGCGACGATCGAAAGGTGGACTCTATTCAACTCCTGCGAGCGAAATCGTTGAGTATCAAATAAACGATCCGCGCGGAACGAAAGTCAGCGAAGGCAAGTCGACGTTGAATACTTTCGGCAGTGCGTGGGGATCGTTGGAGTTGGGTGAGCAACTGCCGCTCGGCGAGTATTCCGTGCAGTTCTGGGATCAGGGCCGCGCACACAGCATCGGTTCTGCCAAACTGTTTCGACTCGAAGAGTACAAGTTGCCGGAATTCAAAGTCCAGGTAAAAACTCCGGAGCAGGACGG
>DATEIS010000598.1:0-12000 GCA_035278765.1 Pyrinomonadaceae bacterium | reverse complement strand
ACTACGACAGCAGTCTGGAAACTTACATGGACGACTTCATCAACAAAGTCGCCTTTGGTCTGAACGTGGTTTTCAGCAACGGAATTGGTTATCCGACGACAAACTGGCTCGTCTTTGATGGCGCAAAGGACGAGCAGAAGTTCAAGTATTTCATTCGCCGGCACGAGTTGCCGACCGAGGTTTGGTACGACGGTCACACCGGCCTCACCAACTTTGATCTCAAACGCAACTCGCTCATTCGAAATGGACTGGAACAACCGGTGATGACAAACGCGCAAGCGGTGCAGTGGCTGCAACTTTTATGAAGATTGCCGATTGCCAATTGCCAATTGCCAATTTGTGGGGCGTTGGTTTGTTAAATCGGCAATCGGCAATTGGCAATTGGAAATAAAGATGATTGATCTCGACTACAACGATATACAGGGGCTGGTACGCTTTGGCTTTGGCAAGATGAATGAAGCGTCCTTCTTCCTCCTGCGCATAAAAGATGCTAGTGCGGCCCGCTCGTGGCTCGCGAATGCGCACATCACGACTGCGCGCACGTTGGAACCGCCACCACAGACTGCATTGCAGGTCGCTTTTACTGTCGATGGTCTAAAAGCACTGCGCGTTCCTGACGAAGTTATCGCAGGATTCGCGCCGGAATTTCTCGCGGGCATGACGGAAGAAAGCCGTTCGCGACGACTTGGCGATATCGGCGAGAACGCTCCTTGCAAATGGCGTTGGGGACATGCCGATCGTACACCTCACCTCGTCGTCATGATGTATGGCCAAAAAGACAAACTCGCAGAGTGCGAAGCGGAGTTTAAAGGGCCGTCGTGGGATGTTGCGTTTGAAGTCTTGGACCGTTTGGGAACGGACGATCTCGGCGAAGTCGAGCCTTTTGGTTTTGCCGACGGACTCAGCCAGCCGGCAGTCGATTGGGACGGGAAGCGACAGATCAAAGGCGACCAACTCGTTTACAGCAACCTTGTTTCCCTTGGCGAGTTCCTGCTTGGTTACTCGAACGAGTACAACAAATACACGGATCGGCCGCTACTCAATCCAAACAATAAAGGCGCAGCGGAGTTACTGCCGGCGTTGGACCAGCCGCACATGAGAGATCTTGGGCGCAACGGTAGCTACCTCGTGATCCGAACGTTAGTGCAGGATGTGCGCGGGTTCTGGCAGTTTGCCGATAAGACTGCCGAGTCGAATCCGCAGGAGCGCAAACGAATTGCAGAGCTTATGGTCGGGCGCGATGTGGATGGCACGCCACTCCTCCCATTGCAGCACGAAGCCATCGAAGGCGTCGGCCCGGAGGAAAAAGATCGCGCTTACAATCAGTTTACTTTTGACAGCGATCCGGTGGGGGTGAAATGTCCGCTGGGTTCGCACGCACGTCGCGCCAACCCTCGCAATGCAGATTTTCCGAATCCAATTAAGGGTCCCATCTCACATCTGATTCATACGCTCGGCTTCGGCCGCAAAGGCCTCCGTGACGATCTGATGTCGCCGACTCGTTTCCACCGTTTGCTCCGTCGCGGACGGGAATATGGGCCCGGTTTGACAGAAGAACAGGCACTTCAGCCGCCGCAGCCTAACGAAAGTGAGAACGGATTACATTTCATATGTATCAACGCCAACATCGGTCGGCAGTTTGAGTTTGTGCAGAGCGCGTGGCTAATGAGCACGAAGTTTGATGGGATGAGTGAAGAGAGCGATCCGATGATGGGAGATCGGGAGCCCGTTGCGGGCTGTCCCGACCCGAACCAGTTTTCGATACCGCGTGAGAGTGGATTGAGAGAGCGGTGCAGCGGTTTGGGGCAGTATGTTACGGTGCGCGGCGGTGCGTACTTCTTCCTGCCGAGCCTCAGAGCTTTGAAATACTTCGCCACAATAGGTTCTTAAACGAATGCCACAAAAGGCACAAAAAGCACAAAAGGCACAAAATATAAATCAATCATTTTTGTGCTTTTTGTGCCTTATGTGCTTTTTGTGGCCGGAGGTTGAAAGATGTCATTAAAGACTCGCCCTTTATTGATCATTCTCGTCGTGGTGCTTGCAGTCGTCGCGATCGGCGTCGTCGTTTACAGCAAGCTTAAACCGGATGGACCCAAGCCGGGCGAGGTTCTCGACGAAGCGCGTCTCGCTCAACGGCCGGCGTCTAGTTTTCCGGCGGCGGATGAGGATTACTTCCACGACATGGACGGCGCCGTTCAGTTAACTCCCGAAGAGATCAAAGGCCGTAACACGTGGATTGTTTGGACGGCCGGCAACGATCGCTTCTGGGACAAGATGGTTAACGCGAGCGCCGGCGCGCTCGATTTTTTGAAGATCCTTTCGTCTCATCCAAGCGTTCCCCACCTTACGCGAGACACTCGTTGGCAATACCTCGGTCTGGTCAACGATCCGTGCTTTGAAAAAGCGACTGGTCCCGATCCGAATCGTCACGGTCTCTGGCTCGACAAACGCAAGGCTAATTGCCCGCCCGATCCTTTTGAGAACGAGCAAAAGTATCCGGGAGTCAAAATCCGCGCTCGTGGAAAAAACATGGAAGCGGGTTCTTATTACGGCTACCAGACTGGCATTGTCGGATTGCGTCTGTTTCCCAATCCCGACTTCGATGAGGCCGCAGCGCAGCGCTGGAATGCGGAGAAGTATTACACCGAGAAGGATTACTACTACCAGAAAGATCTCATTCGCCCGTATCGAGTCGGAATGTCGTGTGGCTTCTGTCACGTTGGCCCAAATCCTTTGAAGCCACCGGCTGATCCGGAAAATCCGAAGTGGGAGAACCTCAGTTCCAACGTCGGCGCACAGTATTTCTGGATCGACAGGATCTTTTATTGGGAAGCGGACGAAAGCAATTTCGTCTATCAACTCTTCCACACGTCGCGGCCGGGCACGCTGGATACATCGCTTGTCTCAACCGACAACATCAACAATCCGCGCACGATGAACGCGATGTACATGCTCGGACCACGTCTGTTGCACGCGCAGCGTTGGGGCAAGGAGAATCTCTCCGGTGGTGATCGGGACAACCGTCAATTCAACGACTACCTGCAGCAAGGTCCACTCACGGCGTTGTATCAGAAGCCCGACACAGTCTTCACACCGCGTGTGCTCAAAGATGGTTCAGATTCAGTCGGTGGTATGGGTGCGTTGAATCGCGTCTACATAAACATTGGTGTCTTCAGCGAAGAGTGGCTCTTGCACTTCAATGCTTTGGTTGGCGGCAAACCAATTACGCCGATCACAATTGCAAACTCACGCAAAAACTCAAGCTACTTCGAAGCCACCGAGAACCAAACGTTCAACATGGCGCTCTTCTTCCTCAAAACAACCGATCCTCACTATCTGAAGGATGCACCCGGTGGGCAGGCTTACCTCACGACCGATCAGGCACAATTAACGCGCGGCAAGACCGTTTTCGCAGAGCGTTGTGCGCGTTGTCACTCGAGCAAGATACCGCAGGGCGCTCCCGGTCTCGACGAAGCTCATGGCTGTAACGGTAAGGATTATCTGACCTGCTGGAATAACTATTGGAATTGGACCAAGACAGAAGACTTCAAAGCGAAGATGCGCGAGATCGTTCTCGCGGACGATTTTCTGAAAGACAACTATCTGTCGACAGAGTTGCGCGTGCCGGTCACGTTGCTGGATACAAACGCGTGTAGTCCGCTTGCTACCAACGCGCTTGGTGGAAATATTTGGGACAACTTCTCGTCGCAGTCGTACAAGGATCTTCCGTCCGTCGGCTCGATTACGTGGTACGACCCGCTTACGGGTGAACCGCGCCAGTATCAAATGCCGGCTGGTGGTCGAGGGTACACGCGCCCGCCGTCGTTGATCAGTCTCTGGTCCACCGCGCCATATCTTTTGAACAATAGTGTCGGTGAGTTTCATGTAAGTCCAGCGGTGGACGAGCGCATGAAATCGTTTCAGAACTCGATCGAGCAGATGCTTTGGCCGGAGAAGCGCGACAAGGATTTGATCCTGGGCGACAAGATCCCGGGCCGGATTGATCGCACGACGCAACAGAGTTATCTGAAAGTCAGTTCCGGTTTCCTTCCTGGTTTTCTACAGGGAACCAGCGGATTCCTGTCGAAGTATTTACCGTCGGTCTTTGGGGACGAAGGAATCGAGATTGGACCATTGCCGAAGGGAACTCCCGTCAGTTTGCTTTCCAACATTGATTTGTTCCGTGAGACTTCAAACTTCGCGGAGCGCACCCAACGCGATGCGGAGATTCTGAAACTTCTGTTAGACATGAAGAGGGCGCTCAAGAATCTGCCGCAAGGCGCCAGCGACGAGCAGGCAGCCGCGGCACTGCGCCCGCTTGTTGGACCAATGCTGGAGTTCAGCAAATGCCCGGATTTGATCACGAATCGCGGCCATTATTTCGGCACCGACAAATTCCCGGAGGAGCCCGCTCTCAGCGATGACGACAAACGCGCGCTCATCGAGTTCTTGAAGACGTTGTAACTAAACAAAAGAAGGCGACTAACTATGAACCTTGATTGGCTGCTCAGAGACTCTGTTCAAACGACGATCATTTTTGCCGCCCTGGTTTTTATTGCCGTCTTCACGCAATTCAATAAAGCAACCAGGTACAAGTCGATGCCGTTTGCATTGCGCGCGCTGCTCAAGGCGGCGCCTGCATTGTTCCTGACGTGGCTCGCATGGTCGCTCGGAGAAAACCTCGTCGCGCTGATGTTTCTGTTTTGCAGTCTCGGAGACATTCTTCTGGATCTGCCGGAAGATAAGGTTCCGCATGGCTTTCAGATTGGAGCCATATCGTTCGCCGCAGCGCTGGTCTGCGTCTGTATTCTCAGTAGCCAAAGGGAAGTGCCGGATATGCCGCTAGTGCGTCTCTCGGTAACAAATATCGTGATCGCTATTTTCGTGTTGCGCTGGGTGTTGCCGAGACTTCACGGCGGTGAGCGCATTCTCGAAGTCGTATATTTCGGGCTGCTGATTGTCTCCAATGTTTTTGCCTCGACTTCGAACGTTTCGGTGTTCCTGGGAAGCTCGCTGTGGTTCATGTCTGATCTATCGATTGGACTCGGCGCCAAAGTCTCGGACGATCCAGTCAACAGCCTCGACACACTCGGGCTTTACGATCTCGGGCTCTATTTTCTTGCGATCGGGTTTCTAAATACCTAACAAAAATGTGTTAGCCACAGATTTGTGCGGCTGAAGGCTGATTGATTCGGCGTGCGTGTTATATTTCTCACTAATGCGCAGACGGGTACTGTTGGTTCTCATCCTGGTGATTGCGGGTGTAGCGGCGTGGCGGATTTTTCGTTTCACTTCGGAAAGGCGCAATCGTCTCTTTCAATCGGCTAACGAGTTGACGAACCTGGCCACCAATTCCGCGAGTTATTCGTGGGATGCGGCGGTTGAGAAGGTTAAAGCGCCACGCGGCGAGGAACTTGGCGGAAGTCTCGAAATTCCGCAGGAGCTTAGACACTACGAAGAACGATACTGGTTTCTCGCGACTCAAGTTGCCGAGATTGAAAAGTACAACGTTCACACGGTTCAGGATTATCTCGATCTTGCCGCTCTGATCGAAAAAGGCGAACTAGTTCCAGTTCCCGCCGTTACGGAAACCTACATCCTGCTCGGCGTCGGCCAACGTGCAAACGAAGACCCTTTCACCAAATTTGAGGAAGAAGAAGAAAACGAGATTACTACTAATCCTGCCGAGTACCAGCCCCTGCAAAAGCTTGCACAAAACTTCAACGGCCGCTCTTTCAATCTCGAGAATCCGTACGATCGACACGTGTTGAAGATCAACATGCTCAGCACGATCAGGCCACAGGCGTTGAAGGTGATCGAGGAGGTTTCAGCAGCGTACAAGCAGAAGTTCAATCTGCCTTTGCCGGTTAGTTCGCTTGTTAGACCTGAGCAGTACCAACACTCTCTGCGGCGTGTAAACCGAAACGCCGTCACCATCGATACGCCTCCGCATTCAACCGGTCTCGCATTCGACATCGACTATCGTTACATGAGCGTCGCGGAGCAAAACTTCGTGATGAATGAACTGGCGCGCATCAAGAATCAAGGGCGTATTGAGGTCATACGCGAGCGGAATGCGAATTATCACGTGTTCGCTTTTGTGAATGGAACTCGACCAAGTGACGACCTCGTCTCAGCATCGCTCGAAAAAGCGGGTGCACCGCCACCGGAAGCAAACCACACTGAAGCGAAGCCGGAAAAGCCGAAAAACAGGGCTGTGAAGAAGAAGACGCAAAGGCCCCGGGCAAAGGCGCGTGTAAGCCGCAAACGGCGCCGTTAAGCGAGATTATTTAAATCTTGCAGCGTCGAACCGTTAGGGTGTTTTCGTGCATCTCTCAAAGGATTCATGAAAAATATTGTAATTATCGCCCTGCTTGTTCTCGTCGGTGGAATTGTGACCTTCGCCGCCCACGGCAGTCGTCAATCGAAATCAAAAGCGGCTGGACCGGTGAAACCCGCTCCTGCCGTTCGCATCACTGAAACCAGTGCCCCGAAGTCCACGATGTTCGCGTCAGCGGCCACGGCGAACGCGGGTCTCAGGAACGATCTCACCTGGACTTTCGGTGGGAAGCAACAGCGCGGCTGGTATCTCTATGATCTTTTGATCGGCGAGACATTGAATCAGCACGATGATTCGGCAACTACTGACTTTGCCAAGTCGCTTGCCGCATGGCAGAAAAAGCGGGGCCTGAGCGCGGACGGTGTACTCGATGAAGACGCACTGATGGCGATGATCTCGCAGTGGCAGAGCAACCGGCTCAAGAACAAGACTTACGCTACGCCCGATCAGTTACTGACGGCGCCACCGAGTGACTTCTACGATCCATCGCGAGCTGATGAACTGCGTCAGGTGGAGCGAAACGCGTACGCCGCTTACAAGAAGATGGTTGCGGCTGCGGTCGCTGATCCAACACTCAAACTTGCGCATACAGCATCAGGCGAGCTTGCACCCGCTGAGAAATACTTGAAGATCGTTTCCTCTTTTCGTTCACGCGAATATCAGGATAATCTGCGGCGCCAGTCACCAAATTCCGGCAGCGCAGGTCTGGCGGTTAACAGTCCACACTTTACCGGCCGCGCTCTCGATCTCTACGTCGGCGGCAGTCCCGTTGATACCAAAGATTCAAATCGCGCCATTCAGGTCAACACTCCCGTTTATCGCTGGCTCGTGCGCAACGCCGACCGCTTCGGTTTTCGGCCGTATTTTTACGAACCGTGGCACTGGGAGTACGTCAAGTAAATCAATCTGTTTAATCCGCAGCTAGATCTGTATAATGAGGCACTCATGGCGGTACCACATCATGAAGTGCTATACAAATTTCTTTAAGTGCAGCGGACCCGCTGATCCTGCCGAGAAAAAAGCGATACTGTTCGCGGTTTTGGCCTGCTTGCTGTTTATCGGTTTCCTCAACGTGGTTAGCCGGTTAACAGCACCTCGACGGGTAAGGGTTAATAGAGTTCATGTGGCCCAGCCGCCACTTCCAGTAAAGCCAGTTAGGGTTACGCCTCCCCAGGTAGCGGAACGACTGCCCGACATCAATTCAAGGTTTCGCGTTGCACCTGCGAATTTCAAGGGAATAAATTTCGCGACGCGTTCCTACGGAAATTACCAGTTATCACAAGGTTTCAGTCGTGACCTGGTTCTAATCGATGGTCAATTTCGAGAGTTTGGAGAGTCGAAGCATTGGTTTGATCTCGACGACGTCCTGTACACAGACTTGACGGGCGACGGAAACCCGGAAGCTATCGTGATGATGACGCATCTTCAATGCGGTAGTAAGTGCGATGGCGGCAAGAGCCTGATCTACGTCTATTCACAGAATGAGCCTATGCAGGAGATTCTGAAATATGAATCAGGCAGCGGGATGGAAGGCTGTAGCTTAAAGTCGCTGACGGTAACGAACAGACGCCTGGCGTTGGAGCTATTTGGCCGGTGTCCGCAGTCCGCTGGCGCTACTAGTGAATTCGTCAGACGCGACACGTATGACGTGACGCGAGTGGAATTCTTCTTTAATGGAAAGCAGTTAGTTCCCAAACCCAGTATGTACTTAACGTTGCCCGATCGTGGTGAAGTGAATTACGGTGTGGAGGTTCGCATCAACGACGGGCGCGCTGCCGGGTACCAGTTCTAATCCTCACTGCGCGTATCGTAAATAGACGGTCCTCGTTTCCGTATAAAAATCGATTGCCTGTGGTCCCTGCTCGCGCATGCCGTAGCTCGATTCTTTTGTCCCGCCAAATGGAAGTTGATACTCGACGCCCGCTGTCGGCAGGTTCACCGTGATCAAGCCTGCTTCGATCTTCTCAATAAACTGATGAACTCGGGTTAGATCTCTTGAAACGATCGACGCCGAGAGTCCAAAGCGCACGCCATTCGCGATCTCCATCGCATTCTCAAAATCGTCAGCGATCATCAATCCGAGCACTGGACCAAAGACTTCCTCCTGCGCAATGCGCATATTTGGAGTTACCCCTGCAAAAATGGTGGGCTCGATAAAGTAGCCTTTGTCGTAGTCGCTACCGGACAGGCGGTTACCGCCACACAACAACTCCGCTCCTTCATCTTTCGCGATTTTGATGTACTCGAGATCAGTTTCGAGCTGGTGCGAATCGACTGCGGGACCGATCTGGACGCCGGATTGCAATCCATTGCCGATCTTTAAAGCTTTTGTCTTCTCGATCAGTAGTTGGACCAGTTGTTCGTAAATCGGTCGTTCGATAATTGCGCGACTGCACGCGGTACACTTCTGTCCGGTTGAGAAGAATGCTCCGTTGATCAGAATATCAGCCGCGTAATTCAGATCAGAATCTTTCAGGACGATGGTCGGGTTCTTGCCGCCCATTTCGAGTTGTATGCGTAGTTTCCTGTCCGAAACTTTGCGATAGAGCGCGTCACCAACTGACGTTGAGCCGGTGAACGAGATTCCGTTTATCGAAGGATCACTTGTAAGTGCATCGCCTACTGAGCCACCGCTGCCCGTGACGTAGTTGATGACGCCCTTGGGAATACCCGCTTCATGCAAAGCCTCGATTAGCCGGAAAGAACTGAGTGGCGCGAGCGATGCAGGTTTGAGTACGACCGTGTTTCCTGCAATCAAAGCAGGCGCGAGCTTCCATGCCGGAATCGCTGAAGGAAAGTTCCAGGGCGTGATCAAAGCAACGGTCCCGAGCGGTTTACGGATCGTGTAGCAGAGAACTTGGGGGCGTTCGGATGGCACGTTGTAACTGAATTGACGCGCGCCTTCACCACCGAAGTAACGAAAGATATTGATCGCGCGCGTGACTTCACCGATTGCTTCCGGCAGTGTCTTGCCTTCTTCGCGCGTCATTTCCTCGCCGAGTTGCGGCAACTTCTCAGCTAGTAGCTCGGCAGCCTTAAACAGATATTCACCGCGCTTCGTTGCTGGTGTTGCAGCCCATTGTTCCTGCGCGGCCAGAGCGGCTTGACACGCTTCAGCAACATCCGCTTCGTTTGAAGATTGAAACGTGCCAACCACCTCGTCGATGTTCGCCGGATTAATATTCGGAAACGTCTTACCCGATCGACTCTCTACAAACTCCCCACTTATATAATTTCGAAACGCGGTCACTATGTTCTCCTTCTTTTTGTGCCTTTTGTGCCTCTTTGTGGCTACAATAGGTCCGCATATTCCATCAGGTCCACGGAGCAAGTCTATGGACGACCCAGATAAAACACTTATATTGGAAGAGACTGCCGATAAAACGCAAAAGCTCCCGCGTCTCGAAACCGTCCCTTTCAAATCCGATGCTGAGAAGAAGCAGGACGAATTTCGTCGCGGTCAGAACAAGATTCTGCACCGACTCGCCGCGAACGCGCCGCTCAGTGAGATTCTAGAGCGTCTCGTGTTGCTGATCGAAGCGCAGTCGCCAGGCATGCTCTGTTCGGTGTTGCTACTCAGCGATGATGGCGATCACGTGCGTCACGGCGCTGCTCCGAGTTTGCCAAAAGAATACGTAGCTGCAATCGATGGTGGGGCGATTGGACCAAAGCATGGCTCGTGCGGCACCGCTATGTATCGCGGCGAACCGGTGATTGTTACTGATATTGCCAGTGATCCACTGTGGGAGGATTACCGGGAGCTAGCCCTGGGAAACGGACTTCGTGCATGTTGGTCCACACCAATTCTCTCCGGACGGGGCAAAGTGCTTGGTTCGTTTGCGATGTACTATCAGGAGCCACGCACACCAACGGGTGATGAGGCCGATCTGACGGAAGTTGCAACTAGGATTGCCGGTCTCGCAATTGAACATAACGCCGCGAAAGAGATCCTGGCGCGAACTCAGGCACAACTGGCCCAGGCCTCGTACGCTGCCGACAAAGGTAAAGCAGCGCTCTCGAGTGCCGACGAAATCAGCCAGCAACTCGAGACGATTGTTAGCGCCGCAAAGAGCTGTCTACAAATGCTCGACGAGGACAAGCCGGAGATTGCGAACTTCCGTGGGCCACTCACAAATATCGTCACGCACAGCAAGCAGGCGCTTGATGTCATTGCTCGAATACGTTCTTCGCAAAACTAAGGATCGGTACTGACCTCTTCCAAGCATATTCCCTGACTTTAAGGAGACACCGTGAAATGAAGCTTACTGCAAAGCTTTGCATGAGCTCGGCGTTGTTGATTGTTCTCAACATTTCCGTCCACGCTCAGCAAAAGCCTTGTCTAACGGCCTCGAAGTTTGGGCCAGACGATCAGATCGGAAACCTCAATTACGTCACTCCGGCCAAAACTCTCGCAGCCACGAAACTCGTAACCAAAGGCAAGTCATACCGCCTCGGAATCGAGACGAACAAAGACACGCCTGCCTATCCGCCACGCACATTCGCCGTCACGATCGTTCAGCCCGGCCAGACAGCAGGTGGTTCGCTTGGTCAAACTAAAACGACTTACAACGACGACATGATCACCGGCTGGGCCGGCGTCGGCACACAACTCGACGGCCTGGGCCACATCGGGATCGACAGTCTCTATTACAACTGTAACAAGGCTGCCGACTTCGCCATGACTGATGGTCTGAAGAAACTCGGAGTAGAGCACGTGCCCGCGGTCGCAACACGTGGCGTATTGCTCGATATGGCCGGTTACTTCAACGCGGACATCGTTAAAGAGGGAACCGCATTCAACCGTGCCGAAATCGAAGGCGCGATGAAACGGCAGGGTATCAAGTCGATTGAAAAGGGGGATGCGGTGTTGTTCTACACGGGCTGGCTAAAGCTGCTCGGCAAAGACAACAAGCGTTTCGGCGCCGGCGCACCGGGCCTCGGTCGCGATGGCGCGAAGTATCTTGCCTCGCGCGACGTGGTCATCGTCGGCTCCGATACGTGGAGTTTCGAAGCGGTACCTTTTGAAAAGGACGCCGGTGTTTTTGAAGTTCATCAAATTCTGATTCCGCTCAATGGCATTCACATACTCGAAAATATCAACACTGAAGAGATGGTGAGAGACCAGGTTTGGGAATTCCTGTTCACACTTGGTCCGGCGCGAATCACTGGGGGTGTGCAGTCGATTGTTAATCCGATCGCTATCAAATGACGGAGAGCTTCCATGAAAGAAACACTCAATACTCGTCTCGCGAAGATCGTGCTTTTGCTTGTGACTGTTTCTGTTTGCAGTTACGCACAAGCACGGCAGCGGACTATGAGCGTGCTGGTGGATTGAAGGCGAAGTATGAGGCGGCGGACCGACCGCAAGGTCCAGTCAGAGTGAGTTGCTGTTGATTGTTGGCGAGATGGACACGAATGTTGATCCGTCATCGACGATGCAGGTTGTGAATCAGTTGGTGAAGCATAACAAGAATTTCGATCTGCTTATGATTCCGGGTGCTAATCACAGCGCCGGCCGCAGCGACCGCTACGCCGCGTATGGCGATCACAAACGCTACGATTTCTTTGTGCGACACCTGCTTGGAGTGACTCCACCACCGTGGAACCAACCCTCCGCCTCTAACACCACCCAGTCCGCAAGATAATGAAAACGTACT
>DATEIS010000597.1:0-4894 GCA_035278765.1 Pyrinomonadaceae bacterium | reverse complement strand
CGAATCCGAGAACGCAGACGAACAAATCTTCACGCAGCGGAAGACCGAGTTCATGAAGCGTGGAATAAGAGAGCGCTCCGGGGTCGGGCGATCACTGAGGGCCATGAGAAACTTTTTAAATGGATGCTCCGCGATGTAGTCTTCGGTCGCGAAGACCGACAACAGGCATATTCAAGGTCAGGTCAATCCGACAAATGGGAACGCGAAAATCTGAAACGAACCTGGCTGGAGGGCCAAAAAGGCGACGTTGTTTTCGCGGCCATGAACTATTGGAACGAAGCAACACATGCGCAGGGGGGCCGGGTGTTTGCTGATTGGCTGTCTGATCCACTCCTACAAGAAGTACCCTACGACATATGGAGAGAGAGGTCTGAAGAGTACCTCAAGTTGACTAGCGAGGCTCGAAAGAATTCTCCAAAGTATTACACGCTTAATGATTTCCTTTTCGACCAGGCACCTCGCAAGGAGATACTTGAATGGCGAGGCTACGATTGGCAGATTTTTCCTCGCAGTCAAGATAATCCCATTGATTGGGTCGTTGAACCACCCAGCGTGACACCGGATGTCCGTCGAACGTTATTCAAGGAAATCGAACACGAAAACCTTAGCGTTCTCAACGATGGCCTAGCTGCCGAATGCGTACGGAAGATCGAGCACAGCGTTAGGGTCCTGAAAAAAGCCCTTCAGCAACACTTGGACCACTACTCCAAGAAGTTTGAGTATGAAGCAGCAAACCCTGGTTCTAAGATTTCTTCGGGATTGGGTCTTTATGATGGGGACTTTGGCTCTTTGGAACGCGTTCTCAAACGCTTAAGCGATGATGTTGCGTCGATAGAGGATCCCGGAGATTCTGAGGTGGAGAGTTCGCAGGAAGTCACGGCTGAATACCTAATCAGATTGGCAATCTACCTAAACGCGCGAATGAATACCACGGAGAAGGATTTTCTTGGAGTCTCGAAGTGCGCATTTATTACCTGGGCTCTCTATCATTATTATGGGCCAGAAGCACTACCCCTCTCCGAGCCGGCCGATCAGCGAAAGAAAAGGTGGCATTTCTATTCAATTCCTATACATATTCCCTTACCGGCGCAAGAAGGAATTCAACGCACCAGTATCCTCAGTCTTTGCACTAAAAACCGCCTAACGGACGAGGAACTCAGGCTGTGGCGTGACGTTGGTTCGGAGATAGTGCTCTCCACAATGATGATTGATCAGCATGAAGAAATTCGCGTGAGCGAACGCGAAAGGATTCGAGCTGGTATGGCAGTTGGACTATACCATCAACTGGGGCAAGTTCTTTATAGTGTTCGGGCCAGAGTCCGAGGGCTTATTACGGAAGGGCAGCAGCTATACGACGAAATCACGAACATTGGAGAAGAGCGCACTTTAGATGAAGTTACGCAGTTTGCTATTTCGAAATGGCCAGAACACAGAGATTTTTCGATTAGGAGGTTGGAACGACTTCAACTGTTTCGAAATTTTGCGTTTGGTCAGCTTACAGGAGTTGTAGAAAACCGGAATTATGCTTCGGCTAAGAGCGTCGCCGAAGAAGCTCTTGAGCAAGCGAAAGAGTATCTGCTTGATGATGTTCCTGCTGGTATCAACCTTGAGTTCGACGACACGCTTGCGCAACATGTCGTTAATCAAGATGCATATGGCTTCATTCTTCAGGAGATTATCGCAAATGCCCTTAGAGGAGCATCGGGTCCAAAACCGTGGGTTCGCATTAATGTCACCGTTGAAGGAAACAAAGCTTTCATTAACGTGACAAACTCTGTTTCTAAAGAAGTATACCGCAAACTAAAAGAGAATCCTCCTGAGCCCTCGAAAGAACCGGGGCCCGAACGACAATCAGGACGAGGTCTGTTTGGTGTTTATTGTCTCTTTCAAGCAAGAAGGATAGAGGCGCCTGAACGAATTGGACCATGCAAATCAAGAGAAAAGTTTTGGTTCGGGTTTCGTTGCCCTATCATCGATTTTTATTCGGCTTCCGCGCGTCAATAGGAAGGCAATATGAATGATTTGATGACAGTTATCTTAGTCGAAGATACTCAAACGGTTAGGCGGGATACGGTTGATGCCTTGAATAGTCGCTATGTCGGCCAAGTCTATGTGCACCAAATTCCTGATTGGCCCGTCGCCCAACGTGTACTTCCTGAAATGATTGAGAGTGCGCATCTGGTGTTATCCGACATCAATCTTAAAGGAGAAAAGCCAGGCGACGAGGATTATACTCACACGGAATTTGATGGCTTGCGAGTATTTGGTCTTGCAAGGAAGCACAACTCTTCAATACCGATAATTCTTTACACGGCTTTCCCCCTGGCTCAACATGCGCTGGATCAATTTGATCAACCGGATGGGCCGGTTTGGGTGATTCGAAAGTCCGGGGTTGAAGATCTAGACGCGTGTGCCGATCGTTTGGCTTCAGCAGCGGAAAACCTAATATGGAATCTTCCACTGCAGAAGCGAGAAATAGCCTTCGAGCGTCTCACTCAGGGCGATTCAACGATTCTTTCTGAGTCGGCAGGTAAGGGCCTGCCATCCTGGAAATCAATACTTACTGTCTTAGCCGCAAGAACCATGCGTCCTAAGTCGCTTAAGCAGTCAGTATTATGTGGAAATTTGGCCAAGTTCCTACCGGGACGGTCTTTTAAATTTTTTTTGTTGGCGAGAATGTTAAAGCCACGTGATTATTTATGGGTCACTGGTGGCGAGAGTTTCTCTATTGCCCCGCCTAAGTCGCGAATTGTTGGTGAGCGCTCTGCCTGGGAGCAATTGTTACATGCAATGCCTAGAGAATTCGATCAGAATAGGATCAATTGGCGGCTGGGTTGGAGCTCATCGGTAGAGGACGCTAATACCGAATTTGCTGGTGCGCGACACGTACTCATGCCAAGGACGGCAGCGAAGTTGGAAGCTTGTCTGAAAGCCGCCCGACAACTGAGTTGGATAGCTCAATACGACGAACAAAGATTTGACTCGACGTGTGCTGCTTATATAGCTGAGCACGCTGGAGAGGTATCCGAGCTTCTACGCCGAGATTGGCAATCAATGCTCAGCAAATTATTCACAGGTTCTGCCTTCACGAATCAATTGTTGCAGTTTCCATTTGTGGCTGAATGGGAGCAGATTGCTCAAAGCCTCAACTATGTGTGTGTCAGCAGTGCGAAGCATTCCAAGACAACGCCGAAGATTCGTTTATTGATTAGTAAATCCGCCAACATTGGCGGTCCGGAACTTACAATCACAGTTTCTGATGACGGATCTGGAATTCAGGAGTTCGCAGGAGCGTTTCTGCCGTCGTCCTTCGCCAGACCTACTGAGGACCTTGGACGGAACCACAAGCTTCAATTGGCCCAAGGGCGACTTTGGGGCTATTGCGATTGGCATATTGTAAGTAAACGTCATGGGGATGCGGATGTTCGTTTTCACAATGCTTTTCGTGCCGACGATGATGGAAATGAGGTGACTCTCCGATTATCAGACGAAGTGCAAAAGCTCCGGAACGCTACATCGGGAACCCTACACGTCTTAACTTTTGGGTGCCCAACCCCGGTGGATGGAGAATTCAGAGATGAAGTCATGGATTTGCGATTCATCGGCTAAGGAACGCTGGGTTGGCTGGATGCCTAATCTGCCTCCCGGTTGGGAATGCCGTTTGATAGAAAATGTCAATAGTGTTCCCAAAGCGGAAACGCCACTACTCCTCATGATTCACGACGGAAATGGTTGGACCTGGACGTTACCTGGTCGTTTTCCTGATGTACAAGTTATTCGTTATACCAACACGTCTATGGATCTAGTAAAACATATTTCAGGACAGCCTTTCTGTTCACTGGATCGCCTGCAGGCAAAGTTACCGGAAATACTTAGTCTCTGGACAACCTTAACGCCCACAACGGAATGGCTATTCGAAGCACTGAGCGACAATGAGATTGAGGCAGCACTTGAGCTTCTTCACGCTCTGCTTCCTCCGGCTATAGATCCGGCCTTAACAATAGGGCAACACCAAAAACCATGGGGAGCGATTAGTGACCTTGTCTCGCGAATGAAGAGCAGCAACAACTTTTCCTTAGTCGAATCTTCCTTCGAACGAGTCCGTGTTCTCTATCAAGCTTGCCTCGATTCCCAACAATCCTATTTTGAGAATCTTTCACGGTTGCGCGACGAACTGCTTTCTGAGCAGGAACCGTTAGGACTGATTGAAACGATGACCCAGGCTCGGCGTGCGTAGGCGCAATGAATGTTATTCGAATCGACGATTCAGCGGATTTTTTGGAGGCGCCAGGCACTACTAGCAGCACTGGCTACAATACCTTTGAACCGTGGGTGATACTGACTGAAGACGTCCCTGTTCATGGCTTACTGATTTGCGCCAACGCTGGCAAAGCCTCGCGAGCTCGTCGACTGGGGTTGCGTTGGTTACAAAAGTTTAGACGTGAGAGACGATCAATGGCTCCGGCGCTTGTTTATTCGTTTGAAACACGGAATGCACTGGCGCGTGATTTTTCCTTTTTGGAGCCAGGAATGCCGGGAGTCGACTATTTACAACTGCCTTACGTTTGCCAGAACATTGAAAATCGACTGACGGCAATCCCTCCAATGACTGCTGATCAGCTTGGAGAATTCATTCGTTGGCACAGCGGACTCCAACAAGATTGGCGCAAATCTGCGCACGACCTTGTTGGCTCGCTCAGAAACTGGCCGGAACAACAAGCCCTCTCGAAGAGATTGTTAGAAGGATGGGCCATATCAGTCCGCAAATATGCGCAAGATCAGTTTTGGTTACTTGAGAGACTTGAGAACATGATTGGCGAAAGCGGAAGCCGGGTTAGCACGCAAAAAGAGATTGGACCAATGATCAAAATGCTCGAGGAGAATCTCTGTATTC
>DATEIS010000596.1:0-8439 GCA_035278765.1 Pyrinomonadaceae bacterium | reverse complement strand
TATTATTGAAGGAATTTGGCAACGAGTGTATAAGTTATACTTATGTATTAAAATCACGAGAGTATCGACCTAGACTCAACATTGAAGCCTTCAACCCTTCAGTTGTCCGCAGTTCAATTCAGTTACGGAACTCACACCGTATTTACGGATCTCAATCTTACTGTTGAGCCAGGCGATATATTAATGCTGATGGGTCGAAACGGGTCCGGAAAGTCAACGCTCTTAAAGCTCATTGCAGGTTTGATTCACCCTGTACAGGGAGCCATTTCTTATGGAGACGTATCGTTCAACTCGTTAACACCGAATGCAATCTCAAGATTAGGGGTTGGTTATTTAATGCAAGGTGGCGGCACCTTTCCAAGTTTAACAGTCGAAGAGAATTTGGCGTTTGCCCAAAGCCGAGGCTCTTCGGGAAAACTCAGGGCGTTGTCACCGGCCCTAAAAAGTGTGTATTCGGTAGTATTGCCGCACCTGAAAAAGAGAGCAGGCTTGCTGTCAGGCGGTGAACGTCAGGCCCTTGCCATCTCAATGATTGTGGCCCAAAATCCAAGTGTGCTGTTATTGGACGAACCAGTAGCAGCACTGTCTTCTGAGTTATCAGCCGCTACGGCCAAATTAATTTCAGTTTTGTGTGGGGAGTCCCACTGTCTGGCTGTAATTGCGGAACATAATCTTTCCTTTGCAGCTAGTCTTAAAGCACGACGTTTTGAATTAGAGCCCGTGGTATCAGTTCAATTAGGACCTCCATAAAGACACAGGAGAATGGGAACTATGAAACTAAGTCGCGGCAAGCTCATTGGTATTGCGATTGGCATCGTCGTTCTCGTTTTATTAGGCATTTACTTTACCAGGCGCTCGAAAGAACAAACTATCCGAGTAGGCGCCGACATTACAACCAGCGGACAATTCGCGTATTTTGGACAGAAGCTGCAACGAGGTTTACAACTCGCTGCTGAAGAATCAAAGGGGCAATCACCGACCGTCGAAATTATTTACCAGGACAATCAGCATAATATGACGCAGGTGGTCACCATTTTTGATAGATTTGCAACCCTGGATCATGTCAGTGCCGTTGTTTCAATTTACTCTCCACCGAGTCTGGCGCTCCGCGAAGCAGTAGCCCGACAGGGAATACCGTTAATTACCACTTACACGACAGCGAAGGGGCTGACAAATTCCAGTGATTGGATCTTTAGGGACTTTCCGCGAATGGAGGATCAGATGCCTCCGCTTGCCGCTTATGCAGCGCAAGACCTGAAGGTTCGCCGTGCGACTTGTATCGGATTCAATTCCGATTTCGGGAGGGATGGGTGTCAGGTGTTTACGGATGCTTTCACCCAGAACGGAGGACAAATGTCGGCTGGCCCTGAACTGGTTGCTCTGGATGTTACTGACGTGCGTCCCGCTGTGCTCAAAGCACTGGCGTCGAAACCGGAAGCCGTGGTTTTGACATTGAGTGCAAAGCCTTTAGGTCAGGCGGTTAAGAATCTCCGTGAGTTGGGCTTTAAAGGTCCGGTGTTCGGGGCAATCATGTTTGACTCGCCAGAGGTATGGGAATCAGCGGGAGATGCGGCGGATGGAGTCTTTTACCCCAGCGTTGCATTTGATACGACCAGACCTGATTACCAGGCGTTCGTCTCCACTTATCGAGGCAAGTTTAATGAAGATCCCGATTACGTTTCCGTTTATGGTTATACGATTGGTCAGTATGTGCTGAGGGCAGTGCGGAGTGCGAACGGGGATCCAACCAGGACAAAGGAAATCCTCAAAACCCTGAATACTGAAAGTATACGCGGACAAATCCGAGTTCAACCCACTCGCGATATATCAAGCCCTCTGGGGATATACAAGCGGTCTGCTGGAAAAAACGAGTTTGTAAAATCGATCTCACAGTAAAAGATCAAAACATGTCTGGCCGGTCTTCGTTTCTCCTAAGTTTTATTGAGGAATTAATCAACGACTACGCTCCAAGCGTAACGAACCGGTCTTTGAATGTTCTGGATATCCACATTGAAGGGCTGTCAGTGCGTGTGGGCATTCTGGAAATTCCCAGAGGGTCCAGCGCAAACAGTAAGTTTAAGGTTAGCTGTCGAGAGAATTCATGTATTCATTTTGTTGATGAGAGCAGTCAACGAAATTGCATTGAACGAGTTTTTTTCGAGAGTCAGTTTGTAGCGGCAGGATCTGAGAAGAAGGGTGATGATCTACAAAGCATTTTGCTCCGGGCCCAATCAGAGAGTGGTGTAGCCGTATTTGATGTGATTGTAGCCGATCACGTTATTTCCAAAGCCGACATGTATCACGTGGGTGATCACAATACGACGGAAGCCGAGAGTTGTGGTCAATTGCTGGACCAGTTCTGGGAGATGCTCAGACCGGGTGGGCAATTAGTAGTTCGCGAGGCTTATTTGCCGGACTGGCGGGTGGATGAACTTTCTGATGGCGATGCGGCGCCGAACCCAGACTCGCTTATCCAGCACTTCGAGGGGCGAGAGGGAATCAAGCCTGACAAACTTATCGAACTGGCGACATTCAAGCGTTCACGTCGCAAGGAAAATTACAATTTCTTGTATGAGTCGCGTTACATTGTGCGATCGCGACAATCAGCTTCGTACAAGGTTAGCGCCGTTTCTGACCATTTATCGTGGGAGAATAGCGACGTCACGAATGGTTGGCGCGAATTTGCGTTTGCACTTGAACGGAGTCAAAAACTTTTTGACGATTCTCGTATTGTTGAGACAGTTAAGAACGAGACCGAAGTAATACTGAAAGGTCTCGGCCTTTATATTGAGTTCCTGCGTTCGGCTGAAACTACTGACGATTACCAGAAAGTACTTAACGAGTTTCTTTCTAATAGCAGCAATCGGCAGGATTCGGTATATCTCCGATTGGGGCGCTGTCTGTATCTCCAAATACTGTTGGAGGCGATCAATAGTGGTCTTGATCTTTCGCTCGATCGGATCGTGTTTTGGTTGGCCTATGAGAGTGGATCTCCGAAATTAGATATCATGCCGGCGATTGAGCCAGAAGACGAGCGATATCCGCTTTTCGGCTATTCATTTGGTGGTACTGGCAAAGGTGCTTTCTACGACACTCCGTCGAATGAGTCGTTAACTCGTAAGTGGCTTAACATCATCTTGCATGCGGGCTTCAAATCAAGTCGATATTCGGAAAGACCTCCATTAAAACCGCCCTCAGTGCATGAGTGGTTTGTTCAGCATGCACCAGTAGTCATAACTCCTGGAAATCCGCCGGACGAACCGCCGGAAGAACATTCGCTGGAGACTCTAACGGTTTATGTAGGCAACGAAAAGAACCAAAGCCTCGCGTTGGTTGAGGGTCACAACTCTTCACGACGTCATCATCGAGTTGAATTACGTCCTTACCGTGAAGCCAACGATGGGGAGTTGTGGGGATTTCAATTAGCCGAGGAGCTAGCAAAAATCAAATCCTCTGCTTCCTTCGCAGCGGAAAAAGTGGCGTGGCCTTATGACGAGCAAGACCAAATACCTGGGGTTGTGAATGTTAAGGCATTTAGAGGGGAGACTGAACGTCTAAAGGAGGCATATAAATCTGGTGCCGAGATTAGGGCTTCGTATGGCTGGATTCGAGGCAGTTTGTATAGCCTCTTTCTCGCCATGTGTCTTGGCGATGACGAGGACCGGTTTACCGAGCCGCGACCCGAATGGATAGATTTCTTCCTTGTTGTACTGGAAAACATGGGTTATGAGGAACTGGGCAAAATGATCATGCGATCTTTCCTCGATTCTGTTGCTCATCTTAGGTCCGGCAAGCACATTCCACTATCGTCGTTGACCTGGGTAACACCTCCCACACTGGTATCGCTCATTGGTGATCGTCCACGAGGTTTGGGGTCTATATTGATCATAAGCTCGCGATTGCTGCCGGTAGTCGCTTTTCGTCACCTTAAGAACCAGTTGTTGAATATTTTTTTGGCGTTGCGCGAGGCTGAGGAATTAATAGAAGGTCAGCATCGGGCAAAACTGATTACTTCGTTACTTTCGAACGATGCATTTAGTCATGAATTGTCCAAGGTAGCGATTGCGCTGGAGAGATTTTTGTTGCCGGTTGAAACGGTCTTTCAGACTGCTAACACAACGCTAGTGAACGCCAATTTGTGGAACCCTCCCGCTGGTATTATGACGCTTTCAGACAAAGATAAAGAAATAGTTAAGTCCTGGAAAGTATCACCAACTCCGTTAACTCTTAAAGGGCTCCGTGACTTGATTCTCACTTGGTCTGGGTCAGCTACTTGGATTGAGAAGCTCGGCTTAGAGGGGCAACGACCCTTTGCAGAAGCCTTCAACGCAATACTGCGGACTGGAATAACTGCCGGAGTAGTTCAATCCATTTGTATTTACAAAGCAGAGCCTGCCGATCTTCAGACAGCCATTGATATTGACCGCATTCTGGGGGCAGAGCAAGAGAGGTTCGTGCAATTAATTGGCCCACCTAACATCCCCACGAGTTTGATTTGGACGGGAACTGCGGAGGCGAGATTGATCCAATCAGCGTTTGCGCGAGCTCTGATTGCTGCGATCACAAATGCAATTGTTCACATCTATGTCGAGCCGGAAAAATTGGAAGTAAATGCAATAGTCAGCGATAACCAGTTAGTCGTTGCGGTTCTTAATTCCAGGGATCCTGAGGATCCGGGGAATCCTCCCGGCGGCACGAGGCGAGTGCTGGAGAACTGTGCTCAAATCCTCAACGATGGCAGTACGGATTCGACTTTGGTTCATTTTGGCACTGATACAAATGACCGTAACACTTGGAGAACGGAATATAAAGCGTTATTAAAACCTCTGGACGAATCAGGAAACCCGATCGAATGGCTAAAACTATCTTTGCAGTAGAAGATGACGAAGCTCGACTTTTCCATTTGCGCGCCGCGTTGGAGAATGCCGTTAAAGCAGGTGCGTTAGAAGAAGATGACACATACCGTGTGGTGGGTGCGCACAAACAGGCGCATCTGACTCACAGTACGTATACTAATGTTGCAGGGAATTCTGAGACGTATGTTGAATGCAGGAAATTTGAAGAACTGAAGACCATTCTTGCACAACCAGTAAACAAACTAATTTTATTGGATGTAGATCTAGAGGGTGTTCACGGGCGAGGTGGCTCCAGGTTTCAACGGCCGGACGTTATTGCCTTCTATGCACAGTTAACAAACACGGCGGATTGCATTACGGCAATCCTAATTTATTCGACGAGTCAGGGCGCCAAACATAAGGTGGAATTGATTCAGGAGGCCAATGGGCGAGAAGATAGAATTGACTGGATTGATCTAATACCGGATAGCAGAGTTCAGGCTGACAAAATTTTGCGGGACGGTCTGAACCTGTATTTTAATCGACCGCTGCAACATGCCGCGATCTCGATGCGGTTGAGTGAGCTTCATAATAAGGAATTAAGCAGAACCGGGTTTGAGAAATATTTCAAGCGCAGCAACTCCGGGAACATGTATCCCCCTGGAGCGATGGAATGGTTGACTAGCGATTGGCTTCGTGAAGTTTGTTGGAAATAAGCCTGATGCCTCACCTCCGTGATTACTTTCGATCTGGCAGGATCCTTCTTGTGGGTAGGACACTGGTCAGTGATCTATGCTGGAACTACCTGTTAGTTGATTACCTTTGTACCCGCAAAGCTCTTCGAATCATCCCAAATGCGCGGTCGCAAGAGATCGGCGATGTTCGAATTACTCATTACGATAATGTGGAAGTTATTGAGGAAATAGGCCTCGACACTATTGCTGATTATGATCTCATTATCCAAGGAGTAAGCGTTCCAGACGACCACCCTTACGTCCGGCGTTTGTCTGACAGAGTTGAGGAGTTGTATCGAGAGTTCAACGGTCGCTTATTAAGTCGTCCATTGCCGCAGGTTGTGGTATTTCCGACGGGTAAAAGAGGAGGCGCTCTGGATCCGGCTTTATTTAAAGGAGAACGCCCGCGCTTCTTACAGTTACTCTCACAGGTCGGATTAAGGCCAGAAGGAAGACGTGAATTCGAAGTTATCCTTATTCGGACGCTGAAAGACTGTGTAGCAAATGCGTTGGGTTTGCCATTCCCCCGAGGGATTGAGGTTCTGGACAACTGGCTCTCTCAGTTTGAGCCCGACGATCAGCCTCTAGCGCTGAGAATGCTACGAAGCTTCAGATATTACCCGGCAGAAACTCAGCGCAAGCTGCTGGACCTCTACTTGAATACCATTGACAAACAGGATGGCGACGTAAAGGCGAAAAGGTGTTTGACTTATCTGGGACGACCAAACAAATCTGGTCCGGCAGTATTAACGTTGGCGGCAAAGACAACATGGGCCAGCCAACTCGCGGCAGAAAAACGATTAACCGTAAAGACTTATGACGACCTCCTAGTGCATTTGGCGGCAGAGACAAAACAGCTAACTGGAGGTAAATCCCTAGACATTTATTTTGTTGACGATGTAATCGGCTCCGGTGGCCAGTTGATTTCTTACTTGGAGAAATTCTTAAACGATCATTTGTCGAGTGGACATCGCAGGATGATTCTAGAGTCAATACTTGAAGGCGGCAGGCTTCGGTTGCACGTAGTGTTTGTGATTGGCATCAGTTCTGGAGGCTTTGAAAAGCTATTCGTAAAGGGGTTGGATCCAGTTCAGATTTCTAGCTCTAAGTTTCTCGGAACTCGTTCGCGTGTTGGTGACTTGAGAGTCAACGTGAGAGTGCGAAACGGACCGAAAGGGCTTCGAGAAGTTAACGTCAAGGTACATGTGATCGATTACACACCAAGTATCTTTGAGCTATTTGAAAAGAATGAACTCCCACGCGCAAAGTTTGAATCGCTGCTTAAAAGCTACTTTGGTATCACGAAGCCTCGCGCAAGAGAGCACTGGCTGCAGTTCGAACCTTTTGGCTGGAAGGGCGGAGGTGCCTTAGTTAGTACTCATCTGAACTGTCCGGGTAACACGTTGCCGATAATCTGGGCCGAGGGGGGAGTTGGCAAAGAGTGGAAACCGCTTTTCGCCCGTTACTTCAATCCATGGGACGACGGTGGAAAAACTCTCAAAGCGGTAACTGATTCATTGGGTTTTGAGGCTGAAAAAGTCACCAAACCGACGCGTGAGAAAGTTGCGTATGTGCTCCACGCTCTTACTGGAAAGTCGGCCGCAGAGATCGCGCGAATAGTAAAACTAAACGAGGAACAAGTACGCTCTACGATTCAACGAGTCGAGGATGGTTTGTTCAATGATGAGAAGTATCGAGACGAATTGGCCTCGTTATTTCGTCAGGTTAGCTAGTCGAGCGATATGCTCGGTATCCTCACCACTTGTTCTCGTAGTCTTTAAGGATTTTGACCATCTCTGGGACGGGTCCATGGTCCACGAGTTTTCCGCTATTTAAGAGGGCTATGCTATCGCTGATTTCTGTTGTAAGTTCCCAACGATGCTCAATCATTACGATCGTCCTCTTTTCTTCCCTCACATTCATGAGGATCTTGAGTAAGCCAGGGAGAACTTTGTCATCCAGTCCGGCGGTGAATTCGTCCAACAACAAGACTGCCGAGCGCCGCATCAGCAATTGACCTATTGCGAGCATCTTCATTTGGCCATAGGAAAGAGATGAGGGATCATTATTGAGCAGGTGAGTTAGACCGAGACCGCTTGCGGTTGCCTTCACCTGTTCTGAGATTTCACGGTTTTGCTTTAATACGTTCCGAATATTTAACAGAGCCCTGATTGGAAATTCTCCCTCTGTCGGATCTGCGGCAACCCGAAGATTGTCGAACACAGATAACCCCACGAAGATACGGGGATGTTGAAAAAGGCGTCCAAGACCTTTCAGTGCAATTGAGTAAGCAGGTTGACCGATGATGTTTTCTGGTCCGAGAAAGACGGAACCATGATCGGGGGTAACCAGGCCTGAGATGATGTTGAAGAGAGTGGTCTTTCCTGAACCATTTGGTCCAACAATCGTGATAATCGAACCTGCGGGGAAGGACAAGCTTACGCCGTCGACTGCGACAGTGCCGGCAAACGACTTGCTGATGTCTGAAACGCTCAATTGCACTTAGGTACTCGATAGGAAGCGGTAGCGACCGGCGACGCCTTGTGGTCTGACGCGCATTAGCACCACGAACATAGTTCCCAGGATGATTTGCCTGATAGCGCCTGCGTTCGCGTCGTCGAACGAAAGTGATTTGAGGAACTCTGGCAGGACTACGATTATCAATGCGCCCGCAATCGGACCATAAAGAGTACCTGCCCCACCGATAATGACCGTGGCCAAAATAACTATCATTTCATCGAAACCGAACGACAGTGGATCAATGTAGGTAATTTGGCTGGCATAGAGAACACCGCTAAGTGCTGCGATTACACCGCAAGCAGTGAGTGCGGAGATTCGGAGCTGTGATGGGTTTTTGCCAATTGCAATAG
>DATEIS010000595.1:0-4562 GCA_035278765.1 Pyrinomonadaceae bacterium | reverse complement strand
ATTATCTTGTTGCCGAGAGCGGCCGGAACCAAAAACGCTCCACCGTTGATGGAGGTGCCCGGAGCTGCCGTTACGAACGTGCGCGTGTGGCACACATTGCAACCGACTGCGTTGAACAGCGAATCGCCTCTGGTAGCCGCTGCCGGAATCGGATTCTGGCGACCAGGAGCACGTGTCGCGGCCATGAAGTCGGCGAACGCAAGCACGTCGTCACCATCGTCCTCGGGATCCGCAACCGGATCAAAAGGAGACGGGAACGTCACGTTGATAACGCCTTCAGCAGTGCTGGCCGGGTTCTCGTGGGTTCCGGCATCCGCGGCACTGGAACTGCGACCGCCGAAACCGTCGAACGGATTGGTGATACCCATTTCATTGAGATAGGCATCGCCCGAGAACGAGACCAGGCTGGCCTGCTGAGCCTTCCAGCCAAACCGGCCGATACGGAGCGTATTGTTCGCTTCGGTCACGGGCACGGCGGCCAGCGTTCCACGTTGTGCGAGTGGCTGAGCGGCGACGTTGTTTTGCAACGTATCGTTGGCAATAGCTTCAATGAAACCATCGCCGAGCGTGCTCAGCGTGACGCGGAAGGCTTTGACGGTTTCCGCAGTCGAGATGTGCTCGACGATGTCGGAGTCCGTCGCGCGGGCGTGGATCAATTGTCCGCCGGGGGCGTCAACAAATGCGCCGTTCACGAGGTGACCGGCTCTGAATTCCATTTGTTGACCGAACGCACCAACGTCAACGGACTGGTGACATTCAACACAACCGACGTCGTTGTAAGTTGGTCCAAGACCATCTTCGATAGTCTCGCGTTCGGAGAAGATGAATTTATTGTCTTCAAACCTGCCGTTCCCGCGCGCGGTGGGTGCTACAGGCTCATTCACGCATTCCTCAATTGGGGTGCCTTTTACGCCGAAACCATTGAAGAGGTCGTCGGTTTTGGCGTCCATGTCGGTGGTCAGTGCTTCGGTGGCAGCTTGACCTTCGACTGGTTGGGGCGAGTTCAACGGCAGGAAGAGCGCGAACGCGAAGAGAAATAGAGTCAGGATCGGTAAGACTTTCCTCATTTAACTTTTACCTCCTAGGAGCTACAAACGGGTTGCGACACAAAACCTGACAGTTTGCCCGTCGGCAAACGCACGGTTTTGCTCTAGATTTGGAAACCCTGCTTGACTTGGACTAAAAGGCAGTCTCGAGTCTTAGGGGGGTACGACCAGAGTTAAAGAGTCCCCTCACGAAACAAGTTAACCAAGGACTTCGCCCTAGTTGTGAAGGAGAGGGCAGAGGCGCGGACTCTGCTCGAATAGTAAATCGAATTTAGCTGGGCATGACTTAGAACGCCGGGAGTGGAGCGCACTCTATGCCGGATTCGGAGCAAAGTCAAGAAAATTTCTATTGGTTGAAAATCGCGGCGGGCAGGGTATTGCCGGCGGAGATTTTTGGTCCTCAAGAGTTCTTGAGCGAAGTTACTGTACCCCGTTCGACGTACCGATTGATCGAGGCGTTTGACAACTTCTCTAAGTCAATTTAGGATGTCGTCTTTCTCGCATGGACCACTTCCTGGGTTAATTTCTCGCTTCCCGACACTCTAGGATTTACCCAGCCCTGACAACTCCGGCGTTACCACACGGCAGTCTCTGCTGGAACTGCGAGGGTCAACTCATGTCGTGATATGAGGCGTTTATTTATGGGCCTCGATAGGAGCATTAATGAAAAATAAAAAGCTATTCCTGGCGGCACTCACGTTTATCGCAGCCGCCGCTCTAACCATTCCATTTATTGGTCGTGCCGAGAATACCGGCTCACTGTTACACGATCATGCGACCAAGCTTGAATCAAGCGCGGCAGAAAACGCTACAACGGATTCCTCCGAAGATTTGCCGCAGGTCATATCGCTGGAAGTCACGCCATCCGGTTTCGACTCCGCCGAGATAATTGCTCCTCGAGGCAGATTTCTTATCCTCCTGCAAAACCGTACTGGACGACGAGATCTCAATTTCTGGCTCGCACGTGAAAACGAAGGCCGAGTGGCTGAGTCGGAATCTCAAAAGCGTGACTGGAAAGCGCAGGTCCAGCTTAATCCCGGCACCTACATTATTGGCGAAACAAATCACCCGGAGTGGAAATTCACCATTCGAGTGACGAACTAACACGTCGCCGTTGCCCTTTCAATATATAAATCTTATTTGCCCTGATTGAGGTCGTTATGCACTCTTGCTGTTATTTCTCCCACACCATTCGCTCTCTGATCCTTGCATCATCGATTCTGCTCTCTGCCGTCGCCAGCGTTTGCGCGCAGCAACAGGCCACCGATGGCGCTACGCCGCTCGGTCTCTCTCCCGGAGCGCCGGCAGGTTCGTACTCGCTTAGCGATTTCGAAGATGTAAATCTCTTTAACGGCACGCTTAACTTCTCGTTGCCGTTAGTCAAGATCGCAGGACGAGGTCAAGCCGGGTATTCGTTAATGCTGCGGATCGATCATAAGTGGCTGGTCCAGAAAGAAGCGTACGATGGTCAACCTCCAGTCAACATTTATACCCCGCAGCCATCGTGGTGGACAGATACAGGCTGGGCTCCGGTTTACAGCATGGGCCGGTTGGAGCTGCGCCAGGGCGGCAGCCGCGATTTTGTGCTCGCCTCCGGTGGCTGCGGCTACATTCACCGGCTGACATTGACGAGACTGACTTTCACTGCGCCTAACGGCACGGAGTATGAGCTGCGTGACCAGGCGACCAACGGCCAACCGGTGCTCGCGACCTGCACCGCCTATAACCGCGGCACGGTTTTCGTGACCGCCGATGGAAGCGCCGCGACCTTTGTATCCGACACCAATCTTTTCGATTATCAATACGACAATCCCGGCAATATCCCACCCTCCGGTTACATGATGCTGCGCGACGGCACGCGTTTCCGTGTGGATGCCGGAAATGTCACGTGGATGCGCGATCGCAACGGAAACAAGCTTACTTTTACTTACGATACTTATCAGCGCATGACGGCAGTCACCGATTCGCTGAACCGGCAGGTAAACATTAACTACACTGCCGGAAGCGGCGCTTACCAGGAGATTACGTTCAAGGGATTTGGCGGTGCTACACGCAGCCTCAAGGTTTACCTTGCCTCACTCGCAACCGTCTTGCGCAGTGACTTCACCTTGCTGACTACGGGCCAGATGTTTCCGGAGTTGAATGGGGCCGGCAATGGTTATCACAACCCGTCGGTAGTGAGTGCGGTGGAGTTGCCCAACGGGAAGCAATACCAGTTTCGCTACAACAGCTACGCCGAACTGACGCGGGTAGTGCTGCCGACCGGAGGGGCGATCGAATACGACTACGCCGCCGGTCTGACTGATTCCGCCACCGGCAGCGGGGTGGTGAGCGGGCTGGCTGACAAGCATGTCTATCGACGCGCCATTGAGCGACGCGTCTATCCTGACGGCGGCAGCGGCAGCGGTTTCGCGAGCCGTACGACATATAGCCGGCCCGAAACCAGCACTACAAACGCCGGCTACGTCACCACCGATCAGTACAACGCGAGTGGAACTCTGTTGACACGATCGCGCCACTATTTCTATGGCAGCCCACGCGATTCTTTCTTCAAGCAGCCCACCGAATATCCGGCGTGGACTGATGGTCGCGAATACAAGACAGAGATGTTCGCCGCCGATGGCACTACTCTGTTGCGGCGCGTGGAACAGACCTGGCAGCAACGGGCTTCGGTAAGTTGGTGGACCGGCGGCGCCTCGACGGCGCCACCCAACGACGTGCGCATCGCTGAGACTGTTACAACCCTCGCGGATACTAATCAAGTATCCAAGCAGACGTTTGGTTACGACGATACGGTGCCGTTCAACAACCAAAACAATCTCAAGGAATATGATTACGGCAGCGGCGCAGTTGGACCACTGGTACGCGAGATGCGAACCACTTTCCTGACAAGTTCGACTTATACCGGGACTGGGGTTCACATTCGCGATCTGCAATCGCAGGTCTCGATCTACGACGGCAGTGGAATTGAGCGCGCCCGCACCACGCTCGAATATGACAATTACGCTACCGATGCGAACCACGCGACACTGACAAACCGCTCCAGTATCAGCGGCTTTGATTCGACGTTCAATACCAGCTACACCACCCGCGGAAACCCGACGGGGACGACGAAGTATCTGCTCTCTACCAGTGGTTCGGTCTCGTCATATGTGCAGTACGACATCGCCGGGAATGTGACCAAAACGATCGATCCGCGCGGATATGTGACGGAGCTTTATTACACCGACTGTTTTGGCGCACCCAATGGCGAAGCAAGAACGAATACTGCACCCGCCGAGCTTTCGGGACTTTCCAGCTATGCGTTTGTCACTTCGGTCAAGAACAGCTTGAATCAATTGGCTTACAGCCAGTTTGACTTTTATCTCGGGGCGCCGGTGGATGGCGAAGACCTAAATGGCGTTGTAGCCAGCGGCAGCTACAACGACAGTCTCGACCGGCCGACGCAGGTAAGGCGTGCTGCGGGAACCAGCGTTACCAACCAGACTACGTTCAGTTACGACGATACGAATCGGG
>DATEIS010000594.1:0-13063 GCA_035278765.1 Pyrinomonadaceae bacterium | reverse complement strand
AACTTTCATCCAGCCGAAGCTGAATGCGTTCCAGTAGCTGCTGCAGATCCTTCGAGGTCGGCATTAATTATTTAGCCACGGATTCACACGGATTAACACTGATCCGTGTTAATCCGTGTAATCTGTGGCTAAACTCCTGTCTAAACTTGGGCGCTGATCGTTTCTTCAGACGTAGGATTCAAAGCCGCCTGCGCCGCTGCCAAACGCGCGACCGGAACGCGAAACGGTGAACAGCTCACGTAATCAAGACCAATCTCGTTACAAAACGCGATCGACTGCGGATCGCCGCCGTGCTCACCGCAGATACCGACCTTAAGCTCGGGCTTCACGCTGCGACCGCGTTCAGTACCCATGCGCACGAGCTGGCCCACACCGTCGCGATCGAGCACCTGGAACGGATCGTCTCTGACGATCTTGCGTTCGATGTAATTCGGCAGGAAGCGGCTCGAATCGTCGCGGCTCAAGCCAAACGTGGTTTGGGTCAGATCGTTTGTGCCAAACGAGAAGAACTGCGCATGCCTCGCAATGCGATCGGCCATCAACGCCGCGCGCGGCAACTCGATCATCGTGCCGACCATGTAGTCGATGGTCATGCCGTGTTCACCCATCACCTGTCGCGCGACTTCGTGAATGAGCTCCGCTTGCTGTCGCAGCTCTTCACTGAGCGACACAAGCGGGACCATGATCTCCAATTCAACTTTCTTTCGTTCACCCTGTACTTCGCAGGCCGCCTCGAAGATCGCGCGACATTGCATGCGCGTGACTTCCGGAAACAGCAAGCCAAGACGACAACCACGAAAGCCGAGCATCGGATTCGCTTCGCGAATGCGGTTGACCTGTCGCAACAGGGCTCGCTTGTGATCGATCTCGTCGAGCATGTGGTCCATGTCGATCAAGGTGCCCGCACCCTTCAGTTTCATCTTCAACTCTGCCAACTCGGTGCCCAACTCTTCGGCATTCGGCAGAAACTCGTGCAACGGCGGATCGAGTAAACGAATCGTTACGGGCAGTCCGGTCATTTCGCGGAAGATTCCGATGAAGTCACTACGCTGAAGCGGTAACAACTTCTCGAGCGCCTTCTCGCGCGCGCCAACGCCCTCCGAAAGAATCATCTCGCGCATCGCGGCCAGTCGTTTGTCACCGAAGAACATGTGCTCTGTTCGGCACAATCCGATTCCTTCGGCCCCAAACCCCCGCGCAGTCTTTGCGTCGAGCGGAGTATCCGCATTTGCTCTCACGCGCAGCCGCCGGAACTGATCGGCCCACTTCATGAGTTTGTAAAAATCGCTTCCGAGTGTCGGTTGAATAGTCGGCACCTGGCCCAGAAACACGCGGCCGGTTGAACCATCGACTGTGATCCATTCGCCTTTCGTGACGACTGTGCTTTCAACAGTGAATTGTTGCTGGCTGTAGTCGATATTCAACGCCTGTGCGCCGCTGACGCAGGTTTTGCCCATGCCGCGCGCGACCACCGCTGCGTGACTCGTCATGCCGCCGCGCGCAGTGACGATCGCCTGCGCGGCAACCATGCCGTGAAAATCGTCGGGACTGGTCTCTTGTCGCACGAGCACAACTTTTTTGCCTTCACGCGCCATCTCTTCGGCTTCATCAGGACTGAAAACAACCTGACCTTGCGCGGCGCCAGGACTCGCCGGCAGACCCGTGGCGAGGACAGTCGCATTCGTTTTTGGATCGACAGTCGGGTGCAGTAACTGATCGAGTTGTTCCGGAGTGACACGTTGGACCGCAGTCGCTTTGTCGATCACATTTTCATCAACCATCTCGACTGCGATACGAACCGCGGCCGCGCCACTGCGTTTGCCCGTGCGTGTTTGCAGCATCCAGAGTTTGCGACGCTCGATCGTGAACTCGCAGTCCTGCATGTCGCGATAGTGTTTTTCGAGCAGCTCGGCAATCGACGCAAACTGATCGTAAACTTCGGGCAATTCTTTTCTCAGTTGCACGATTGGATTCGGAGTGCGAATACCGGCGACAACGTCTTCACCCTGCGCATTCAAAAGATACTCGCCATAGAGCTCTTTCTTGCCTGTCGATGGATTGCGTGTGAAAGCGACTCCAGTACCACTGCCTGCGCCCATGTTTCCAAACACCATCGCCTGCACGTTCACTGCTGTACCGAGTGAATCGGGAATGCGATTGACGCGTCGATAGTCGATCGCACGACGGCCCATCCAGGAGTTAAACACTGCTGCAATCGCGACGCGCAGTTGTTCGTACGGATCTTCCGGAATCGCAGAACGCTCAGTCAGAATGATCTGCTTCTCAGCCGCGATGATGTCGCGCAGGTGATCTGATTGGAGATCCGTGTCGCGTCCACCTTGTGTCTGCGCTTTGTAACGATCGAGAACGCGTTCAAACTTCTCATGGGCCACACCCATGACAATCTCACCAAACAGCCCCGCAAACCGCCGGTACGCATCGAGAGCAAAACGCAGATCGCCGGTCTGCTCCGCCAAACCCTGCACCGTCTCTTCATTCAACCCCAGGTTCAGCACCGTATCCATCATGCCCGGCATCGAGAACGCCGCACCGGAACGAACCGACACGAGCAGCGGATTCTTCGGATCGCCAAAACGCTTGCCGACCTTCTCCTCGATCTTCTTCAGGCCTTCCTGAACCTGTTCCCACATGCCGTCAGGAAAGTTTTTGTCGTTGTCGAAGAAGGCATTGCAGGCTTCGGTCGTGACCACGAGTCCGGGCGGGACAGGCAGTCCGGCGCGCGTCATTTCGCACAAGCCTGCGCCCTTGCCGCCGAGTAGTGACTTGTCGTCGCCGGGGCCTTCTTCAAAGAGATAGACCCATTTATGCGTTGTGGTTTCAGTTGTTTGAGGGGTTTCTTCAGTCGCGGTGCTCATGTGTTGCAAATTATCGCATTTCGCAGTGTTAGGGAAGTGGCCACAGATGAACACGGATAACACAGATCTGATTACTTATCTGTGTCATCCGTGAAATCCGTGGCTAATACAGATAAACTTAGGGCGCTATGGCCAAAGTAATTGAACTGAACGTGAACGGGAAAAAACTGCGCGTTGACGTCGATTCGCAAACGCCTCTGCTATCGGTTCTGCGCGATCATCTGAATTTGACCGGGACGAAATATGGATGTGGCGAGTCGAAATGCGGCGCGTGTAGCGTGCTCGTCGAGGGTGTCGTGATGCGTTCCTGCGTGACGCCGGTCCAGCGAGTCGGTGGGAAGCAGATCACGACGATCGAGGGCATGGAGAAAGACGGGAAGCTGCATCCGTTGCAGGAAGCCTTTCTCAAAGCCGACGCGCTGCAATGTGGCTACTGCACCTCCGGAATGATCATCGCTGCCGCGAGTCTCCTGAATAAGAACCCGAAACCATCGCGCGAAGAAATCGTCAAACACATGGACTCGAATGTCTGCCGCTGCGGCACGTACCCGCGAATCGTGAATGCGATCGAGATAGCTGCCGGCACGGCGAAGGAGGTGGCCGAATGAGTGACGACGATCGTGAGCTAGAACTCGAACGGTACGAACTCTTCGCCGGTCCAAGTTACAACTTCAACTTCAATCGACGCCAGTTTCTTAAAGCGTTCAGCGGCGGCATCGCGCTGATCGTTCCGGCATCGAATATCGTCGCGCGCGCTTTCCAACAGGAACAAGGTGAATCCGGTGGCGGTCGCGGCAATCAGCGCGTTCCAAGCGATATCGGGGCGTGGATCCACATCGATGAGAGCGGAGTCGTTTCGGTATTCACCGGCAAAGTCGAGTTGGGCCAGAACATTCGCACGTCACTCACGCAGGCAGTTGCGGAAGAGTTACATGTCCCGTTGGGCGTTGTCCGTGTTGTGATGGCCGATACTGATCTGACGCCGTTCGATATGGGCACATTCGGCAGTCTTACAACTCCTCGAATGGCGCCGCAGCTGCGCAAAGCTGCCGCAGCGGCACGCGAGACGCTTATCGCTTTGGCAGCCGAACAGTGGAAAGTCGAACCTGGGTCGGTGCGAATCGAGAATGCGCGTTTCGTCAATCACGATGCGTCTCTGTCGTTGACGCTTGCCGAGGTCGCAAAAGGTCAAAAACTCGTCAAGACGATTCCGCCGGATGTTGCCATTACTCCAGTTAATAATTGGACCCTCGCCGGAACTTCCGTGGCTAAAGTTAACGGTCGCGATTTCGTCACCGGCAAACATCAATACACAACCGACATGAAGCGCGATGGCATGTTGTACGGCCGCGTTGTCAGGCCATCGGCACTCGAGGCAAAACTTGTTTCGAGTGATACGAAAGCGGCGCAGGCTATTCCGGGTGTAACGGTTGTTCGCGACGGCGACTTCATTGGCGTTGCGGCGCCCGATCAGCCAACTGCGATGCGCGCAGAGAAGGCGATTGCCGTTCACTGGCAGGCGCCCGGACAGCCGGGCAACGATGTGTTGTTTGACTACCTGAAGAAAAACGCGGCCGGCAATCGCGTGACTGGTCGACCGGTTGGCTCGGTTGCTGATGGGATGAAAGCCGCGGACAAGCAACACTCGGCAAACTACACGATCGCCTACATTGCGCACGCACCATTGGAGCCGCGAGCCGCTGTCGCCGAATGGACCGACGGCAAGCTGACGGTGTGGACCGGCACGCAACGCCCATTCGGCGTGAGATCGGAATTAGCGGAAGCGTTTCACATTCCCGAGGAGAAGGTGCGCGTGATCGTTCCCGACACGGGTTCGGGATACGGCGGGAAGCACACGGGTGAATGTGCCATCGAGGCTGCCCGACTCGCGCGTGCGAGCGGGAAGCCCGTGAAGCTCGTTTGGACGCGTGAAGAAGAGTTTCAATGGGCTTACTTTCGTCCGGCGGGCGTGATTGAAGTCACGTCGGGTGTGAAGAACGATGGCACTGTAACCGCGTGGGAGTTTCACAACTACAACTCCGGTGCTTCGGCGATTCAGGTCAAATATGACTTTCCGAATCAGAACATTCAGTTTCACCAAACAAAGTCGCCGCTGCGGCAGGGTTCGTATCGTGGGCTCGCAGCCACGGCGAACCACTTTGCGCGTGAAGTCCACATGGATGAGTTGGCCCAGCTCGTCAAAATGGACCCGGTGGCGTTTCGTTTGAAGAACATCAAGGACGAGCGTTTGAAGGGCGTGTTGGAAGCGGCGGCGAATAAGTTTGGGTGGGATCGAAAGAAGAGTGACGGACGCGGGCGTGGCATTGCGTGTGGGTTTGAGAAGGGCAGTTACATCGCAACGGCGGCTGAAATTTCAGTCGATGCGAAGACCGGGCGCGTGAAGCTTGAACGAGTGGTGGCGAGTTTTGAGTGCGGCGCGATCGTCAACAAGATGCATCTGCACAATCAGGTTGAGGGTGCGGTGGTGCAGGCGATTGGTGGCGCATTGTTTGAGAATATTCAGTTTAGTAATGGGCAGATCCTTAACGGAAAGTTCGCACAATATAGGTTGCCGCGGTTTAGCGACATGCCGGTGATTGAGATCGTGTTGCTCGATCGGAAGGATTTACCTTCGGCTGGCGCCGGTGAGACACCGATCGTTGGCCTCGCGCCCGCGGTTGGTAACGCAATTTTTGATTTGACACGGGTTCGAATCAGGTCGTTGCCGCTCGCACCCGACGGCAAAGTTAACCACGGATGACACAGATAGAAATCGGATTTTTTATCCGTGTTATCCGTGGCTAAATTGTCTGAAAGCCTGCGCAATCGTTGTGGTAAGAGGCCCATCAACTGAATAACGCCGGAAATCAAACGTCGTCACGGGCGCTACCCCCAGACTCGACGACGTCAAAAAGATCTCATCCGCATCAGTCAAATCGTTCATCTCGTAAATTCCTTCAAGCAGCGGGAGGAAATGCTTGTTCGCGATATCAATCACGCAGTCGCGTGTAATACCCGCGAGCGCGCCGGTGCTCAACGTCGGTGTATGCAGCGTTCCATTCTTGGCCCAGAACAAGTTCGCCGTCGTCGCCGACACGATCTCACCACGTTCATTCAAGACAACCGCTTCATCAAAGTCGCGGCTCTGCGCCTCTTCCCACGCAAGCACATGTTCGAGATAGTTCAGGCTCTTGATGCCCGTCAGCGGCGAGACGGTGTTGGTCCTGTAAGGCGAGACCGCGAGGGACAAACCGGTTTGAGGAATCTTCTGGGTGTCGCCGGTCATGATCAGCAGATCGGTTTTCTTCGCGCCGGGAACTTTCGTCTTCCAGATATCACGTCCGTGGCGCGCAAGCAGTATCACACGCGCACGACCGGCTTTTACTTGATTGACGGCGATTAACTTTTGCACCGCATCGCCGACACCCTTTTCGGTGCAACCAGTGTGATCGATGTCGAGTTTTTTGGCGTGTGTGGCTAGACGTTGCCAATGTTTGGTCCAGAGGAATGGTTGTGAATTGTAGATGGCGAGAGTGGTGAAAACGCCGCGCCCGTAGAGCATGGCCGAGGAGACCGGCGCCACGCGCGCTTTCGTCGCCTCAACCATGGATTTGTTGAGGTAGATGACGGGATGCATTCGTCGCAGCTCAGAAATATTTCAAACGCTTACTACTTCAGCCTGCAGCTTGCCAGATAGCGCGCCTCTCCAGGCTGCTTCCAACTCAGACACTTCCGACGACACAACTTCATCGCCGTTCACACCGATCGTCAAACGCGTTCCACCAACCCGTCCCAGAATCGTGAACGGTGCATCATTGCTTTCCGCTATTTCCTGCACCGCATTCGCGTCGGCGGCATTGAAACTCACGATGATGCGCGAAGGCGATTCGCTGAACAGTAGCGAGGTTGGACCAATCGTTCCTTCGAGATTCACCTCAGCGCCGATTGCATCACGTCCGAGCGAGGAGAAACACGATTCTGCCAGTGCAACCGCGAGCCCACCATCAGAACAGTCATGCGCGGAAAGCAACAGTCCGGCTTCAGCGGCAGCGAGACAAGCACTCTGAACCGCCAATTCGCGATCGAGATCGAGCGACGGTACCTTGCCCGATGCGGATATTTCCGCTGTCGTGACTCCCGCAATGCTCACCGCAAATTCACTCATCGACAGATCGTCCTGCGTGGTGCCGAGCAGCGCTATCACGTCGCCGTCTTTCTTGAAGCCCGGCACGATCGCACGGCGTACGTCTTCAATCAGTCCGACCATTCCGATTACCGGTGTCGGCAGGATCCCACGCCCTTCAGTCTCGTTGTAAAAAGACACATTGCCCGAAACCACGGGCGTCTCGAATGCGCGACACGCTTCGGCCATACCGTCGATCGTTTCCGAGAACGACCACATCACTTCCGGCCGCTCCGGCGACGCGAAGTTCAAACAATTCGTGATCGCGATTGGTCGCGCGCCGACACACACAACGTTGCGCGCCGATTCAGCAACGACTAGTTTCGCGCCTTCGCGTGGATTCGCAGCACAGTAACGCCCGTTGCCGTCGAGTGACATCGCGAGTGCACGCCGCGTTTCTTTGATTCGCACCATTGCAGCATCAGCGCCGGGAAGGATCGCTGTGTTGGTGCGGACCATGTGATCGTATTGCCGGTAGACCCAATTCTTCGAAGCGATGTTGCCGGACGACATGAGCTTCAATAGATCCGCGCTGGGATCTTTGCTTTCGAGGTTTGTGCTTTGCCCTTCGAGCTTTGTCGCAGGCGTCATCGGTCGATCGTATTTCGGCGCTTCATCAGTCAATGCTTCGACGGGAATGTCCGCAACCGTCTCACCATTGTGAATAACCTGCATGCGCCCTGTATCACGCACGCGCCCGATGACAACCGCATCGAGATCCCACTTACGGAAGATATCGACAACTTCGCGTTCGCGACCCGAGTGAGCCACGATCAGCATGCGTTCCTGAGATTCGGAAAGCAGCATCTCGTAAGCCGTCATGTTCTGTTCGCGTTGCGGCACGAGCGACAGGTCCAACTCAATACCGGTGCCCGCGCGCGCCGCCATCTCACACGACGAAGACGTCAATCCCGCGGCGCCCATGTCCTGAATCCCCGCGACGGCTCCACTGCGCATCGCCTCGAGACATGCCTCCAATAAAAGCTTCTCGAGAAACGGATCGCCAACCTGAACTGTCGGACGCTTTTCCAGAGCTTCCTCGTCAAACTCAGCCGACGCCATCGTCGCGCCGTGGATTCCGTCGCGTCCGGTTTTGGCGCCGACATAAAGCACGGGATTGCCAATGCCCGTCGCCTTGCCGAAGAAAATCTGGTCGTGACGTACAAGACCGAGCGCAAATGCGTTAACTAAAGGATTCAACGCATAAGCATCGTCAAACGCGACTTCGCCACCAACAGTCGCTACGCCAAAAGCGTTTCCGTAATGCGCGATTCCGGCAACCACGCCGGCGAGCAACGAACGATTACGACGTCCATGCTGCGAATGATCGAGTGAACCGAAGCGCAAACTATTCATCGATGCGACTGGTCGAGCGCCCATCGTAAAGATGTCGCGCAGAATTCCGCCGACACCCGTGGCAGCACCCTGAAACGGTTCGATGAACGATGGATGATTGTGCGACTCGATCTTGAACGCAGCACACCAGCCATCTCCGAGATCGACTACGCCGGCGTTCTCACCCGGCGGCACGATCACGCGTGGTCCAGTCGTCGGCAAACGTTTCAAATGAATGCGCGACGATTTGTACGAGCAGTGTTCAGACCACATGACCGAGAAGATTCCGAGTTCAGAAAAACTCGGTTCGCGGCCAAGCAGTTCCTTTATTCGCTCGAATTCTTGCTGGGTGAGGTTGTGGGCGGTGATAACTTCGGGAGTGATCATTGGGAAGTTTGAACTTAGTGCTTTGTACTTTGCACTTTGTTATTCAAAGCACCAAGTACAAAGTACCAAGCACTTCTACTGTCCATCACCTTTCTTAGAAACAACTTTCTCGATTGCCGCGCGCAGTTCAGCGGTGTTCACGCGTCCAATGTGCCTGTAAACAACTTCGCCTTTTTCGTTGTACAAAAACGTCGCCGGTAGATCGCCCTGCCATCTCGTATCCACGAGATTGATTGCCGGCTCGGGATCCGACGCGTTCAGCAGGTACGCAGGCATCGTGGCCTTCATCGAGTCAAGAAACTTCGGCACGCTCGTCTTGATGTCAGTCATGTCGTCGAGCGAGACAGTCACAAACTCCAACGATCGTGGCCGGTAATCCTTATCGATCTTTACAAGATCAGGAAACTCGTCGCGACACGGATCACAAAACGTGGCCCAGAAATTGACGAGCAACGGACCCTCGCGTTGTTGCGTGAGCAACCCCTTGAGCGCTTCAGTATCGATTGGCGAAACAACCGCGACAGGTTTGCGCGGTTTCGCGGCGCGGCTCTTTTTCTGGGCCGGCACCGCGAGACTCAGTAACAAAATACACAACGTGATCGGGAGGATCGCTTTTGTAAAACGCATTGCTTAGGCTCTCTTAATGCTGCAACCAAATGCCTTGGCCTCTGCTTTGTCAATGGTTTTGCCGCCCAGGGCTGCGTCCAAAGCATTACGCAGATCGCTGGTCTCAAGTTGTGCGGGGTTGCGGGCGTTGTCGATGCGGCCGTGATAGATAAGCTTGTTGTTCGTGTCGAGGAAGTAGGCTTCCGGTGTCACAGTGGCGCCGAGTTTGTCGGCAATCTTGTTGCCTGCATCCTTCAGTATCGGGAACGCGAGTTTATGCTCCGCTGCATGGGCTTTCACTGCCGCGGCGTCTTCAGCAACATTCGAATTGATACCGATGACGGCGATGCCCTTGGCTTTGTAGTCTTCGGCGAGTTTCGCCATGCGCTCGTTGTAGGCATTCGAAACCGGACACTGGACCGAGACGAACAGAAGCACCGTGCCGTTCTTTCCGGCCAGCGACTTCAACGAGTGAGCCTTGTTATCAGCGTCGGGAAGCGTAAAGTCTTCAATCGTGGCGCCAATCGCGGGCGGCGGCGGCACTTCACCGGCAGCGCCGGCTCCAGTGGCAAAAACGGCGCCTGCAATCACCAATAGCGACGCCAATAAGATCGACAAATTTCTCGACTTCATCTACAAAAATCTCCTTTAACGCGACTTGGTTTGTAGACCCAAAGATTACACAGATAAGAGCGATAACGCAATTTGGAGGAATCGGTGTAATCTGTGCCTGATGTCAGAGATGATCGAGCAGGCACTGCCGGTGCCAGTCAGGATGGAAGCGGATGAACGTTACACCGGCCGCGACGTCACGATCGCATTTCTTGATTCCGGTTTTTACGCCCACAACGACCTCACTGAACCGGTCAATCGCATCGTCGCTTACCACAATATTTTCGCTCCTGATGACGGTATTTCAGCACTCGAAACCGCTGACGTAGCGAGCTGGCACGGCATGATGACCTCGGTCGTCGCCGCCGGAAATGGCCATCTTTCGGACGGCTTCTATCGCAGCATCGCGCCCGAGGCGAAGGTGGCCCTCGTCAAAATCGGAAAGACGGGACGTATTCCCGAGGGCAATATCGAAACCGGACTGCGTTGGGTCTTTGAGAACAAAGACAAGTACAAGATTCGCATCGTCAATATCTCTGCCGGTGGCGACTTCGAACAGTCTTATTTAACGAATCCGCTCTGTCAGTTAGTCGAAAAAGTGGTAAGCGCGGGAGTTACCGTGGTGTGCGCAGTTGGTAACGCTGGACTCGCTCCCGGTCATCCGGTTTTGCCGCCCGCGAGTGCGCCTTCGGCGATCGCTGTTGGCGGTCTCGACGATCAGAACTCGCTCGATCGTGCGCGACGCGGAATGTATCGCTCATCGTATGGTCCAACAATCGATGGGCTGCAGAAGCCGGAAGTGATCGCCCCCGGAATCTGGGTCGCTGGTCCAATCCTGCCGCATACACCAACCGCGGACGAGGCAAAGCTCTATGCCGAGCTGGACGCTGCTGCCGATGACGAGTTGCGCGACATCATTCTCGCCAATGAAAGTATTGATAAAGACATTTATGCAGCGCGCGATTTGTCTCTGTCGTTGCTAAGACAGCTAATCACCATCAAGTTGCGCGAAGGCAACGTGATCAACCAACACTACAAGTTTGTTGACGGGACCTCATTCGCCGCGCCCATCGTTTCGTCGATTGTTGCCTGTATGCTCGAAGCAAATCCCAAGCTGTCGCCGCAACAAGTAAAGCGTATTTTGATCGAGACTGCTGAGCGTGTGGAGGGTGTTGAAGTTGACCGGCAGGGCTGGGGTGTGGTCGTGCCGAGAAAGGCAGTCGACGCAGCACTGCGCTTGCGCCCCTAGTGTACGTGTGCAACAATTCGCGGCACCTACAAAAACCTACCGCACGAAGATTGGAGAGTGTTTGAGTTCGTATGTCTGAGAATGAAACCGCAATAAGCGAGGGCGCGGCTAACGCCACTGAGCCCGCGCCTGAAGCAAGCAACGAAGAGATTACATATCATGCAGTGGAGAAAGATGGAGTAGTCACGGCCATTTGGGAAATGCAGGGTCGCAAGCACCTGCGTACAATCGATCCACGCTCACGCCAGGGACAGGACATCCTTCGTCTTTACACCACCGAGCATCACGATGAGGCTGGCGAGGCCGCCACGTCATAGACCCATCCACAGATTACACAGAATTGTTTCTGCAAAATCTGTGTAATCTGTGGACTCAGACGAGGTTTCGTGGTTCGCCTCTCACAAAGGCTTCCAAGTTATCAATCAATTGATCGGCGAGTGTTTGCATGGCCTGACGGCTGGCCCATGCATTGTGTGGTGTCACGATCAGGTTTGGTAGATCGACTTCGATTAACGGATTTCCTTCGCGTGGTGGTTCGTTCCTCAGGACATCGATACCTGCGCCCGCCAGCCGGCCACCCTTCAATGCATCGAGCAGTACGTGATCGTCGATCAATCCACCGCGTGCAGTATTGATCAGGATGGCGTTGACCTTCATTTGCTGAATCTCATCGGCGCCAATCAGGTTCTTGGTTTCCTCCGTGAGCGGGCAATGCAGCGAGATCACATCGCTGCGACGCAGCACATCCGCAAACGAAACACGATCGGCGCGAACCACCGCAGCGTTTTTCCTTTCAGCAACGATTACTTCCATTCCAATCGCACGCCCGAGTTGGGCCATTGAGCGGCCCAGCGTTCCGAAGCCGATTATTCCTAACGTCGTTCCTTTCAGATCTCCGATCGGATGATCGAGCAGACAAAACTGTCGCGCCTCGTGCCAGCGTCCTGCTTTTATGTCAGCTCGATAAGCAATGAGATTCCGACGCAGCGCCAGCATGAGCATGAGCGTGTGCTCGGGCAGAGAATTGACGGCGTACCCGCGCGTGTTGCAGACCGCGATGTTGTGACTCCGGCAATAGGCGAGATCGACGTTGTCAACGCCGGTCGCGGCAACTGCGATGAGTTTTAGTTTCGGTAACTTGGCGAGCGCGTCCGCACGTAGTTGGACTTTATTGCAGATCGCGATCGTTGCCGAAGCTAGTCGATCAGCGACCTGGTCCGGCGACGTTTCACCAAAGTCGACCCACTCGTGGTCAAAAGTCGGTTTGCGAAACGGAACGTTGAAGGTGTTTCGTTCGAGAAAGACGATGGTTTGTTTCGTCATTTGAGACGGCCCACTTAAGATTCGAAATGTTGGACAGAATCCAGGATTTTAGCGCGAACAGGAATCAAGAGCCTTCAGTAGAATGGATTAATCCAAAGATTTGAACCGATATCTTTTAAATCCCGTCGCTTGAAGTCGATCCCCGGTCCTTCACCGGCAACCTAAGCTGTGGGCAGCTAACACTTAGTGCTTCTTAACACTCCCGCCGACCAATAAGGAATGTGGGTTGCATTGTTGCAGACCCGCAAGTACCTCAGAAACAGGGTTCGCCAGAACCCATTCACCCGAAAAACCGCGCAAGGAGAACAACTAATGAAGAACGTTACCAAACTCTCCCTTCTAATCGCATCTGTGCTGATGCTGTTTGTGGTTCCTGTTCTGGGTCAAACCTCCGGATCGATTTCCGGTGAGGTTAAGGACGAAAAGCAAGCAGTTGTTACCAATGCGACGGTGACAGTGCGAAACGTCAAAACCAACGAAACGCGCAGCACC
>DATEIS010000593.1:0-6881 GCA_035278765.1 Pyrinomonadaceae bacterium | reverse complement strand
GGGCGACGTGTATAATGGCGTGCACCAAAAAATGAACCAACTCGTACGGTTTCTGTTCGGACATGAGCAGGCCGTTTTTACTAACGGCCGCTTCGGTTTCGATGTGCGTCCGAGAGCCGTGATACTGGTTCTGCTTGTTCTTCTCGCCGCCGCCTTCATTTATTTCATTTATATAAGACCACGAGTTCGTCTTCCAAAGAAGACCACTGCGGCGCTCATTGCGCTGCGGGCGACACTGCTTTTGCTGATGGTGACGTTGTTGTTGCGCCCGGTGGTGGTGGTGTCTTCAGTTATTCCGCGCAGCAGTTATGTTGCGATGGTCGTTGACGATTCAGTCAGCATGAAACTGCGCGACGTGCCCGGTGGCGCAACTCGTCTCGATAGTGTGAAGCAGGCACTGCTTAACACAACGCCCGGACAAGACTCTTTCCTCAATCGCCTCGAGAAGAAGTTCAAAACAAATCTCTACGGCTTCTCCGGCACGCTTTCCAGACTGAAAGACGGCAACGATCTTTACGCTGAAGGACGAACGAGCGATCTCGCCGGTGCACTGGACGAAACGATCAAACGTTCTTCGGGTATGCCGCTTTCCGCCGTGGTGCTTGCTACGGATGGCGCGTCGAATGTGCCGCGTGATCTGGCAGCGGTGCTGAGAGAACTGCGCGCGCGCGACATTCCGGTTTTCACAGTCGGCGTCGGCAATACTGCGAAACCGATGGACGCCGAACTGACGCGCGTGAACATGCCGCGCCGAGTTCTCGTCGGTTCGAGACTGAACATCGAGACGATTGTTGGTCTAACTGGTTACAGTGCGACGAAAGTGTTGCTGAGCGTGCGTGAAGATGGTCGTGCAGTTAAGACAGAGGAATTCAATCTACGCGGCAACGATACGCAAGCGATCAATCTCGAGATCACGCCGACCACGCCGGGTATTCATCGCTACACCGTTGAAGTCACGCCACTCGATGGCGAATTAACGGTCGACAACAACAAGCAGGACTCGCTAGTGGAAGTGATCGAAGGACCATTGCGGATTCTGCACGTCGAGGGCGAGCCGCGCTGGGAGCTCGGCAAGATTCGCGAGTCGATCCAGCCTAATGAAAAGAACGTCACGCTCGTTTCGCTGCAACGCACCGGTGAGAACAAGTTTTATCGTCAGGGCATCGGCAACCAGAATGAGCTCGTTACGGGTTTTCCAAAAACTGAGGAAGAGCTGTTTTCGTATCAGGGTCTAATCATAGGCAGTGTCGAGGCAGGCTTCTTCACTGCGGATGAGTTACGCAGCATCGAAGCGTTTGTCGCGAGACGTGGTGGCGGTTTGCTCGCGCTTGGAGGCCGGCTGGCGTTTGATGGTGGCAAGTATAAAGGTACGACTATCGACGACCTGTTGCCGGTTTCACTCACTGGTGGACCCGTTGATGACTCAAATTCTTTCGCGCCGGTTTACAAACCTGTGCTCACTGGCGCGGGTCAGGCACATCCCATCACGCGTCTGAACGAAGATCGCGGCGCAAATCAAAAAGCGTGGAACGAATTGCCGCCGATCTCCGTGTCGGAAGTGCTGACGAATGTTAAGCCCGGCGCTTCGGTGCTGCTCGAAGCGCGACGAGTTGACGGCCCGGCACAGGTTGCGCCTTTGTTGGTCCAACAACGTTATGGTCGCGGGCAAACCCTCGCGTTGACAGCGGCGGACACGTGGCGCTGGCGTATGAAACTCGATTCGAAGAACAACGCGCACGAAACGTTCTGGCGACAGATGTTGCGTTATCTCGTCAGCGGCACGCCAAACCAGGTTGAGATTGGAACGGAGAAGGAAGTTTACGCACTCGACGACAACGTGCAGATAGTCGCCGACATTCGTGACAAGAAGTTCAATCCAGTGCCTGACGCACACGTCGTCGCGCGAGTCATTAAGCCATCGGGCCTCGTTGTCGATGTGCCGCTAAAGTTTACGACGCTGAATTCGGTGAATACGTACGCGGGAGAATTCAAGGCGGATGAACTGGGCCAACATCGAATTGAGTTGATTGGCAATAGCGCGACGCTCGGCGCTTTGAGTGCGAAGTCAAACATGCTGATTAGCGATTTGAATCGCGAATACTACAGCGCCGCGCAGAATAGCGATCTCTTGAAGCGCATCTCGGCTGAGACTGGTGGTAAGTATTACACGCCCGGTGAAGCGCAGTCGTTGCTGGACGATCTGATTTATCGTCAAACGCCGTATTCAGAGCGTGTCACTAAGGACCTTTGGGACATGCCGGTGAATTTCCTATTGATTATCGGGTTGTTGAGTGCGGAGTGGTTTCTGCGGAAGCGTGAAGGGTTGGCCTAGATTTGCACGGAATAAAAGCACGGATTTTGTTCGTAGGGACCGTGATGGTGCTGGCGGCTGGGGTGACGTGTGGTCAGAAGAAGCCCACGCCGGTTGATCCGAATAAATACGCCGTCATTATTAATGGACCGGGTGGCGAGGCGGTTTACACAAAGCAGTTTGAGGAGTGGACGGCGCAGTTGAGTTCGGTGTTGTCTGATCGTTATGGGTTTGACGCTAAACGCATCACTGTGCCGCGTGCTACATCGGAAGAAGTGAAAAGCACTTTTGCGACACTGAAGTCGCAGCTAGATGCGAACAACGTTCTGTTTCTGTTCTTCATCGGGCACGGTTCTTTTGATGGAAAGGAATCGAAGTTCAATCTGGTTGGACCAGATCTTTCGGCGTCGGAATACAACGCGCTGCTTTCGTCGCTGCCGACAAAGCGTGTAGTAGTTTTCAATATGTCGAGTGCAAGCGGTGAGTTTATCAAGAGTCTCGCAGCGAAAGGGCGGATCGTTGTGACGGCAACGCGCAACGGGCAGGAGACGAATGCGACGCGGTTCACTGGATTTTTCATCGCCGCGTTGCAGGCGACGGACGCCGATACCGATCAGGATGGACACACGTCGGTGTTGGAGACATTTGTTTACGCGAACCGGCTGACTGGTGATTTCTATAAGCGGGCGGGCAGGCTCGCGACCGAGCACGCGCTGATCGACGATAATGGCGACGGCGTGGGTCATGAAAAAATTGAAGCGGGCGAGGGGTTGTTAGCACGGGCGACGTATCTCGATTCGTTGAGCGTCGATGAGGCAGCCGCAACCGCTGCTACCGGAAGACTTCTCAAAGAGCGTACGCGACTGGAAGGCGAGATCGAACAACTGATCGCTCGCAAAGCCAACACGCCCGAAGCTGAATATGAAGCAACGCTCGAGAGATTATTTATTGAACTGGCAAAGGTGAATCGATCGATCAAGCAAGCGGGATCATGAAGAGGATTACTCACGCAGCGGCGCTACGGCGCAACGCTTATTTATTTCTTGATGCAACTCTTTCGTTGCGCCGCGGCGCCGTGGCGGGAGTAATGCTTTTTTTGCTCGCACTGGGCACGCTTGCGCAGTCACCCGAAACGCGTGGTCTTGCTGAACTCAAAAAAGGAGACTACGACAACGCTTTCAAATTACTAAGCGCCCGACTCATTTCAAACCCAAACGATGCCGTGGCCCAGAAAGCACTGCTGCGCGTCTACATCGAGACCGGCCGTTACGCTGAAGCCGAAGCAACCGCCAAACGTTTTCTCCAGAAGACTCCTGACACCGGTCCAGTTCGTCACGAACTCGCCGAAACGCTCGCGATCACCGGTCGCCACACGGAAGCGATCGCCGAATTTGAACGCGCTGCCACCGACTCCGCAAAGTCAGACGCAATCGTCGACAAACTCGAGAGCGATCTGCGTCGCGCCGAAATACTGGACCTAATCGGTCAGGAAGATCGCGCGCGGACAATCTACGAGACCTTCGTCAAACACTACACCGACAACGATCCCGAAACGGCTCGCGAGCTCACCCTCGTCGCGCGTGCGCTCGTCCATCTCGAGCGATACCAGGACGCGAACGACATGTACCGCTCGGCCATCGAGGCCGATTCGGATTACCTCGAAGCGCAACTCGGCGCCGGTGAGTTATTCACAGAAAAATACCAGTACGGCGACGCCGCACTCTTTCTCGACGATGCATTCAAGATAAATCCGAACAACGCCCGCGCCTTTCTCGATCTCGCGCGCAACAAACGACTCGACGGCGATGCTGAAACACAAGCAGCACTCGCAAAGGCTCTGTCGATCAATCCGAATCTCGTCGAAGCAATCGCACTCAAAGCGGCGCTGTCACTCGAGGCCAGTCAGATCGACGAAGCCTCAGCCGAAATCGACAAGGCATTGAAGATCAATCCGCGTTCACTCGAAGCACATTCGCTTCGCGCCGCGATGCTGTACCTTCAGGACAAGGATTACGAACCTGAAGTCGCCGCCACCCTAGCGATTGGTCCAAAGTACGGCGGCGTTTACAACACGCTGTCTCATTACGCCAGCATTACGCGACGCACCGAACAAGCCGCTCAGTTCGCACGACGCGCAACCGAGATCGCGCCACGCTTGTGGGACGCACATCTCAACCAGGGAATGGCATTGTTGCGTTTGGGCCAGATGGAAACGGGCCGTGAAGCAATCGAGAAAGCTTTCAAGGGAGACCCATTTAACGTCTGGGCCAAGAACACGCTCGACCTGCTCGACTCGATGCGCGACTTCAAAGAAACAAAGAGCGGCGCTTTCATTATCAAAGCCTCGGCGCAGGAAAGTGATGTGCTTGCGCCTTACGCCGCGAATCTTCTCGAAGAAGCCGCTGCCAAGCTGACCGCGAAGTACAAATTCACGCCGAAAGCCCCAATCATCATCGAGATCTTTCAGAATCACGAAGACTTCGCCGTGCGCACTCTCGGCATACCCGGATTAGGCGCGCTCGGAGTCTGTTTTGGTTTTGTTGTCGCACAGGATTCTCCGTCCGCGCGTGAGGCGGGCGAATTCAATTGGGGCAGCACCCTCTGGCACGAGTACACCCACGTCATAACGTTGCAGATGACTGACTATCGCATTCCGCGCTGGTTCTCGGAAGGCCTCTCGGTTTACGAAGAGCGCCGCGCGCGGCCCGGTTGGGGTGACGATTGGAATCCACTATTCGTGCGCGCGTTCATGGAAAAGCGTTGGTTCAAGATGGCGGATCTCGACGCCGGCTTTATGCGTCCGAAAAGTCCGCAGGATGTGCCGATTGCTTACTTCCAGGCGTCGCAGGTTTGTGAGTTCATAGTTGAGAAGTATGGTTTCGACGCGATTCTTCGTATGCTCGCACTCTATCGCGACAAAGTACGTACACCCGAAGTGCTGCAACAGGTTTTGAAACTGAGCGAGAGTGATTTCGATCGCGAGTTTGCTGCTTATGTCGAAGGGAAAGCTAGACCGTTGGAGCAAGCTCTGGCCACGCAGAACAATGTTGCCGCGTCTCTTTCGAAAGAAGAAGTGCTCAAGGCGCTTACTACTCAGGACACGTTTGCACTTCGCATTCGTGCAGCTGAATTGCTTGCCGCCGATGGCCAGACCGAGGAGGCTGTCAAACATTACATTCGCGCACTCGAGCTCTTCCCATACGTCACAGGAAGCGGGAATCCATACGAGTCGCTGGCAAAGCTGCTGGAAGCAAAAGGCGATCGAGCACAAGCCGCTAAAATCCTGGAAGGTTTAGTTAAAACGGACGAGAACAATCTCGAGGCTTTGAAAACAATTGCGCGCCTGCGTCTCGCTACCGGTGAACAGCGGCAGGCACTCGATGCTTTGCAGGCCAGTTTTTATATCAATCCGTTTGATTACAAGCTGCACACGCAGGCAGGTGAGTTGAGCGTCGAGCTGAAAGATTATGGGAAGGCGCTGACTGAGTTTCAGGTGGCCCTGGCACTGGCGCCGCCGAACGTAGCGGAAGCAAACTACAATGTAGCCGCGGCCTATCACGCCCTTGGCCGCCAGCCGGAAGCGAAGCGCGCTGTGTTGCGCGCGCTCGAAGCCGCGCCGCGTTACGAGAAAGCACAGGAGTTGTTATTACGGATCGTGGGACAATGATCGTTCGCACTTTGTTCTTTGTACTTGGCGCTTTGTGCTTTGTACTTAGGACTTCTACAAAGAACAAAGTACAAAGTACAAAGCTCAAAGGATCAACAAGCACATGGCGGTTGAACAGTTAACAATTTCCGACGAGCAAATGCTCGACAAACTCGGCACCGCGCGCGAGCGCCTGTTGCGCGAAATCAGAAAGGCCATCATCGGACAGGACGAAGTGGTCGAGCAGGTCCTGCTCGCGCTCTTTGTTGGCGGCCATTCGATCATCACCGGCGTTCCCGGGCTCGCAAAAACTCTGCTCGTGCGGACCATCGCGAATGTGCTCGACCTCCAGTTCAAACGGATCCAGTTCACGCCCGACTTAATGCCTGCCGATATCACCGGCACAGAAATCATCGAAGAGGATCGCGCGACCGGTCGTCGTGCCTTGCAGTTTATTCCTGGTCCAATCTTCGCCAACATCGTGCTCGCGGATGAAATCAATCGTACGCCGCCAAAGACTCAGGCAGCGCTGCTCGAAGCGATGCAGGAAGGTCGTGTAACAGTTCAGGGTGTGAGTTACGAGCTGCCGCGACCGTTTCACGTACTTGCCACGCAGAATCCGATTGAGATGGAAGGTACGTATCCACTTCCCGAAGCGCAGCTCGATCGGTTTATGTTCAATGTGAAGATTGGATATCTGCCCGAAGAAGAAGAAGTCGCGGTCGTCAAGCAAACAACGTCACCGCAGGATTACGATTTTCAGAGGATGATGACGGCGGATGAGATCATTGCTTTCCAGAGACTCGTCAGACAGGTACCTGCTTCCGACACGGTGGCGCGCTATGCGGTGCGGTTAGTTAATGCGAGCAGGCCGGGAACGCCGCCGGCGCCCGATTTTGTTAACAAGTGGGTGACGTGGGGCGC
>DATEIS010000592.1:0-3339 GCA_035278765.1 Pyrinomonadaceae bacterium | reverse complement strand
ACGCCGCCAACATCACTACCGGTACGATCGACAACGCGCGTCTTGGTCTCATCCCCTCCGCGAACATTGCCGACAACGCCATCACCACGACGAAGCTCGCCAATGCGGCAGTGACAGCCCCGAAGATCGGGACGAATCAGGTAGTCAAGACTCTCAACGGGCTGACTGATGGGGTAAATCTTTCCGCAGGCGCAAACGTCACGATCACTCCGTCCGGCAATACGCTGACGATTGCGTCGTCGGGCGGTGGCGTGTCTTCGCAGTGGACCACATCCGGGTCAACCATCTTTTACAACCTTGGTAAGGTTGGCATCGGCTCCACTTCACCCGACGCCAGTTTGCAAGTGCATCACGCGAGTTCGAACACCAACCTGGCCGACATCCAACTCGCGGATCTGGTTGCCGCCTACCGCAACACCAATAATACCGATGGAAACATGAGCTTGATCAGTTTTCAGGATTCGGGCGGCTGGGGTAATGCCCAGGTCGGAGCCATACAGACCAGTCAGGCGAACCACGCTGCCGACCTTGTTTTCTTCACCCGGAATGCTGGAAACCAGAACTCAATAGAACGGTTAAGAATCAGGTCTGACGGAAAGATTGTGTTGAATACATTGGGAACGGCTGGCACCAGTCAACTTTGCCGCAACGCTTCCAATCAGATCGCGACCTGTTCATCCAGCTTGCGGTACAAGACAGGGGTTGCGCCTTTTACGTTTGGCTTAAACCTCGTGCAACGCCTGCGTCCCATCACCTTCGATTGGATAGCTGATGGGACCAAAGACATCGGCTTCGGCGCGGAAGACGTGGCGGCCATCGAACCCCTGCTCGTGACCTATAACGCAAATGGAGAGGTTGAAGGCGTCAAGTACGATCGCATCTCAGCGGTGCTCGTGAACGCGATCAAAGAGCAGCAGAGACAAATCGAGGCGCAGCAATTCCAACTGAAACAACAGCAGGGATTGATCGACGCACTGAAAATGTTGGTCTGCAAACAAAACCCGAGCGCCACGATTTGTCGTTAAGTTTGTTATAGGGTCACGGCGGCAGGCCGGCTTTATCCGTGACCTCAACAATTGAGAGACGGATTAGGCGGCGACGCTTTCATTAATCAACACTTCAGCGGGGATTCCTAATCCATGATGTAATCGCCGAATCATTGGCAGTGTTAGTGGACGTTTGTGATTAAGTACCTCTGCTACTCGAGCCCTGCTGCCGATGAAGGGTTCGAGATCTCGTCGAGAAAGACCGCGGTGCTCCATGGCAAACAGGATGGCTTCGACCGGATCCGGTAAGTCGATGGGCCAATGTTTTTCTTCCCAAGCCTCTACCAGAGTGACAAGCACGTCGAGTCGATCGCCTTCCGCAGTGTTTGAACGCGCGTCCATCAAACTATCGATTTCCTTCAATGTGTTGCGATAATCCCGCTCGTTTTTGATCGGCTTAATCTGCATCTATACCTCTTCCACATTAACTCGATCATATTGTGCATGCGTACCGATAAACCGAATGTACATCACGCGGTACGCGTAATTCACTCTGACGACGAGCCTATACTTGTTTCCACAAATATTAAAAACCACGCGACTGTTGCGGACAATACTCGCGGTGCGAAAAGCGGCTTTGATGTCTGCGGGAGTTGCCCAGTCTGCATTCGACGCTTCTCTAAACCAGGCTTTGAGTGCCTGTTCGGCATCAGCATATTGAGTTTTTTCCCAAAACAACCTGATAGTTTTGCGGGAAATGATCCGCATCGTCGACGCTCATTATGGCATGATCCCATGTTGGGAGCAAAGTAGCTTGTAATTGAAACTACTTGAGATCGCCCTCTGCACTGTCAATGCCGTATGCTAGGCAGACAATTACTCAACAGTAAGATCTGCAGGAGGAAAGTTTTTGCTAGTTGTGCTGGATGCGAATGTTTTTTGCGCAGATTTTCAAATGACCGGTAACGCCTTCCGGGTGTTTCTCTCCGGCTTCCGCAGGGCCGGTCTCAAACCGTGCGTGCCTGAATCCGTCATTGACGAGGTCTTAAATAAATACAAGGAAAATTGCGATGATTTAGCCAGACGAGCAGCAAAGTTATCGCATGATGCAGGAAGGCTCGCGGGACGTGACTCGATCGAGGTCTTCCCGGATCGTGAATACACCGATGGTTTACATTCCGAATATTCCTCAAAGTTGCGCAAAGCTCTTTTGATTAATGATTTTGTGCAGTTGCCATATCCGTCGATATCGCATAAAGACCTGGCCCAGCGTGCAGTAACAAAACGTCGGCCCTTTCGAGAAAGTGATAGTGGCTATCGCGATTCCCTGCTTTGGTTGTCTGTAATTGAACGTCTCACCAAAGATCGAGAGCCGATCGCTTTCGTCACAAACAATACGCGAGATTTTGGTTCAGAGGGCAAACTACACGAGCATTTAATTGAAGATCTCAGCAAGGCGGATCTTTCCTCCAATGTGCTTGGCTTGTTTTCCACATTGTCCGAACTCAACGACGCATTGATTCTGCCGACTCTGAAGCGGCTGGATGAAGTTCGCCAGAAGCTCAGTGACGAATCCAATCCCCAGTCGCTCCGAAAGTGGGTAGAAACGTCCTTTATAGAACTTCTTAAAGACCAGCAAGGCCTTGGTCCACTGGACATCGGTCATGGTAAGTCACGTATCTCAAGCATCAAGGCCGTTCGGTCGGTCACAATCGATGCGGCGCGACAACTCGGGCAGCATGAGATCCTGGTGTCTGCTACGGCTGAAGTTGACGTCAAGCTCGCCATTACAGTGAATTGGGGAGATTACCTCGCCCATGAAGATGTGAGAGAACTCTTTCATTCTGATGATGACGAATTCTTTTCTCTGGCTGCTACAGATCTCTTGTTAGATACACTGATTCAATTTACTTTGATTTTAGACGCAGATTCTTTGACCGTCTTGTCGGGCGAAATAGACTTCTTTGAAGATGACTATGGACAGACCCAGATTGGTTATCATATTGAAGACGCACCCATTACTTAAGCGCTTATTGTTCTTACTCTGAGTCACGGTTATGTCAACACAAACATCGCCGACTGCGACGTCACATGCGCCCGCGGCGCAGCGGGTGGCGTTGCGCTGCGCGGGGCTGGTGAAGAGGTTTGCGGATGTGACGGCGGTTAATGGGCTCGATCTCGAGGTGTTTACCGGGGAGTGTTTTGGGTTGCTTGGTCCAAATGGCGCCGGTAAGACGACTACCGTCGAGATATTGGAAGGCTTGACGCCGTCGGATGAAGGGACCGTCGAACTGCTGGGCCAGCGCTGGACCAGGGGCGATAATCGGGCGCTGCGCGAACGCATCGGCGTGCA
>DATEIS010000591.1:0-7197 GCA_035278765.1 Pyrinomonadaceae bacterium | reverse complement strand
TTCGCGCGGCCGCACTAATCCTCAAAGAATTTCCTGAAACACAGTTTGTGCTTGCGGGTGTTGGTGAAGGTCGTAACCAGCTCGAAAACCTGGTCGCTGAACTAGGTTTAACCGGTCGCTTTCATTTCCTCGGCTGGTTGGATGATGCCGATAAATTGTTATGCGCGATGGACGTGTTTGTGTCTGCGTCGGAAACCGAATCGTTTGGCCTGGCAATCGTGGAAGCAATGGCCGCAGGAACTGCTGTCGTAGCAACCGCAACCGAAGGCGCGAAGGAAGTAATCGACGATCAGGAAACCGGCCTGCTTGTCCCCATCGGCGACGTGAAACGCATTGCTGAATCCGTGGTCAATCTGCTTTCAGACTTCGAGAAACGACACCGTCTCGCAACCCAATCCGTTCAATCCGCGGTTAGTAGATTTTCCCTAACTCGAATGGTCGACGACATCGAGACGATCTATCTTCGCCGCAAGGATGAAATCACTCTCCGTTAGCCCATCGATCTTGTGCGTCCAGATCGTGATCTCCGCGCTTCCCCAGCCAAAACAAATATCCGGATGATGGCCCTGCTCCTCAGCCAGATCCCCAACACGATTTACAAACGTCTGCGACTCGCGAAAGTTTGAGAAGCGATAACTCTTCTTCAGATGATGGTTGTTAACAACTTCCCAACCATCGAGTTCGGGCAGCAGTTTCGCAATCTCTTCCGTCCCAAGTGGCGGCACCCCGCCACGACACGGCACACATTCCTTAGCCGATAATCCACTCATAAGTTCTCCAGCGCCTTTTTTACGATTGCTATTTGTCCCGCGTGATAAAGATCGTGTTGCACGCCGCCATGAAGAGTTACGTAAACACTCGAGAACGGCACGTTTGCATTCCTGATAATCGGCTCGTTCAAGCGCGACTCGTCGACGTGCGCGATCGCGTCGAGTAGTTCACGATGGGTAACGATCAACTGCTGCTTTGTGTTCTCCCACGCTGCCTCGCTCGTGTCATTGATTGGTCGCCAATCTTCCTCGTCGGTAAGTTGGGCCGAATCGCCATTGAGACGTCGCAGACACGCGCGTTCCCACGCTTCGATGTGCATCGTCAATTCCCAGATCGAGTGCGCGCCGGGAATCGGATGCGCCGCAGCTTGTAGCGCAGTCACGTCTTTCAGCAACGCCAGCACTGATGGTCCATGCCACGCGTCGCCTTCGAATGCGCGATGAAATTGATCTCGAATGCGATCCACTTCACTCACAGCTCATTTAACTCCTTTGCTCTTTATCCACAGATTACGCAGATTGATAAATACCATCTGTGTAATCTGTGGATACGGATTCTACAATTTCCAATGATTGCTGTGATAGGCTACGTCTCATCAGTCGTAATCTCAACTGTGCAAAGCAACGACAAAAAAGTTTCTGCATTGAAGCAGGTGGCGATCTACTGCGATGGCTCGAGTCTCGGCAATGGACAGGAAGCGAGTCGCGCCGCAGCCGTGGCGTTGCTTGGTTACAAGGGTTTCTGGCGCGCGGTTGGCGAGTACCTCGGCAAAGCAACAAACCAACAGGCCGAGATTGCGGCGGCGGCGGTTGGGCTCGAATCGTTGAAGGAGCCTTGCCAGGTCAGTCTCTTTAGCGATTCGCGATATGTTGTTGAGACGATGAATGGGCGCTTCCGGCGCAAGGCAAATCTGCCCTGGTGGGAACGCTTGGATCGCGCCGCGTCGGCTCACAAGGTTCAGTGGGAATGGCTGCGTGGACACGCCGGTCACCTGCTGCAGGAAGCCGCCGACAACGCCGCGCGCAGAATTGCCGCCGCCGGCCAGGCGGAAGAATCGATTTTGCGGGACGCCGAAGACACGGTTGGCAGCGTTGAAGCCGCAGATCTCCGCTGATATAATCCGCTCTCCCCTTTTCAACAAAATGAAAAGAAACCCAGCCCTGCTATTAATCTGTCTCCTCATTGCTCCATTTGCCCACGCACAGGATCCACAGCGTGGCTGGCAATGGCAAAACCCGTTGCCGCAGGGAAATTCGATCAACTCGATCAAATTTGCGCCCGACAAGAAACGCGGCTGGGCAGTCGGTTCGAACGGTGTTGTCCTGACGACAGATAACGGCGGATTCGAATGGGAAGAGCAAGCGAGTCCGGCCGGCACCACGCTTTACAGTCTCTACGTCAAAGATCGTTCACGTGTGGTGGCCACGGGTGCACGTGGCGTTGTTTTAACCACGAGCAATGGCGGTGGAAAATGGGTGCTGCGACAGAGTGGCGTGCGCGATCATCTCTTCGCCGTCACCTTTGCACCCAAGAATCCTTTGCTGGGCTGGGCAGTCGGCAGCTTCGGTTCGATCATCGCGACCACTGACGGCGGCAAGACCTGGAAAACTCAGTCCAGCGAAACCACGGCTCACCTTTTTTCAATCGCTTTCGCAGACGGAAAAACAGGGGTCGCCACCGGCTCGCGTGGAACGCTGCTCGTTACTAAAAACGGTGGCGCCGATTGGAAGCCGATAAAGAAATTAACTGAATTCCCGCTTACCGGAGTGACATTCACTACCGACAAGAAAGCAACAGCCGTCGGTTATCGCGGCACGATTCTGCAAACGGAAGACGGTGGTGAGTCGTGGACCAATAGAAACAGTCTGATCACAACCGATCTTTACGCAGTCTATTTTTCGGACGAGATGCATGGCTGGGCGGCAGGCGAAAGCGGCGTCGTATTAACTACCGGCGACGGCGGAAACATCTGGTTGCCAGTCAATATACGCACCGGTCCACGTCTCGCCTCGCTTTTCTTCGCCGACGAGTCGATTGGCTGGGCCGCCGGCGCTAATGGTTTGGTAGTGCGAACGGACGATGGCGGACTCTCGTGGCAACGATTGACCGAGGGCGGCCGCGACGATCTCGCAAACATTTACTTTATTGACAACTCACACGGTTGGGCCGTCGGCGAGCGCGGCAAGATTCTCTTCACCAGCAACGGCGGTAAAAGTTGGACTGTTCGTCCGTCCGGATCCACGACATCATTGAATGCGATTACTTTCGCGACTGAAAAATCGGGATGGGTGGTCGGTGACAAGGGCACCATTCTGCATTCGGTCAACGCAGGGGTAACGTGGGAGCGTGTTCCGGCTCCGGCGACTGAGGATCTGTACGGCGTTTCATTTGTATCCCCAACAGAAGGATGGGTGGTGGGCGCTCGCGGTGCTATCTGGCACACAAAAGACGAGGGCGTAAGCTGGCAGTTTCAACAAACTAATGCGCTCAACTGGCTCGAAGACGTCAAGTTTATCGATCCTCTGCATGGCGTTGCGGTTGGATCAGGCGGCGCGATACTGCGCACTGAAGATGGCGGTGAAAACTGGAAGCGTGTCGATCGCAATCTGAAGGAATGGTTGTACGCGCTGGCATTTGCCGACGCGCAACGAGGCTACATCGTCGGCGCAAAGGGAATCATCCTGCGCACGGATGACGGCGGCCAGACGTGGAAAGATCTCGAAACGGGCGTGAATGGAAATCTTTTTGGAGTAGCACTTGCCAGCAGGAATGATGTGCTGGTTGTCGGTGAACAGGGAAACATTGTTCACAGCAAAGACGCCGGCCAGACGTGGGAAATTCAACCGACGATTACGAGTACTTCGTTGTTCGCCATTGCGTATCGAGGTGGTACTAACATTTGGGTTGCTGGACGAGGTGGCGCGATTCTGCGGCGTGTCGATCCAATCGCTACCGTCAGTCTGCCGGTAGGAAAATTACCGCCTGCGCTGCGCGGTGCACCACCGAAGCTGGATGGTGGTAATGAGCCAGTTGATCTTGAAGATATTCCGAAGGCAGTGCGGCCGAAAAAGCCAGTCAAACCTTAGCCGCGGATTTACGCGGATCAAACCCGGATCGGATGTTCTTTCGCGTATGAGTAAGCGCAGTACGCGGAGACGAGGTGGCAAATCCAGCCGAGCGTTCCACCCGTTCCCAGCCAGAATCCCGGCGTAAAAATCAGCCACAGAACTCCCGCCAGATATCGCCCGTTATAGATCTGCCCAACGCCGGGAATTACCAAACTCAGAAAACCTGCCAAAACCGGATCGCGCATCGTGTCAAGCTACCTCCACAAGTGGAACCTCATACGACAGGCATGCGTGTTTTGTTCGTTCAGCGATCACCTTCGCGCCGCACGTCAACAATCTCACCACGAAACGTTTTCAACATCTGCTGCACAACCGGACTGCTCTCAGCCATTTCCCTCAGCCGCTGCTTTTCGAGACGTTCTTCATCCTCGCGACCCAGCGGCTCGCCTTCGGCGGCAGTCGGATCCTTCACGACAATCCTAACGCCCAATTCTTTTCCTGTGACTTCGCGACATGCATCACGCACGAACTTATTGTTGTCAGGCCTCGAGAGCGTATCGCGGTAGTGGCGCGCCTCGGGCGCAAACTCGATACAGATGTCGCTCTCTTCGAACACAATCGCCTGAGCGGCATCTAGTGCCGGAATCAGCAACATCTTTCGTTGTTTTTCCAGCACAGCCTTCACTCGCTCGATCGTTGAAAGCTCAGCCGGCGGTGTCGTTGACTCGAGCTTTTCTTCAACTGGTCTTTCGAGCGCGGGTGAAACAGCCGTTGCCGTAAACGACGAACTTGCCGAACGCGAGCTCGCCGGCGGTCGCTCCGGATTTGTCTTGCTCGGCGTGCTTGAACTTCCACTCGATCCGGAAGGCGTTCGCACCCCCGATCCGTCGCTGCCCAGATTATTTTCAAGCGTCGCGAGACGTTGAATTATCTCGTTAATACTTTCAACGCCACGCAATTCCATCAGTTTTACGATTCCGATTTCGAGCTGGTAGCGAGGCTGTGTTGCCGCACGGAGTTTCGTTTCCGTCTCAGCCAGCGAGTGGAAGAAGCGCACCAGATCCGATTCAGAAAACAATTCCGATTGGCGCTTCAATTCCTGTGGCTCGCAAACAGCAGCTTCCAGCAACTCTTCGTTTCCGGAAACTTTGGTGACGAGCAGGTCTCGAAAATGAGCGAGCAGGTCACGACAGAAGTTGCGCAGGTCATGACCACGCATCACGATCTCATCGACGGCGGCAATCGCTTCCGCGGGTTTGTTGTCGGCAATGCTGTCGATGATGCGTTTGAGAATGTCTGCGCCGGCAACGCCCAAAGCCATCTCGACGTCGTCTTTAGTGATCTTCTCGCCGGCAAAGCTGATCACCTGGTCCAACGCGGATTGTGCGTCGCGCATTGAGCCTTCACCCGTGCGCGCGATCTCACGCAGAGCATCGTCAGGAATCGAAATCTTTTCCGAGTTCGCGATCAGTTTGAGACGTTCGACGATCTTTGCAGTCGCGATGGTGCGAAACTCAAACTGCTGGCAGCGAGAAAGAATTGTTTCCGGAACTTTGTGACGTTCCGTCGTCGCCATGATGAAGACCACCCGCGGCGGCGGCTCCTCAAGCGTCTTCAGCAACGCGTTGAAGGCGGCGCCGGAAAGCATGTGAACTTCGTCGATGATGAAGACTTTGTAACGATCGCGCGCGGGGGCGATGCCGACACTCGCGATGATCGCTTCGCGCACGTTGTCGACGCCCGTGTTTGACGCAGCGTCGATTTCCTGCACGTCGATGGAGCGGCTCTCGGTAATCTCGCGACACGACGGACACTGATCCGGATCGTCAGAACGACACGGCGTCGGTGTTGGCTGTTTTGCCTTGTGGCAGTTCAGGGCCTTGGCGAGCAGACGGGCACTGGTTGTTTTACCAACGCCCCGCGCGCCCGAGAAGAGATACGCGTGGTGGAGCCGCTGATGCTCGATGGCATTGCGGAGCGTGCGAGTGATTGGTTCCTGGCCTGTAACTTCGTCAAAGGTCTGTGGACGCCACTTCCGAGCGATTACTTGATAGGCCATGGATAGTTTCTTAGTTTGAGAAGGTAGTGAATTGGCCAGACCCCGGACTTTCCCGCAACACACGCTGCCGTTGCTACCGTTGCTCCGTTCCCGGCCTGGCGGGGTTCACAAAGCGAGCGTTGTGCGGAGCCCGGGATCTGAAAAGAACTAAATCGCTGTCTTACGATGCGCGAACATCCGCAAAAGTCCATTGATGAGCACATGCAGCAGCACGTAGGCGATTATCGCCACAACGACGGGAAGCAGCAAGGTGTGCCCGGCATCAGTGGTCGGGCTTGCCACAATCCCTCGGAACGGCTCATAAAAGGGACTGCTCGCTGCGACTACGAAGCGCACAAACCCAGCAGTGCTGCGCGCGGCCATGAGCGCAAGCAGAAATCGCATTCCGAGTAACGCGTAGATTACATAAAAGATGTAATCGACAATCTGCGAAACTCGCGCGAGCCCGCGGGAACGCTGCACTTCGCGCTCCGTTTCAACAACCTCATCAACTGCCTTCGACCGAAACTCGCCTGCAACCTGATCTATTTGCCGCGCTTCACCCGGCGCAGTTTTTACTGCTGCACGCTCGCCGATTTCGGCCTGAACTTCACCTTCGACCTGACTCTTTACCGAATCGTGCTGCGCTGCGCGCCTTGCCTCTTCGATCGCTAACTTGTCGTCGCTCATCGATTTCCCCCGGAGTAAACCAAATGTCTGTCACCAGGGGGCGTCGGGAAACTTCGGATGTCTCTGGCGGAGAGGGTGGGATTCGAACCCACGGAACGGTTTCCCGTTCACAGCATTTCCAGTGCTGCCAGTTCAACCACTCCTGCACCTCTCCAACATTGCCAATTTGGACATTCTCGTCACCCGCCTAAATTGGCAATCGGCAGTCGAAAATTGGCAATGAAATGTGGCGGAGAGGGTGGGATTCGAACCCACGGTGGGCGTTAACCCACTCCGGTTTTCGAGACCGGTGCACTAATCCACTATGCGACCTCTCCGTGTCTCTATTCTGTTCGCCTGCGGCGGAAAAAATCCTGCATCAGCGTGCGGCATTCTTCTTCCAGCACGCCGGCCCGCACTTCGATGCGGTGATTCAAAAAATCAGTGTCGCAAATGCGAAAGCGACTGTGTACCGCGCCCGCGCGTTCGTCCGGAGCCCCGTAAACCAAACGCCTGATGCGCGCTTGAATCAACGCGCCCGCGCACATCGCACACGGCTCGATCGTCGAATAGACATCAACGCCCGTGAGCCGGTAATTGCCCAGCTTACGGGCGGCCTCGCGCAAAGCGACGATTTCGGCGTGGGCAGTC
>DATEIS010000590.1:0-4396 GCA_035278765.1 Pyrinomonadaceae bacterium | reverse complement strand
GCTTCAGAGGCAAGCACCTGTTCAATCGCTTGCTTCTGACTCAAGCGCCCGGTCGTATTCAAACCATCAGTCAGCAGGATAATCGCTCGTCGTCTAACACCCGAAGCATTCGCGAGAACGTTGGACGACGTCAGCGCTACCGCATCCCAGATCGCAGTAGTCCCCTCCTCCGGCGGCGCCGGTAAACCTGGACCAGTCGGAATCCCAGTCAGCGGACGTCCCGCACCTAGATATGCCGGCACCGCTACTTCGATCCGTTGCAACACGCTGTACACGCTCAACAAATCACGCGTCATGGGTTGTTCGAGATAGGCCAACCCTGTAAAGGGAATGATCGCGACCTGATCTTTGTGCGAGTCGATCACCCTCTCGATGAACATTCGCGCTGCAGCCTTCTCAGTAGGCAGCGTCGACTCCTGCGAGAAACTGACGTCAATCAGGAACGCGATCGCAAGTGGCCTATCCGTTTCGCGTTGAAACGTGAAAAGCTGTTGCGGCACACCATCTTCGAGTACGCGAAGATCTTCGGCCTTTAGAGTGGTGATGAAGCGACGGTCTTTATCGGTTGCAGTGAACGGTAGATTCGTGACGTCAGTGTCAGTGCGAATGACATCGTCTTGATCGGTTTGCGCGAATAGGGGCGCGCACAGTAACAACAACAGGATTAGTACCCGGGTTCGGTTCATGGAATTAAATGATTTTAGGCGACAGACACTGGCGGAGCAAATCCTTGACTTTCGCCAGCCAATGAAATAGAAGCACACCATCATGAACCGAGATAAATTGGAAAACGAACTCAAACGCGCAGGCGTTAGTCTGAACGGCTGGCTTCCAGTGCTGCAATGCGACACTTGCAACACGAGGTGGGAACCGTTTGCAGTCGCCGTCGATGGTCCATCCGCGCCCACCGCGAGGCTCGACTACTGGATGTGTCCAAAGAAGTGCAACGCCAACGCTGAAGTCGGTATGGAGATCAAGACCGCGATTCCACGGTTCGTCATGGTCAACGATGTTCCGGGTATGATCTTTGGCGACGAAGACTTGCAGGAATTTGAGCGTTACGTGCGTTCGATGGACGCCACTGAAGTATTTAATCGCTAACGTTTACTCAGGCAGCCCCATCCGCCGCACGAGCTCACGGAATCTCGGATCTGATCGCAAGCCGTCAAACTCTGGTGAAACGCTAAGTAGTGTCATGCGAAATTCACGTTCCTCATAACCTTTTTCTAACGCCTTCATCGCTTCGTCGTTGTTTCCTAAGCGTGCGTAGAAAGAGGCGATTACGAAAGGCGGAAACAGCGTTCGCTGCGAGTCGTGCATTAGCAGGTCAATAGACATCTTCAGGTAAGCTTTCCAACCCGATCTGGCGTAAACATCCTTCAGCTTCTGAACCGTCTCTGGTGGCAGGATGCTTATGGCCTGTGACTTTGTGTATTCCGCAACTGCTTCGTCGTACATGCCTTTGAACTCGTATGCACGCCCAAGGAAATAATGCGCGGTGGTGAAGTTGGGATCGAGATCGAGAGTCTTCTGATACTGCGCAATCGCTTCGTCGTACTTTCGTCCGTCTGCGAGAATGTCACCGTAGATTCGATTCATGATCACTGAGAGGGGATCGAGATCGAGCGCACGCCGGATCTCAACGATCGCTTCGTCGTTTCGCTTTAGCGCCGAGAGGTGCTCTGCATACCACTGGTGGGCGGTTGCATAATTCGGATTGAGTTCGATTGCGCGACGATATTCTTTCTCAGCAGTTACGAAGTCATAGTCGTAGTAATCGGAGATCTGGCCCAGCGAGGCGTGTGCTTCGGCAAGTTTATCGTCCAGAGTTAGCGCTTTCAGTGCCGCTTCCTTTGCTTTCGGCATGTACTCGCGGGCCGATTCTCTGGTGTAGACCGGAATCAACGTGTATGCATCGGCAAGACCGGAGTATGCGAGCGCATACTTCGAATCTTTCTCTATGGCCTGTTGGAAAAATGGCACGGCCTTTTGGATATCAGCGGGAGTTCGCTTGTTCCAGTAGAAACGTCCCTTCAGGTAGAGCTGATATGCTTCGGAGTTGGCAGTGTACTGCTTATCCATCCGCGACTGTTCGACACCCGAGAGTGTTGGACGCAGGTTGTTTGTGATCTCGTGCGCGATTTCGCGTTGCACTGAAAGCATGTCGGCGAGGCGTGTCTCATATTGCTCGCCCCAGAGCTGTTTGTTGTCACGAATATCGATCAGCTCCGCGCTGATCAGCATGGTCTCGCCACGTTGCATCATTCTTCCGGTCAGCACTGCGCGTACACCCAATTCCTTGCCTACCGCGATCGGATCCGTTTGTTTGCCTTTGTAACGAAACACGGAACTACGCGCGATCACTCTCAAGTTCGGCAGTTGAGTAAGATTGTTGATGATGCTCTCGGTTAGGCCATCGGAGATCCATTCGGCATTCTGATCTTTATTCTGGTTTTCAAACGGAATCACCGCGATGGATTCAATAGCGAGCTCGGTGTTTCGAGCGTGCCAATAGGATCGAAGGCCAAACACAGCAGCTGTCGCAGCGAACAGGATCAAAAAAGCGCCGAGGAGCGTGGCTGTCTTGTGACGCTTCAATTCGTTGACGATGAACTCGGCGCTCGAAGCTCGTGTTGAAGCAGGCGATTCGGCGGTGGCGGATCGCGATTGAACGCGAGTGGTATCAGAGTGCCACAAGGTCCGTGCTTCGCTGCTCGCATAAGAAACAGGAGGCACTGTCGTATCGATTACAGTGTCCTCCATATCCCGACGAACTTCCTTCAATTCAATGGCGACGTCTTTGATGTTCTGATAGCGATCGTTCGGATCTTTCGCCAGACAACGTCGCACAATTCTTTGCAGGTCCGGCGGTGCGTTTGCGATGAAAGCGGATAATGGCGGCGCCGGCTCGCGGATGATCTTGTTGAGTACTTCGATCTGATCCTTGCCGGCAAAAGCTTTCTGTTTAGTAATCGCTTCAAACAGAATGCAACCGAAAGAGAAGATGTCCGAACGATTATCGATCTCTTTTGTCTTGCCCTGCGCTTGTTCGGGCGACATGTAACCGAGGGTTCCGAGTACCAAACCCGGAGTCGAGTGCTGCTGCAGGATAGTGGGCTCTTCGCCGCTCGTTGCACTATTGCTGGTAGGTTCGATGAGCTTCGCAAGGCCGAAGTCGAGGACCTTCGCGTGACCATCGGACGTGATCATGATGTTATCGGGCTTGAGATCTCGATGGACGATTCCGGCATCGTGAGCCTTCGCGAGTCCTTCCGCGACGTGCTGTAAAGTACGCAGTAGTTTTGCGAGTTGGTCATTGTGAATCTTGTCGCGCAGCGTCGTGCCGTCGACGTACTCCATGGCGATGAAGTTGAGATCGGATGCGACTCCTACTTCATAGATGTGTGCGATGTTTGGGTGATTGAGAGATGCGGCCGCGGTCGCTTCCTGTTTGAAGCGTCGCATACGGTCCTGATTCGAAGCGACGTCAGCAGGCAGAACCTTCAAAGCGACTTTGCGATTCAGACTCGTGTCCTGAGCGAGATAAACCTCACCCATACCACCCGCGCCGAGAAGGGAGCGAATCGCGTAACGCCCGAGTTGTGTTTCGGGGGAAAGAAGCATAAAGAATATTGAGCCACAGATTTCACAGATAAACACGGATTATTTTTATCCGCGTTAATCCGTGAAAATCTGTGGCTCAAAACTGGTCGTAGTCGTGAATTACGACGCGCTCTTTGCGGCGGTGTCAGATTGTCCTGACTGCTTGTTGGGTTGTGGAGTAATTCGCAGGTATGGCTTTGGTGCTTTCCAGCCGCCTGGGAATTTTTCCTTCGCAGCTTCGTCAGACAACGACGGCACGATGATTACGTCGTCGCCGTCTTTCCAATTGACTGGCGTTGCAACGCTGTACTTCGACGTCAATTGCAGCGAATCGATCACGCGCAGAATCTCCTCGAAATTGCGTCCGGTGCTTGCCGGATACGTGATCATCAACTTAACTTTCTTGTCTGGGCCAATAACAAAAACTGAACGAACCGTGAATACGTCGCTGATCTCTGGGTGGATCATGTCGTACATTTCGGCAATCTTATGGTCCGGATCTGCGATCACTGGGAAGTTGAGCGCGGTGCCCTGAGTTTCTCGGATGTCCTCCGCCCAGCGCTTGTGTGAATCAGTCGGATCGACGCTGAGTCCAATCACTTTCACGCCGCGCTGTTCGAAGTCGGGCTTTGAACGCGCCACATATCCCAGTTCGGTAGTGCAAACCGGGGTGAAATCTTTCGGGTGCGAGAACAAGACTGCCCAGCTATCTCCAATCCACTCGTGGAAATTAATGGGGCCTTCAGTTGTGTCTGCTGTGAAATCGGGTGCTATATCGCCAAGTCGTAGGGCC
>DATEIS010000589.1:0-3128 GCA_035278765.1 Pyrinomonadaceae bacterium | reverse complement strand
GACCGCCACATACAGCTTTCCGTCCGGTCCAAAATGGATTGCACCGCCATTGTGATTCTGGGCCGAGCTGAGATTGTCGAGCTCGAGAATGATCGACTCGCTGCCGGGAACAACAACGTCGCCATTCGCAGTGAAGCGACTCACGCGGTTATGTCTCGGCGTGCTCGGAACCGTGTAATAGAGATAGAGAAACCCGTTGCTCGCGAAGTTTGGATCGAAAGCGATACCGAGTAATCCGCGTTCACCGCTTGGATCGACATTCAACGTCACGAAAGGTGTGGCTAGTAAAACGCCGTTCTTGATCACACGCAGACTGCCGCCCTGCTGGCAGACGAAGATGCGACCGTCAGGCGCGATCTCCATTGCGGTCGGACTCGAGAGTCCTGTGATTATGGTTTCAGTGAAGCCCGCAGGCAGCGTCGCGCTGTGAGCAGTGCAGATCGCTACGAGCAGAAAGATGCACGCAGAAAGAATATTTTTGAGCATTGCTTGAGTAACTCAGGGAGAGGCGCGGCAATGATAGCAGGCTTTAGACAGGATTGTCAGGATTTCCTGTCACTGGCTTGGCGCGAAGTAAGAGCGGCGTCCGTAGATTTGATACTCAGGATGCCCCTTCACCGCGAAATCGATCTTGCGTCGCTTCCCATCACGCTCTTTATTAGTTGGATAATAGCCAACGATGTAACGCTGATTGATATCAGAGAAAATACGCGAATAGATGGCGTCAGCCTCTTCCGGCTTTTGCAGAAACTCCGTCCATCCACCAGTCAGCGGCGCCACGCCCGCGAGCGCTGACTGCATCTTCGCAGTCCTCTCAACTCTCGCTTTCAGATTGATCATCTCGTAGTTCTGCATTTGTTTCTTCCAGCGCTCTTCCAACGTTCGTCGTCGATCGACCGGCAACTGACCAAGCAACTCAAACTGTTTCTGCTGGTATTCAGCCCACGTCAGCTCGAACTGCTGTTGCGGTGGTAAACCCAGCAGCTTGAGTCCCGGAATGACGGTGTAGACAGTTGCTCGCGAGCGCTCGACCGCTCGATAAAGATCGTCAAGACTGAACTCGCTCATATTCTTCGCAAGACTTTGCCTGTGGTATTCGATACTTCGTCGCGCTCTCTCCAGCTCTTCTCCTTCCAAACCTTCCGGCAGAGTTACCTCCACTACCGGATTGCGCAAAGAGAGCGCTTCATCACCGTCCGTCTGAAAGATAATGATTGGCCGCACATCTGTCTCTTCAAATGCTTCGTACAAAGTGGCCATCAGCGCGCTGTACTGCTTACTGCGACCAAACTGTGGACGACTCAAGCTGAAAGGTCCCAGCGTGACGAAATTGACTTCTGTTTGCTTCTCTAACCAATCCAGCTTCTTCTTCAGCTTGTTCTTGTCTGACGTGAAATCGTGAATCAACTCGACGTCGTCCGTGACGATCGCCATCATGTCTTTTGGACCAAGCTTATCCACCAGAACTTTCGCTGCCGTCACACTGTTTTTTAGATACGGCTTCTGACTGCCGCTGTAATCGATGATCAAAACGATAGTGCGCGGAACACTGACGTTGTCGCCGAGCAGAAAATGTCCGACTGTTTGCGGCGTGTCGTCTTCGGCAATTGAAAAATCTTCTCCGGTGAGACCGGCGATGCTCTTGCCGTGCTGATCGACAACCAACAATTCACAAGTCACGAGCGACGTATCGACCCGAATGACGTCGTCATCGTCAGCGTTCGCTTTCGCACCCGCCGCCGGTAACTCCGTTGTCGCATTCTTATTAGGATCCCACTTCAGTCGTTTGACGCTCGAACCAAAGTCTTTGAGCTTTTTTCTTTTGGCGGGTTGCGCTGTTTGAGCGAGTGAGGCGGTAAACAGACTGAGAGTTAATACCAGAATCAGCGTAATCTGTGGATAAAACCTTCTCAACGCATTGAAAGCTCGGCCACTATTTCTCGCACTGCCGCACGCGCTTCTTCAACTTCTTCCGGCTTAAACGATACAGCGCCCACGACGGCGTGACCGCCGCCCCCGTAACGCTCACAAATCTTTGCGATGTTGTGCGTGCGTGGCACCGGCGCCCACGGGTTCGACCCGACCGAGATCTTCGTGCGCTGCGATCCCCGCGTGAGCGCGACGGAATACGTGGCCTCGGGATGCAGGTAATACGGAATGAACTTGTTGAAGCCCTCGTAACCCTCGTCGATCAAATCAAACTGGACCACGCCGTTTGCGCTCTTCGCTTTCTTTCGAACTGTTTCGAGCGTCTCCAGATGTTGCTTGAGAATCGGTTGAAAACGACGTTGCACTTCCCCACCCGTCGCCACTTCTTCGAGTGATTGAACGGTGAGATCGCGAATGATTTGTTCGATGAATGAATCATCCGGATCGGCTTCGATCACCTGCATCAGTTGCAAGGCCGGTTCTTTCAACTCGACACACTGTGCGGGCGACTCGTAAAGCGCGCCGTCAATGATGTGGGCCCAGTGGACTAAAGACTTGATTGGTTCCGGATTGAATCCGAAACGCTCGTGGGCGACGTCGGCAATAAACTCCGTACAGGACTTTCTCGTCGCGTCGAGAAACTTCTTGCCTGATTTGTCGGCGCGAAAGTGTGCTTCGTCTTCAGGCGTTAAAAACGCCGACTCGTGATGATCGAACCACCACGTCAGTTTCTCAGACGCCGCGTATTTGAAGTCGACAATGGCATTCTCGTCTGAGTCAAACATCTCGAGGTCAAACAAGTTGCCGGGCCGGTGCAAAAGACCGGTGTATTTGACTTCAGCTTCGGGGTGGATGCGTTCCTTATAGAAGCGTGTGAAGGTCGCCGCGGAAGCGACGCCGTCGAAGCAGTGACCGTGATAGAGAAGACGAAGGTTCATCGTGAATGTACTTTGTGCTTTGTGGTTTGTTTTTGGTCTAAAGACAAAGTACTAGGCACGAAGCACAAAAAACTAATTTTTACAGGGCTCGATCACTGTCGCGGTTGTCGCACCTACTTTTGAGGCGATGAACTTATCAACTTCGTCTTCGATCAGTTCACCGTTTACTACGAACGCCTTTTCTGTCAGCACATCACCCTTGGCATTGAGCTTGGCCGGCTCGAGGAAGATGTTCCACGGCGAACCCCAGTTTCGTTTGTC
>DATEIS010000588.1:0-4757 GCA_035278765.1 Pyrinomonadaceae bacterium | reverse complement strand
AATTCACGAGGCGATGACTATGATCGATGGTGATGAAGAACAATCCGGCACCGTATACAGCGAGCATCGCCGAGGTTACTTCATGAATGGCAAACTTCTTCGCCCCGCCCGGGTTGCTGTGCTGAGGTAATGCTTTTATCTGTGGTGTGACGGGTGAACAGTATAGTTTTGAAGGGAAAGCAGAATGAAAGCGAACCAGGGAGCAATTGTTCTTATCGATCAGCCTGCCGACCACGGCCGGCTTCGTTCTGTCTTGCACGACTGGGGGTACACTGAAACGGAGATCCAACGGTTTCTGAACGAGAACGAGATGAGCCCGCTGATACAGGTTTCCATGAATGAGCAAATGTATGCAAATGCCATTAGAAGCCAGGCATTGGCGCATGAGTAGCCTACGAATCGCACGACTGTGCTTCTTGAGTGCAACACTCTTCGTTGTGTCTTGTAACTCGAAACCTCCTCAGGCGGCCTACGTGCCAATCTCGGAATTGGAACAAACTTTTGGCCGGCTGATTACCGTGGCAAACATACCCACACCAGATCAGCACGGCACAGGGGATCGGCTGGGACTATTTAGTGATGACGCCGGTACGGTTTGGGGAATACCGCTAATGATCGCCGATAACGGCGACTTGCTCGGGTGTGCGCCGCCCAAGCTGCGAGAGTTTTCAATCACCGACACACTGCCAGATGATGTTGAAATTGTTGGAGCAACGAATGAGCCCAATGGTTGGCGTGAAGGTACTGGAAAGCTGGAACTACTGCTTCGTAACAAAAAAGGAGAACTTAACCGGCGTCCCATCAAGGCGGGCGAGGTAAAGAATGGTCTGGTCTGCTGGTCACAGTCGCCACCTGCACAACCACTACCGTACTACCGTCTTTCCTCAGGCAACTCGAAACTAGTACCTCAAACTTCGTTGATCGTCGCACCTTGGTTAAACACATCCCATCGGGTGATAACACCCGCCCTAATCAAGAGTTATTACGCTATTTCTTCAGTCCTTCCCCTTTTAAAATAGTCACATGATGGCTGGTCGCTAGGCAACGAGTATTCGCCTGGACTGACCCCTTGGTTTAATTGATTTAGGGAGGAGTTGAAGATGATGAAGATATTGATTGGCCATGATGGCTCACAGAGTGCCGATGCTGCGTTGGCTGATCTGCAGCGAGCTGGTTTACCGGTTGAAGCAGAAGCTCTAATCGTCTCTGTTGCCGATGTCATGATGGTTCCCGCAACGCCAGCCTATGAGTTGGCGGGGGAGGCACTCATGTCCCGCAGGGTGACTGCTGGTTTAGTTCACGCCCAGCGCCAAACGGAGCGCGTGGTAAAGGAGGCTAAAGAGTTTGCGAATCGAGCAAAAGAACAGGTGCGATCGTATTTCCCGCATTGGAATGTACGTGCGGAAACACTCGCTGGATCAGCCGCCTTCGAACTAATTAGCAAAGCTGACGAGTGGAGACCCGATCTAATTGTTGTCGGATCGCACGGGCGTTCCGCAGTCAGTCGATTCATTCTCGGCAGCGTTTCGAAAAAGGTTGTCACCGATTCAGATCACTCCGTTCGGGTGTCGCGCGGTAATCTCGAAAAAGATCTCAATGAGCCTTTGAAACTTGTTGTCGGTGTGGATGCATCAGCCGAAGCCGAACAGGCCGTTCGTGCTGTGGGCAGCCGTGTTTGGCCGTACGGAACTGAGGTACAAATCATCGCCGTTGACGATGGCAGCTCTTCAATGTTCATGCTCACTGCAGGGCGGATGGTGGCGTGGGCTGAGAATGCGTTGAGTCTAATAGGATTGAAGACTTCTGTCGTGTGGGAGAAGGGTGATCCACGTCGCGTGCTAATCGATCAGGCCCAAGCGTGGGATGCCGATTCAATCTTCGTCGGAGGACGCCGGTTCAGCAGTGCGCTTGAACGATTTCAACTCGGCAGTGTTGCAACCGCGCTTGTTACGAAAGCACATTGCTCGGTCGAGGTTGTACGTAATCGAGCAAATTAACGAAGCAATGGGAGGTGAATATTGAACATGACGTTTACATTAGGTCTTTTAGCAAGCAACGCGTCAGAAGTTGACTGGTCACGTCCGTTGATGATCGGATGGATCGTTATCGCGCTCGGTTTGAGTGTTATCGAAATTTGGCTGGGTGGTGGTTTTTCGTCACGGAGGCTTTCGCCAGTAACTAAACTCACCAGCAATTATTTGGAAACGGTCTAAATGCTAAGAATGTAAAAGAGGTAAGAACATGATTGAGATTCGTAAACCACAATTCTCATTCTTCTTCTCCATCGTTATGGCAGTATCCCTTGTGCTCGGTGCTTCTACGCGCATACAGGCCGGCGCATTCACGAGCAATATCAACACACCGAGCGGGCAGGAGAAAGTTGCGGTAACTGATCCCGCAACAGAGCCCGCGTTTAAGGATTACAAAGGCGTGCGCATTGGCATGAGCGCCGACGAAGTTGCCGAAAAACTGGGAGAGGCGGCGGTAGAGGACAAGACTGAAGAGGTCTTCCTGATTTCTGATTTCGAAATGGTCCAGGTTCTCTATGACAAAGCTGGCGGAGTAAGCGCTCTTTCCATTACATATTCAGCCGAACATCCGAATGCGCCGAACGCTCTCGCCGTTTTAGGTGAGGACGCTGCTGCCGATGCAGACGGACGCATCTACAAACTTATCCGTTTTCCGGAACTGGGTTATTGGGTGGCGTATAGCCGCAGCGCGGGTGAGGCCCCGGTCGTCTCCGTGACGATCAATAAGATGTAAGGTCATATTTTCGGCGCCAAATGGTAAAGGCCGGGGCACCGCGGTCTGCTCAATTGAGTAACCGTTGAAACGGCCCAGCTTGTCGCGTGCGCCCGCTAGTGCCCTCGATCGTTGAAACGAGACGGTTGACTTGCTTACTGTAAAGCGCGTCAAATTAAAAATAATCCGCGGAGTTTTGGTTGGATTCACTCCGAAACTCTGCCACCAATGCAATTCAGGAGAAACACAATGCGTTACCAATACGTGAAGAAGTTATTGAGCAGCGTCATAGTCTTAATGGTCTTTGCTCTCATCGCACCGGTCCAGGGATTTGGGCAGCGTGATGATTACCCAAAGTCACAAGGAGAGAGGAAGATCCAATTCAAGATCCCTGAATCCTTGAAAGCGGAGCACGTCGAACTTCATGAGGACCTTGCGCGCGCCATTAAGGCTGGCGGAAAGACAGCTGAGGCGGCAAGAGCAGTGGAAGACGTTCTTCACCCGCACTTCCTCAAAGAAGAAGAGTACGCCCTTCCGCCTCTCGGCCTGCTCTCATCACTGGCAGAGGGTAACGTAACGCCCGAGATGCGAACCGTGATTGCCGTGACTGACAAACTCAAGGCAGATCTTCCACATATGCTTCAGGAGCATAGGGCGATTGTCGCAGCATTAGAGAAGCTTAGTGCTACGGCAAAGCTTGAGGGCAAACCAGAACACGCGCTGTTCGCCGAAAAGCTGATGATGCATGCGCGGAACGAAGAGGAGGTTTTGTACCCCGCCGCAATCCTGGTTGGCGAATACCTGAAGATGAAACTGAAATAGTACGCCGTCGCTCTTGCGTCACCGAGCGAAGGATTCTGCGCTGCCCTGGCGATGAGCGCGTCCACGGTCACCATAATACAGTCCGTTTTCACACAACGTATGAACGACAACAACGATGAGTGCGGCACGCAGAGAACAGCTCCTCACTGATCCCTCGCGGCATTCTGCGTTTGACATCCTGACCGCTCTGGGCACGGACGAGCACGTCGGTTTAAGCGACAACGAAGCCAGGACGCGTTTGGACCAGTACGGGATGAATGAGCTGACGAGCGAGAAGTCAAAACCGGCTTGGCGAAAATTCCTCGCAGAATTCAAAGACATTCTGGTCATCCTCCTGTTAATCGCGACGGCTATTTCAGCGGGCCTTTGGGTATACGAGCGTGAATCCAATTTGCCTTACGAAGCGATCGCCATCTTCACTGTAGTAATGCTCAACGCCATTATGGGCTATGTCCAGGAAGCGCGAGCTGAAGAGGCAGTCGCAGCCCTCCGCCGAATGTCTGCGGCGCAAGCGAAGGTTATACGAGACGGGACCCGGCGCAGCCTCGAGGCAACCGAACTTGTTCCCGGCGACATAATTCTCATTGAAGAAGGCGACTCAATCCCTGCCGATGCTCGCTTGATTAAGACGACGGCGCTACAAACCGCAGAGGCTGCCTTGACTGGTGAGAGCCTGCCAATCTCCAAAGATACTCGAACGATTGCAGAGGCTGTTTCGCTTGGCGATCGCGACAACATGGTCTTTAGCGGTACGGTAGTTACGTATGGTCATGGGCGGGCCGTAGTCACCGCGACCGGTATGCGCACGCAAATGGGTCTCATCGCGGGAATGCTGAAGGAAGCCCCGGCCGAGACAACGCCCCTGCAAAGAGAACTCGCCCGTGTTGGTAGGTTATTGGGATTGATTGTCCTGATTATCGCCATTGTGATGATTGCGACCATAGTTTTCGTTGAACACGTTAGCGGATTCGCCGCTTTTTTTGATGTTCTGATTCTTGGAGTAGCGCTGGCCGTCGCAGCGGTACCTGAAGGTCTTCCGGCCGTTGTCACCGCAGTACTATCGCTAGGAGTGCAGCGGATGGCGAAACGGAATGCGATCGTGCGTCATCTGGCAGCAGTTGAAACACTTGGGTCTGCGAATGTAATTGCCTCGGATAAGACAGGTACTCTCACCAGGAATGAAATGACAGTGC
>DATEIS010000587.1:0-5845 GCA_035278765.1 Pyrinomonadaceae bacterium | reverse complement strand
CGACTTTTGGACCTACGGCTGCATCAACTGCATCCACATCATTCCGGATCTGAAAAAGCTCGAAGCAAAGTATCCGAATGAACTGGTCGTGATCGGCGTTCACTCCGCAAAGTTTCAAAACGAAAAAGAGACGGAAAACATCAGGCGGATAATCCTGCGCTACGAAATCGAGCATCCCGTTTACAACGACTCCGAATATGCGGTCTGGCAAAGCTACGCCATCCGCGCGTGGCCCACACAGGTACTAATTGATCCGGCCGGATACATCGTCGGTGGCGTTTCCGGTGAGGGTAATTACGATGTCATCGACCAGACGATCTCGAAAGTTGCCCAGGACTTTCGCCGCAAGGGCGAACTAAACGAGGAGCCGCTAAAACTCGTTCTCGAACGAGCTAAAGTCGGCGATCTGCCACTCGCTTTTCCGGGCAAGATTCTGGCTGACGCTAAAACCGATCGACTGTTCATCGCCGATTCAAACCACAACCGCATTGTTGTCACAAAGCTCGACGGCACGCTTGTGGAAACAATCGGCACAGCAGAAGCTGGCGCCGCTGATGGCGCGTTTGATAAAGCGACTTTCTATCGTCCGCAGGGTCTCGCACTGAATGGCGATAGTCTTTACGTCGCCGATACTGAGAACCATCTAATTCGTCGCGTTGATCTGAAAACCCGCAACGTGGAAACAATCGCCGGCACCGGTCAACAAACACGCGAATACTTCAAGAGTGGTCCAGCGCGTTCAGTAGCCCTGAGCTCGCCCTGGGATCTGCAACTCGTCGGTCGCGTGCTTTACATCGCGATGGCAGGACCACATCAGATCTGGCAAGTGGATCTCGATAAGAACGAAGTCTCGACCTTTGCCGGCTCCGGTCGTGAAGCACGTATCGATGGTCCACTTCGCGACGCCGGCTTCGCGCAGCCTTCGGGACTTGCTAACGATGGAAAAAATCTTTACGTCGCCGACAGTGAGTCGAACATCATTCGCGCGATCGACATCAACGGCGGCGCAGTGAAGACGCTCGTGGGCGGCGATCTATTCGAGTTCGGCGACATTGACGGCAACGGCGACGATGTCCGTTTGCAACATCCACTCGGTCTCGCAAGCTACGGCAACAAAATCCTGATCGCGGACACTTACAACCACAAGATCAAAGAACTCGATCCAAAAGATGAAACGGTCAAAACGTTTCTTGGATCAGGAAAACCGGGACAGTCAGACGGCACATCCCCATCGTTTTATGAACCTGGCGGTTTATCACTCGCGAACGGAAATCTCTACATCGCCGACACAAACAATCACGCAATCCGTGTCGTCGATCTGAAAACAAAGCGCGTCTCAACGCTACGTCTGAACGGTCTGACGCCTCCGGCAAAAAGCATGCAGGCACTCGAATCCGCTGCTGGCCCAAACGCCGAAGAGATCAGGGTAGCCGCGCAAAGAGTCCGCCAGGGCGCGGAGGCGACGCTCCAGATCGATGTCGAACTTCCGGCCGGTTATCATCTGAACCCGTCGGCGCCACAGCGTTACAAGATTTCAAGCAACAGTAAGAATCTGATTATTGAGGAGCAGGACGCGGCTCGTTCGACAAAGGATCTGAAGTTGCCATTGCGTGTGCCCTTTAGTGCGGTCCAGGTTGGATCAGCGACCGTTCGCGCCCAGGTAACATTGTTTTATTGTCGTGAAGACAACACGGGCACGTGTCGTATCAAGACACTCCTCTGGGAAGTTCCGGTTGAAGTGACCAGCGACGCGAGTGCTCCAACCGTTGTGAAACTACAGGGCAAGTTAACCGCGGATTAGGGCTGATGGAAATCCGTTGAACGATCGGTTAAGATCCGTGCTCCCCTAAATTCATATTCAAGGAGTGAGCCCAGTGGCAGATAAACCATTTCTCACTGATATCAAAACTTTGCGCGATCGCGCCCGACAACACATCGAGAATGGTGCTGTCACTGAAGGATATAGCGCCGATCGTGAAACCGTAGTCAAACTTCTGAACGAGGCGCTGGCAACTGAAATTGTCTGTGTGCTCAGGTATCGACGCCATTATTTCATGGCGAGCGGAATCAACGCCGAAAGCGTGGCGGCAGAATTTTTACAGCACTCCAACGAAGAGCAGGGACACGCCGATCAGCTTGCCCAACGCATCGTTCAGTTAAAAGGTGAACCCAACTTCAATCCCGAAGGACTTCTGACGCGCAGTCACGCGGAATACGCCGAAGGCACTTCGCTTACGGACATGATCAAGGAAGATCTGGTTGCCGAACGTATCGCGATCGATAGTTATCGCGAAATGATCAGCTACTTCGGCAACGACGATCCTACGTCGAGACGGATGATGGAAGGCATTCTCGCGGTCGAAGAGGAACACGCTGACGACCTTGTGAGTTTGCTTGAGAAGATGGGCTAACGGTGTTTGGGTCTTGGGTCTTAGTACTTTGAAAGCCCAAGCCTTAACAAAGAACAAAGTTCAAAGCACAAAGTTCAGATCGAAGGCGTGATGCTTTGCGTGCGAAGCATCACGCTTGTTAGTCTCTGTTTCTTGTCAGAAAGTCAATCCAACCAAACTAATCCCGGGCGGCCAACCATGTGCCGCAGTTGCGGGGCAATCGTCGGCGCCGGTCAAACTCAATGCGGCGTTTGCGGAGCTTCTACTGCGGCTAAGCCAACCGTCGATCCGGGCCATCGTCAACCGGATCGCGAAACGGTCCGCTTCGCTCGCGCCGTTCTGACTCGTCCCTACAAATTCACTATCGCGTTCCTGGTACTGAACCTGTTCGTGTTCATGCTGATGTGGTCATCAAGCGGGCTCACTTTCAGAGACCTGGTGCAGGGTTTTCCGGAGGCTGTCCTGATTGTATATGGGGCGCAAACTAATTATTTGATCCATGCCCCGAATAATCAGTGGTGGCGGCTTATCACCTCGATGTTTGTTCATATCAACATGATCCACGTGATGATGAACATGTTCGGCTTGTTGATACTTGGACCATTCGTCGAGAAGCTTTATGGTTCAGCAAAGTTCGTTGTCTTTTGGGTCGCCAGTGGTCTCGCCGGATCGGTGGCAACTTACCTCACGCTTCGTCCGTCGCTGGCGCAGGGAGTTTTAAGTTCTTTTATCTTCAGGGGCGAAGACGGTCCCGCAGCAGGGGCATCCGGAGCGTTGTTTGGACTGGTTGGTGTTCTTTTCGTGTTTGGCATCAAGTATCGCCATGAACTTCCGGAGGGTTTCAAGCGGGTTTTCGGAACCGGGCTGCTGCCAATCATCTTTATCAACCTCTTCATCGGTTTTGTCGGCCGCAGCTTTATCGGTAACGCAGCGCATCTTGGTGGGCTCTTCACCGGAGCCGCGCTCGCGCTCATTGTCGATTACCGGCGGCCGGGTGTACGCGCCGGCATTACTACTATGTGGCGCGCATTGCAAGTTCTGGCGTTGGCCATAATCGCATTAGGGGCTTACAAAGTCGTACGAAACTTCCAGCGTCCGTTGCCCGCATCGGTTCGCGTAACACCCAACACAAAGAATTTGATTTTTCTGAGCTATGTCATGGCGATGAACAAAGTTCAGGAAAAGGTGGCCGCAGTTATCCATAAGAACGACCTGAGTGATCTTGAGGCTGTGACACAGCAGGCACTTCAGGCGCCTGTGCCGGACGCGAATGCGGCGGAGCTAAGAAGCAAGTTATTGATTATTCTTTCGAAGCTTGCTGCGGCGGCAGCTTCGGCAAGTCCGGCGCCTGATGCAGCCGGACGACCGCCGAAGTTGGACCAGCAGCTAATCGACGAGTACACGGAATGGCGTAAAGAATACGAACAATGGCTGGTAGGCGCGGCCAAAACGTACACGGCAGCGCCGTAAAAAGATTCAACAAAACTTTTTAGGAGAGAGAGATGGAAATCAGGAAAGTCGGAGTTTTAGGATGCGGACTGATGGGCGCGGGTATTGCCCAGGTCGCCGCGACGGCGGGATTTGAAACAATCGTAAAAGAAGTTTCAGACGATCTGATCGCAAAAGGGTTTGGCGGTATCGAGAAGTCGCTGGCTAAGTTTGCTGAAAAAGGAACGATCACGTCAGCACAGCAAACAGAAATCCGGGGTCGCTTGTCCGGCACGACTTCATTCGACAAACTCGCCGATTGCGACATCATCATCGAAGCGATTATCGAAAACCTCGAGGAGAAGCGTTCGACCTATCGGCAGCTAGACGAGATCTGCAAGCCTGAAACGATCTTTGCGTCGAATACGTCGTCGTTGTCGATCACAGAGATGATGACTGCCGCGTCACCCGAACGTCAGCAACGTTTCATCGGCATGCACTTTTTCAATCCGGTGCCGTTGATGAAGCTCGTTGAGGTTGTGAAAACGATTCTGACGGATGAGGCGGTTTATGAGCAGGCCGTTGAGTTTGGCAAGAAGCTCGGGAAGGTTCCGGTGCGAGCGGGCGACAAGACCGGGTTCATCGTCAATCGATTGCTTGTGCCTTACATGCTCGACTCGATTCGTGCTTTGGAAGAAGGCGTCGGCTCAATCGTTGATATTGACAACGCGATGAAGCTCGGCTGCGGTTATCCAATGGGTCCGTTCACCCTCGGAGATTTTGTCGGGCTCGACACGACTTACTACATCGCCGAGATCATGTTCAATGAGTTTCGTGAGAAGCGTTTCGCACCGCCACCACTATTGAAGCGCATGGTGCTGGCCGGTCTCTACGGCCGCAAATCCGGCCGCGGCTTCTACGACTACACCAAAGATCCAAAGAACCCGACACCGATGAATCTCATTTGAGGTTCGTTCGGCGCAAATAGCCAAATTGGACAAAAAATAGCCATTTTCGTGTCTTTCCTAAAGGACTATAGAGTGCTATGGTTACTCTCTGAAGGGAGACAGAAATATGAGCGAAGACCTCACAGACAAATTACCGAAAAGCAACGGCGAGATCCTCATCGCTATTAAGAATCTGGATGAACATGTCGGCAAAATTGACTCTCGACTTCAGAATCTGGAGCAGAAGGTGGATGGGATAGAAAAAGTGGATCAAAAGTTCCATGACACTCGTCCGATTTGGCACAAGGTCGTTGCTGATATCGGTGAACTGCAGACCGGCCAGAAACGGCTTGAACAAAGCCAATTGGCTATGCGTGACCAAATAAGTGAACTTAACAGTGTCGTGCGTACTGTCAATCGTGACCAGATCGTTATTAACGACGTTGTTCGCCGGTTACAGTTGGACTTTCACACTTTTGACGAACGGCTCCAAAGGTTTATAAACAAGCGCAACTCACAGAATTCATCAACTTGATGCGCCTCGAAGCATCTCCTATACTGCCAAACGTAGTAACTATTCAGCTCGCGGAGTCGAATCGGTTGCAGCCTACGGTGTATGAAGGTCGTCTTAACGCTGAAGCGTTTCGCTTCGCCATCGTCGCCAGTCGCTGGAACGAATTGATCTCTGCACGACTGATAGAGGGCGCGCTCGACGGTCTAAAACGACTGGGTGCGCAGGACAACAACGTCAGTCTGTATCGTGTGCCCGGCGCTTTTGAGATTCCTTTGCTGGCGTTACGACTTGGTGAATCGCGTAAGTTTGATGCAATCATCTGTCTCGGTACCATTATTCGCGGACAAACTCCGCACTTCGATTACATCGCCGCCGAAGTTGCTCGTGGCATTTCGCATGCAGGTCTGACTACAGGCTTGCCGGTTGTATTCGGAATCGTTACAGCCGATACGGTCGATCAAGCACTCGATCGTGCAGGAGTGAAACTGGGGAACAAGGGTTTTGAAGCCGCCATGACAGCGGTGGAATTAGTAAATCTTTACAAGGAAGCTTTTTAGGCCACAAAA
>DATEIS010000586.1:0-19047 GCA_035278765.1 Pyrinomonadaceae bacterium | reverse complement strand
CCCAGTACACCACTGCAATCGGCAACACTACAGTCACCACCAACGTATGGCATCACGTAGCGGGAGTTTTTGATGGCAGCCAGATGCGCGTCTATCTTGACGGCGCTCTTGACGGCAGTCTGTCAACGACAAACGGGCCGGGCTCAGGCACGAGTTCACTTAATATCGGAAAGAGCACTTACACCACTTACTACTTCGGCGGGCTGATCGACGAGGTAAGAATTTCGGCCACCGCTATCTATAGCAGCAACTTTATACCGGGGCTACCGCCAGTGACCAATACGCGGGCGCTGTGGAAGTTTGATGGGCAGACAACAAATGATTCCTCAGGCAACGGCAATCATGGAACGCTGCAGAACGGTGCGACCTACTCGACTAATGTGCCGTCGCCCGGAAGTTGGCAAACGCCTGTTTCGATGCCTAATGGTCCATATGCCGGACAACGTGGTCAATCGATCACGTTTAGCAGCAGCGGCTCCTTCGATCCTAATGGCACGATTACCGCTTACTACTGGAATTTTGGCGATGGGACATCCTCCAGTTCGGCGAATCCCGCGCACACCTATCAAACATCCGGTCTCTTCACCGCTACGTTGACTGTCACTGACAACTCAGGACTGCTGTCCAGTGCAACCACCCTCGTTAACGTCAATGGCTCGTCCGAAGCACGACTCGATCCGAGAAATGCCACCGGAGGTAGTGGTGAGAATCCCTTGTCGCGAAACTTCACCTGGACTCTTCCGCTCGTGAGTCTGCCTGGTAGAGCCGGTCTCGATCTTGATCTGAGTTTATCGTACAACTCGCTCGTATGGACCAAGAAAGGGACGACCTCAATCTCGTTCGATGACGACTATGGATTTCCGTCACCAGGGTTTCGGCTTGGGTTCCCGACAATTCAAACAGAATATTTAAACCCCGAAACCGGCAAGTCATCCTTTCTCTTAATCGGATCAGACGGCAGTCGAACGGAACTCAGGCGGGTCACCTCCGTGCTTTACGAGTCGGCGGATTCCTCTCACCTGCTTTTGGACACGACTGATTTAACGTCAAGTGATCCAATGATGGTGTTGATAACTACTGACGGTACGCGACTCACTTACAAACCAAAGGGTGCGGCTTATGAATGTACGCAGATTAAGGATCGGAATGGAAATTTCATCACCATCGATTACAACAGCTCAGGACGCATCGCTAACATCCGCGACACGCTCGATCGCACAATAACATTCGTCTACGACAATGGCTGGCTGATGTCCATTGAACAACAATGGAAGAAGCCGAGTAATCCCTCACAATCAATAACGCACACCTGGGCCAGTTTTGCTTATACCAATGTAACCATTCAGACAAATTTCGCTTCCGGTATTGCGGTGAGCGGTCCCACAAATGGTTTGAATTTGAAAATGCTCTCGAAGGTAACGCTTGCTGATAATTCGACGACGCCGTCAGAGAACGCATATTTTGATTTCGCATATACCTCGTGGGGTCAGGTCTGGAAGATTAGTAATTTTGCCGCCGACAATCATCTGCTGAACTACAGATCATATAACTTGCCACTAAACGCGAGTAGTCAGCAGAGCGACTGTCCGCGCTTTACCGAACGTCGTGACTGGGTTGAGAAATGGAACCAGGACGTTAATGGAACGGAACAGGAAGCGGTCACGACTTTTACGGATCTTCAATCCGGAACTGCCAACGTCCCGAATCAAAACCCGCAGGCTGCCAAGTTTGTTCAGGTAACCAATCCGGACCAAACCTTTACCAGGATCTACTTCCTTGGCACAGCCGGAAGCCCCTCAGGATGGCGAGTGGGATTGCCATACCTGGTCGATTCTTACGACGCCGGAGGCACGACTCCTCAGCGTCAAGTGGAAACTGCGTGGACGCAGGATGACGAGTCAAAGTCATTTATTGTTAATCCGCGGGTCTTAGAAACTAACATTTACGACGCGTCCGGAAACCGCAAGCGTACTGGGGTTCAGTATCAGTCATATGATTTGGGCAACGGTATGACGTGTAAGTTGCCTCTGGAGGTTCGTGAGTACAATCAAACTGCCACTACGATTCTGCGAACCACACGTACGATTTATATTGACGACTCCGATTACCTTAGCCGTCGCCTAATAGGGTTACCTAAAGAGACTTACCTCTACGAGGGTGTTACAAGTCCTGCCAACCTAAAGTCAAAACGCGAATTTAAATATGATGAGCCAGGCTCGATCGACGGGAATGATGCCCCAGTGCAACACGACCCGGCATATTCGTCGACTCTTATATTAGGCCGCGGCAATCTCACCACTGTGAAGCGGTTCGACGTGGATGAGCTATCGCAGTCCACCAGTTCGACGATGAAGTACAACACGGCCGGCAGTTTGGTTTCGTCGAAGAATGCACTTAATCAAGAGACAAGAGTTAGCTATTCAGATTCGTTCTCCGATGCTGTTTCACGTAATACACTCGCGTATCCGACCGGGCTAACCGACCCCGATGGCTACTATTCATTGTCAAAGTACAACTTTGACTTTGGCGCCATAACCTCTCGCAAAACTCCACCTCCCAACTTTACCGGTGCGCCAACTCAGCAACCTGCAGGACCGGAACAAGTATTTGAATACTACGATTATGGTCGATTGAAGAAGCAGTTGAATGTGGTTAACGGCGCGTACACGATGTACGTGTATGAAGCCAACGGCATCAGGATAAACGTTAACAGCACCATTCAGGACGATCTTGGCGAAGCTCATTCCTTCACGATCACAGATGGGGCCGGCCGTGTAATTGCCACTGCCCTGGACAATCCGGATAATCCGGGAAAGACAGGTGCTTTCCGGGCCCAGAGGTTTGTCTTCAATGTAATGGGACGGTTAGTAAAATCGTCAAATCCGGCTGAGACAGATGCGTCTGGTAACGATCCTGCACAGTGGACCACGACGGACCATGATGAAGTGTCAAACTGGATCTATACGCAACAGAGTTATGACTGGAAGGGGCGACCAACCATCACGACCAATGTCGACGGCACGACTAAACTAATCGAGTATACAGGCTGCGGCTGTGCGGGTGGCGACGTGGTTACGCTTAAGGATGAAGGTACGCTTCGCAACGGAGTCAACAAGCGGCGCTTACAAAAGATTTACTCTGATGTCCTGGGACGTCCGGTAAAGAGCGAAACATGGAATTTTGAAGGCACGGCACCGGACGGTGTGGGAAGAAAACTCGACTCCACAACGGTCACAAGTTACAACGCGCGAGATCAGGTCACGATGGTGCGCCAGTTTGCAGGAGCCGCACCGACGTCGGACGACGGCAGCTGTCCTACCGGACTATGTCAAAAGACTGAGTTTAAATATGATGGCTACGGCCGGATAAAATCACAGCATGCGCCGGAGCAGAACGCTAATGCAGTTACTGCATGGACGTATAATCCGGACGATTCACTGAACACTGTTACTGACGGGCGCGGATCTGTTACCACGTTCGGCTATGCCGGAACCAATAGAGGACTGGTCAAGTCTCTAACGCACGCCCTGGCCGGCAAACCCACCATTAGCCTTGCATACAACTTCGATGCTGCCGGGAATCGCTTATCGATGACGCAATCCATCGACGGCTCTCCGCAAGACAGCATTGATTATGTCTACAATCAACTCTCACAACTGACTGCCGAAACGAAGCACATTAATGCGTTGGATTCCAACTCGTCGACGCACGGTTACTACACGATCAATTATCAATACACACTCTCGGGAAACCTGAAAACAATTACTGACCCTTTCAACGCTATCACCACTTTCAATTACGACGCTACGGGCAGGACGCAGGATGTGAGTAGTCTTCACGGCGGAGTGAATTTTTCTCATGTCAATAACGTCGGGTATCGGGCCTGGGGGGCAGTGAGAAACATGAACGTAGGAGGTTTAACCGAGACTCGTACGTACAATCGACGTCTGCTGCCGACCCAATATCGCTACTCTCAGCACAGATACGACTACACCTATCACAACGACGGCAAACTAAAAGAATTAATTGATCTCGACGATCAGGTCGGCTCGCCCAGTCAGGTGACTTTTCACTACATGTCGCGCCAGTACGTTTACGATCACGTTGGAAGAATTTCCGGGGTCCAGGGAAGAGACAACATAAATGTGCCGGCGCCTTTCGTCGGAAACTATACCTTTGATGAATTTGGCAATATGAAACAGCGTAGCGGCCACTACGCCCTCAACCCGGACACTACTGACAACGCAACCTATGTCAATAATCGTCGCGTCGCAACTGGTTGGGACTACGATCAGGATGGCCGCTTGAAGACAAGCGCAGATACCAATACCTCGAGCAGCCAGACGTGGACCTATGATGCTCGAGGTAAACCGACGACGATCATCGAAACGATTTCACCAACTACCATCACCAATACCCTTAGACACGACGGCAATGGAGATCTTGTATTTGAATCAGTCTCCAGCCCGTCTGAAACAAAATCAAACTACCTGATCAATTCCACTGTGCTGGGTTCGGTTTTGACTAAGTTAGATGGCAATGGAAATAAAGATATAACTTATATCCCCGTCAACGGACTTACAGTCGCGGTGCTGGGAAAAGATCTCAACGGCAATCCCTCAAGCGGACACATACTCAGAGACGCGTCAGGTTTGCAGGAGGGCGGCAAAGCCTACGATCCGTTTGGCGCTTTAATACATAATGTCCAGCCACCGGTTATAGGACCACCACCCAATATGCCATTCTTTGGGGCCACGTATGGTGGTGTTAGCTGGAACAGCTTTACCAACGCCAACAACTTGTCAACCGGCTGCACGCTGGATGGCGCACGTACAAGTTGTCAAAAAGTTTTGAATGCTTTAGGAAAAGGGAATGCGGACTTGATCTCACTGTCCACTACCGGAACCCAGGCTGACTTCCTTAATACATTAGGGTTCATTCCTCAAGCGGTCTCTCACCGAAGATGGGTTAATGAGAGTAGCGGTCTCAAACCCGATCACAGTAACGATCCCAATCCGGAAGATGGCGTCATTGTTATTAACACCGACGAACCGAAACTCGGTCATTGGGAAGAATGGGAAGAGTATATCGGGGGCGGGATGTTCGATTGGCAAGAGGATACCCGACCCGTAGATACATCTAAGCAATATCTGGTCGATGATCCGAAAGGCTTTCCCTGCCCACCTACAATGCAACAAGTACTCAATGGCAAACGTGGCAAACAAGTCGCCAGTGTTCTGAATGCCACGTGGAAACTTGCGCAGCAAACCAATCGCGAGGAGGGCGGCTGGATCTATATGAATCGCGCCGGACGATTCATGGCCGTTCCGAAAGACAGGAACACGATGTGGGATGCGGGCGACGACCAAACAAAAATCGAGTTGGGCATGCCGCCAAGAGTCAAAGGCTGGAGAGTGATTGGCACATTCCATACCCACGATTCTAATTCAGACCCATCCGAGCCCGTTCCGTGGGGGCAAGACTCAATGGGTAGACGGCTCGAAATAGCGGGCGATACAGGAATAATTGCAGAACAGGGGGTTCCGGGAATTATTCTCGGCGGAACTTCACCCAGTGGTGTAAAGGCGTTTACGCCTTATGGCCCGCCGAGAGGCTTCATGTATTACGGTCTACCTCGCAAATGTAAATAGGACTGGCATGAACACAAACTTCTTCAAACGCCTCTCGCGCAGAATACCGCGACTATCCGCGCGGTTGGCAATCGCTGCTCTCACCTTCATTATCGGCATCAGCCTAACGGCCTGGCTGTTCTTCACGACAATCTACTCGCGATTTCCCAACCGTGAACAGCTTGAGAACGTGAGCGTCTGCGAAGTTGCTCGCGTGCCGGGGAAATTTGAGGGTAGAAGAGTAAGACTACAAGGATCGTTGGTGGGATTCCACGAATTGGCACTCTATGATCCATCCTGTCACAACGTCGATAATTATATTCGCGTTGACTTGGACCAATCCTCGCGCACGGAACTGGTTCGCCTCGCTAACAAGCTCGAGAATGGTGGACTGCAAGATGGCAATTTCATGTTGAAAGCAGAGTTGGTTGGGCGTGTCGAATCCATTCCGGAGAGCAGTCTACCTCTGGGGAATGAGCTAAGGTCTCCGCAGCCGGTATCCTATCGCGCGCGGGTGGTAGTCTTCTCCGTCGACCGTGTCGAACAGTTTGAGAAGTAAATAACTCAATCGTTATTTTTATTGACACTGGTCCAACGCCTAACTATGATGCCGCTGCATTGAACGAATAGTAACTCATTCTCTTTTGCTTTGACCTCATCATTCCGCGCAGGTTGCTCTCCCCTACTCTGTGCGTGGACCACAGTAGCCCAGGCCAACTAAGAGAGAATCCTTTTACAAGCGTTGTAACAGTTCACGTGGAGGTCTGCCTACCGTTGGCGACTCACGTAACACAGTGGCTCTGTAACGTCGTCGTTCAAAAGCGGCAAAAGTTGTCTTATTCATAAGGAGACACCTCTCAATGTTTCGTCTTCATGCCCAGTTGTTAACTCTAGTCTGTGTGATTGTTTTGATTGTTGTGCTTGTTCCTGAGACCTCAACTTCACAAGGAACGAAGCACTCACTTTCGCTCAACGGAACAAGCAGTTACATGAGCGTGCCGTATGGCGCAGCCCTCGACATTAGTGGCCCTATAACGGTCGAAGCATGGATCAAGCTCAACTCGGTTAACGGCAACTATCAGGACATCGTGTGTCGCGAAGTATGGGGACAGGCGGGTTCCGGCGGCGGCTATGAGTTTGCCATTACCAGCACAGGTAAGCTGCGGCTCGATCTTTATCAGAGTCATAATCAGTATACGACAGCTATTGGCAGCACGACGGTGACGACGAATGTGTGGCATCACGTGGCGGGTGTCTTCGATGGCAGCCAGATGCGTGTTTATCTCGATGGTCAGCTTGATGGCAGTTTGTCGACCACTAACGGTCCGGCCTCAGGCACGAGCGCACTCAACATCGGAAAGAGCACTTATGGGACTTATTACTTTGGCGGGCTGATCGATGAAGTACGTATTTCAGCGGCCGCGCTTTACAGCAGCAACTTCACGCCGGGACTTGGACCTGCGTCTAACACGCGCGCGCTGTGGAGGTTTGATGGCCAAACGACGAATGACACCTCGGGCAATGGCAATCACGGCACGCTGCAAAGCGGAGCCGCTTACTCTACTGATGTGCCCACAACAAGCAACAACGCTCCCACTGTAACGATCACCGATCCACTGAGCAACACCACTTTTACTGCTGGGTCAACGATCGTGATCGACGCTAGTGCCGCGGATAGTGACGGCATAGTGTCGAAAGTGGATTTCTATCAAGGCACCACTTTGCTGGGGACCGACACGAGTAGTCCCTACACCTTTGCCTGGAACAATGTTCCGGCTGGCAGTTACTCGTTGACCACAAAAGCTACGGACGACAGCGGCGCAGTCAGTACCTCAAGTGCAATCACAGTAATCGTACCAGGCGCCTCAGGCCTTCACTCGCTTTCGCTGAACGGAACTAGCAGTTACATGAGCGTTCCAAACAGTTCCACGATAAATATCAGTGGTCCAATCACGGTGGAAGCGTGGATTAAGCTCAATTCCGTTAATGGCAACTACCAGGACATCGTGTGCCGCGAAGCATGGGGACAGGCAGGTACCGGCGGTGGCTATGAGCTTGCGATTACCAACACCGGCAAGCTGCGGCTCGATCTTTATCAGAGTCACAATCAGTACACGACGGCTATCGGCAGCACCACGGTGACGACGAACACCTGGCATCACGTTGCCGGTGTATTCGACGGCAGCCAGATGCGTGTCTACCTGGACGGTGTGCTGGACGGGAGTCTGTCGACCACGAATGGGCCGGCCTCGGGAACCAGTCCACTCAATATTGGCAAGAGCACCTACACCAGCTACTACTTCGGCGGGTTAATCGACGAGGTACGCCTCTCAGCAGCGGCGCTCTACAGCACGAACTTCACGCCGGGGCCGAGCATAGGCTTCAATATCCGGGCACTTTGGAGGTTTGACGGACAGACAACTAATGATTTCTCGGGCAATGACAATCACGGAACATTACAGGGTAACGCCGGCTACTCTTCCGACGTACCATCGACCGGCGGTGGATCTCAACGTCCGGTGCCGGTGGCCGGCGGGCCGTACACTGGTCCATTAGGTCAAGCTATCAATTTCAGCAGCAGCGGTTCATCTGATCCGGACGGCGCCATCAGCAGTTATCATTGGAACTTCGGAGATGGAACCTCAGCTAACAGTGCGAATCCTTCACGTACCTATCAAACTTCAGGTTTGTTTACGGCAACCTTAACAGTGACGGATAACGCGGGTCTGCGCGCAAGTGCGACTGCCGTGGTAACGATTACTGGGCCGACCGAAGCGCGTTTGGATACCAGGAATCAAACCGGCGGAGGCGGCGAGAATCCCCTTTCACAGAATTTTAATTGGAGCCTGCCGTTGGTGAGTCTGTCGGGCCGCGCCGGAATGAATCTCGGGTTGATGCTGTCGTACAACTCACTCGTTTGGACCAAGAACAGCAGCGCTAACTACGTCGCGTTCGATGAAGATCGTGGTTTCCCCAGTCCCGGATTCCGTCTCGGCTTTCCAGTCATTCAGCCGCGTTATCACAATTCTGAAGTTGGAAAGTATGCGTTCCTGCTGATTGGTTCGGACGGCAGCCGTACTGAGCTACGGCAGGTGGCTGACTCGCCCTTGTATGAAGCGGCCGACTCTTCGCATCTGTTGCTGGATACCACCACCATGACGGTGCGGACCAGCGATGGGACGCAGTTGAGCTATGTCTGGATGAATAGCGAATACAACTGCACGCAAATCAAGGATCGCAACGGTAATTACATCACCATTAACTACACGCCCTTCGGCAGAATCGATAACGTCGTTGACACTCTGGAGCGCAACATCAAGTTCACCTACGAGGGTGGCTTGCTGAAGTCGATCACGCAGGACTGGAATAAGGGTTTGGCGACACACAACTGGGCCGTTTTCACTTATGGAACTACTCCGATTCAAACCAACTTCGGCGGCTTGGCTGTGTACGGTGTGCCAAACAACCTGGAGCTCAAAACGCTTTCAAAGGTAACGCTCGCGGACGGCTCGCATATTGACTTCAGCTACACGAGTTGGGGCCAGGTGTGGAAAATCAGCAGCTTCGCGCCGAACGACGATTTACTCAATTATCGCGCCTACAATCTGCCCGGCTCCGCTCTGTTAACAAGTAGTCAACAGAACGATTGTCCACGCTTTACTCAACGGCGGGACTGGGCGAAGTTCTGGAATGGCGATACGAATGGCGACCCGGGTGGCACGCCATCGACTGAAGATGCAGTAACCAGCTTCGCTGAGCCCGTGGGTGATTCCTGGACCATGCCTGACGCTAACCAAACTCCCGCGATCGGCAAGCGCGCGGAGGTTACCTCACCTGATGGGACGGTGAATAAGATCTATTTCGAAGGCATCGCTGGCGACTCAACTGCATGGCGTCGAGGTCTGCCGGCTCTGGTAGTGACATACAGTGGCGGCGCGTGGCAACGAAAGGTAATGACCACCTGGACGCAGGACAACACGTCGGTCTTCTATCCCTTGAATCCACGGGTGCTCGAAACGAATGTTTATGACCCCTCTGGCAATCACGCGCGTACGCGGATCGTGTATCAGCATCATAACCTGCCAAACGGCACAAGCTGCGAGCTACCGAAAGATGTCTTTGAGTATGCGGCAGATGGGACCACGGTCCTGCGCAGCACAAGCACCACTTACAAGATGACCTCGGACTATACCAACAAGCATATTCTTGGGCTGGTAAGTGTTAAGTCTCTATATGAAGGCGAGGTGGACAACCAGGGGACGCTTATGTCAAAGGTCGCTTTCTTCTACGACGAAGGCTCGATTGATGGCGATGATGCGCCAGTGCAGCATGACAGTACCAACTACGGTTCGACCTTTGTTCTCGGTCGCGGGAATCTCACGAGTGTCAAACGGTACGACGTTACGGAGACGAATGTCTTCACTACGACGAGTAGTAAGTACAACAGAGCCGGATCGGTCATCTCATCAACCGACGCCGCTGATCACACAGTCACGATCAGTTATGCCGATTCCTTCTCGGACGGCGTCACTCGCATTACGCTTGCGTATCCGACGAAGGTCACGGATCCGGATGAATACTTCTCCACTTCGAAATACAATTTTGATTTCGGCGGCGTCACGCTCCGTCAAACTCCGCGGCCCAATACGACTGAACCCGATGATGAGGACCCCAGGCCGGAACAGTCGTGGACCTTCGATTCAATTGGACGCCTGCAGCAGGTAACGAATCTCGTGAACGACGCATACACACGTTTTGAGTATTCTGGCAACGGGATAAAAGTCGATGTGTACGCAACCATTCAGGAAGGTCTCGGTGAAGCACATTCCTTCAAATATACTGATGGCGCCGGCCGCGTGATTGCTAGTGCAACCGACCACAATACCGACACGTTCAGTGGACAGAAGGTCGTCTATGATGTGATGGGACGAGTGATCAAGACCTCAAATCCCACTGAGACAACTGCCAGCGGTCAGCCCTCACAATGGAACACTACCGGCGACGATGCTAACACAGGCTGGGTCTTCACCGAGCAGACATACGACTGGAAAGGCCGTCCACTCGTGACCACGAATCCGAGCATGACAAGTACACCGTCCGAAACAACGACCAAACAGTTCAGCTATAGCGGTTGTGGCTGCGCTGGCGGGCAAGTTGTAACGATTACCGACGAAGGCACGATTCAAGCTAATAGTAGCGTCAAGAAGCGACAGCAGAAGATCTATTCAGATGTGCTGGGTCGCACGATTAAGACTGAGATCATGGATTGGGATGGCACCGGACCGAATGGCATCGGCCGCGCAGTTTATTCAGCAACCACCTTTACCTATAACGCGCGTGATCAGGTAACGCTGGCACGTCAATTCGCGGGGCCAACCTCGAGCTCGACGTTCCAGGACACAACTGCCACTTACGACGGCTTTGGACGACTGAAGACGCAGCATCTGCCCGAACAACAGGCCGACACCAGTTATCCTGTCTCCACGGACCATACAACCTGGAACTACAACAATGATGATTCAATCCAAAGCGTTGTCGATGCGCGTGGCGTCGTGACAAGCTTCACGTATAACAATCGGGGTTTACCTACTCTCATTGAATTCGATTCCAGCGATATTCCGGCAGGCAAAAATGTCGCTTCAACTACCGCCATAGCCTTCGCCTACGATGCGAGAGGCAACCGGACGTCTATGTCAGACGGTTCGGGTACCGTGAGCTATCACTACAATCAACTCTCGCAGATGGACTGGGAGGAGCGCAGCTTCGCGGGTTTGCCAAACGCCGGTGCCTTCCGCCTGAATTATGAATATAATTTGGCGGGCATTCTCAAAAAGGTTACCGATCAGCGTTCGGGAACGAGTTTTACAGAAACACTGGATAAGCTTGGGCGTGTCACGTCCGTTGATGCGGTCGGCTTCAGCGGCGCGCAAACGCAATTCATTTCACAGGCGCAGTACCGAGCCTGGGGCGCGCTGAAATCAAGAACGCAGGCAAATGCTACCTTGAGCCTCACTTATAACCAACGACTTTTGCCGGAGACTTACTCGTACGCCGGCGCAGAAACGTCGTATCAATATCATAACGACGGCTCCATCAAGTTTGCTGACGATCAAAGCGGCTCAGCCGGCATCAAAGATCGGGCCTACTCCTATGACCTTGCCGGTCGACTCGAGCATGCATATTCAGGTGTCGAAGCGAGGAACTTCGTCGATAACACAACTGGCGGCACGCCCGATGGTCCATTTGACCATCAGTATGCCTACGATCACTGGGGTAACATGCTCGGGAATTCGGGTCGCTTCTGGAGTCGTACGGTCAACACCTCCGATAGCTACGGCGTTAACAATCGGGTTGCTGGGTGGAGTTACGACGCTGAGGGGAACGTGCTCTCCCGCAATGAGCCGGCTACGACTACTTCACCTTTCGTTCCCGCAAAATACACCTACGACGCCGCCGGGCGTCAGGTGGGTAGTACACAAACACGCAGCTACATCATAGAAATTGGGAGGGAGACCACGGCATTTGTTAATAGCCAGACGTTCGACGGCGATAACCAGATGACCCACTACGCCCTCGGTCGCAATATCAGCTACGGCAACCCCCAGCTCCCTCCGGGCAGCGAGACGACTGAAGCCTATTTGCTGCGTTCCACGGTCTTGGGCGGCAGCCTGATTTCGGAATACAAAGGCGACGGCACCTGGTCCAAGAGCCACGTTTATGCCGGTGGTGAACGACTCGGTCAACAAACCACAGCAGAAACCGGCACTGCAGAAAGCATTGTGGAGACACTCGATCCGATTACGGGCGATGGCGCGAAGCATCTCTCTAACGGAACCGGGATGGGTCAAACCACCATGAATCCTGGCGGTGTTGATGTCGGCAGTGAGGATCCATTCCCACCGGACGGCAGCGGTGACCCAGACGGCCTTAGCGATGGAGGCTTGGGGAGGGGTGTTTCCGCTCTGATTCCCATCGAGGGGTTTGGAGCAAAGTGTGAATTAGACGGACTGCAAATCGACTGTTCGCGTATCAGCGGGAATTCCTCAGTCCAATGCCCCAACAACGACTGCGGCACGCGGACGATTACCCTAACGGCGCGGTCAGGAGGCCACGTCGTCGACACATCGACATTCCTTGCACCCGAAGGCTGGGACGGTTCTCTGGATGGCACGTTTGGAGTCAACTCAGAATGGGCGAAGAGGGTGTTTGCCAGGTGGGAGGGAGGCGGACAGATATTTGTTGGTCAACTGATGTCGCGAGGACCGGACGACGAACTCATCACGCAAAAGGGCGCAGTGGTGTCGAAGTCAGAGTTTGTCCTGTTTGGTTTCGGTTTTCGTGGCGTATTCCTAATGGGATTGTTACCTCAGACGCAAACTCAGCAGACCACAGATACGCGTACCTCGTGTCAGCGGTTTGCGGACGAGGTACAACATATTCAAACGCATAATCCTCACCTCACAGCCACCGATTTTGTCGAGCGACTTTATTCAAGATTCGCAAATAACAGAAACGAGTTTTCCAGCGATGGTTTTAAGGGTCCATTTCAGGACTTTAGCGGTAGTCCCGATCAAGCACGGCATTACGTCGGCGGACTACAGGCCGGATTCATCGCTACACAATGGGGTAGTGAAACTGTTGGTCGCTGGATAGCAAATTCACGGGAATACGAATATGTGGTAACAATGGACACTTCAATACCCCTTGTATATCCTGTTCAAACCGAAAGCCACAAAGCTGACCAAAGACTAAACGCGGTGTCTACACGACACGGTGGAGCACTGAGTCGAGGAGAGATAAGGCCCATTCAGCTTTCCGATCGGATTAGAAGAGAGGTGTGCCAATGAGTTTTATGCCACAAAGACTTGCCTTCTCTCTGCTGTTCTTTTTCATTGTAGTAGGTGGAGCATGTAATTTATCACCGCATCCGACGGATAGCAGATTGGAGCAAACATTAAAATCAAACCAGTCAGATTTCGATCAATTAATCAGAATGCTGAGTGAAGACGTAGACATCATTCGCCTCGACGAGAAGTTTGTCTTTCTGAAGGAGGGTTCCACTCACAATGTGCCGGATCAGCGACTCGAAGTCTATCGGAAGCTCTTTGTAAAACTCAAATTAGAACGAGGATTTCAGCGCGATAAGGATAACGCGCTGCGGTTCATCGCTTCATCGGGCGGCGTCTTTTCGACTTCTGAAAAGAGTTATATATATTCGCCTACACCATTAAACCCGTTAGTTGATTCTTTAGATCAGGTGGTCGAAAGCGATCGTGGAGATCATAGCCCCGTTTACAAAAAGCTTTACGGTGGTTGGTATCTTTATTACGCGAGTTGGTAATGCGATGCGGGGAAGGTTGAGGCTTCTGGATCGTCAGTTCGTACCTGTTATCCAGATTCCGCAAACGTAAAGTCGCGTCTCCTTGCATGCTCGCTATCGGCAGTGTGACTCAACCAAGGAACGTGCTATCTGTCTGTAGTACAGCCTGAGTCCTAAAGGCAATATTAACGACGCAAGAAATTATTAATCTCACCCTTCCAAACCTCTCCATCAGCTTGACCCTGAAATACAGAACTGATAAAAGGCACGCACATTTACCTACCGGCCTCAGTATCCTCCGGTATTCCTCGCAATCGTGTGTTTAACGGTAAGTAGTTTCATTTAGTGAGGAGATTTTATGCGTCTAAAGAGCCCCCTTCACCCGACACGGGCTGCCCGTGTGTTCGTTACTTGTGCACTCGTAATCCGAAACATCTTGCAAAGCCATCGTTCAGAACGCACTCGCTTCGGACGGTCCCGACGGAATCTTTGGTTCATAATTGCGCTAGCTGGTCTTTTGGGCTCGCTCACTTTACTGAACTTTCCACGGCCAGCGTCGGCAGATACAACGACGCCGGTAAGCGTTTCCAGTTTTGGAACACCGGTCACGCAAAACTTTGATTCTCTGGTTTCATCTGGCACAGGCACCTTGGCCGGAAACACTCCGGCGGGTTGGGGCTTTTCAGAATCCCTTGCGAATGCAGACACTTCGTACATTGCAGGAACCGGTTCAGGCAATGCCGGTAATACTTACAGTTTTGGTTCAACTGCTGTGCCTGCTGATCGGGCTCTTGGACAATTGCGCAGCGGCACCCTCAATTCGATCCTTGGCGGTACCTTCATCAACAACACGGGTGGAACGATTAATTCACTCAACATTGCCTACGCTGGCGAGCAATGGCGACTCGGCGCTCTCAGCCGCACGATCGGCGAGCGGATGGATTTTCAGTACAGTACCGACGCGACCAGCCTGATCACCGGCACTTGGACGGATGTTAATGCGCTTGATTTCACCCCACCAGTCACGGCTGGCACAGTGGGCCTTCTTGACGGCAATACCAATCGTGTTCTTCTCAACTCTAATATCACGGGGTTGAGTATTCCCGCAGGTGCTAGTTTTTGGATTAGATGGACTGACGTAGACGCTACCGGTGCTGACGACGGCTTGGCGATCGACGACTTTTCAATAACAGCGAATGGTATCCCACCATCGCCGACTCCCACGCCATCACCAACTGCAACACCAACGCCGACTCCGACACCAACGCCAACTCCGACTCCAACTCCGACGCCCACGCCGAGTCCAACACCAATACCCGGATCGGTCATCATCAGTCAGGTATACGGTGGCGGCGGCAACGTTGGCGCAACGTTGAAGAACGACTTTGTCGAGATCATCAATCACACCGGAGCGCCAATCGATTTGAGTGGTTGGTCAGTGCAAATCGCTTCGGCAGGTCAGGCAAATTGGCAAAGGACGAACCTGACCAATTTTGTCCTGCAACCTGGACAGTATTACCTCGTCCAGCAGTCGCAAGGCGCCGGAGGCACAGACAATCTGCCCACACCTGACGCTATCGGCGGCGGCCTGGTGAGTTCAACATCCGGGAAAGTCGCCTTGGTCAGTAATCAAACTACTTTGACCGGCAACTGCCCGGTCGGTGGCGGAATTGTCGACTTTGTCGGCTATGGCACGGAAACGTGTGCAGAGAGTTCACCGGCTCCGATACTTACCAACACGACCGCTAATTTAAGAAAGAACAACGGCTGCTTCGATACCGACAACAACTCCATCGACTTCGCGACCGGAGCACCCAATCCGCGCAACAGCTCAGCGCCAACAAATAATTGCACAGGTCTCTTCGCCATTGGATCTGCTCAACCGAGTACCGTGACAACGGGAAACAGCACCACGCTGACCGTGACTGTTTCTCCAGCACAAGATCCAACCAGTACGGGGATAACTGTTACGGCTGATCTGTCCTCGATCGGTGGATCGCCAACTCAAGCTTTCTCCGGAGTGGGCAACACGTTCACGTTCGTGGCGACTATTCCTGTCTCCACCACGCCGGGACCAAAGTCTCTTCCGGTGAGTATTGCTGATGCTCAAGCTCGTAGCACCAGCACGTCGATCTTCCTTACCGTGCAAGAACCACACGTCACCATCAGTCAGCTTTATGGTGGCGGTGGCAACTCCGGCGCCACTTTCAATCGCGACTTCGTTGAACTTTTCAACCCCACGGCCAACACGGTGGATTTGACAGGTTGGTCGTTGCAATACACGTCCGCAGCGGGCGACAGCTGGGACTTCACTTCGCAGCCCATCGGCGGGTTCATCGAACCTGGTCAGTACTATTTAATCGCACTCGCTGGTGGCGCAACTGGCGCGCCGCTGCCGGCCGCAAACATTAATGGTGACATCAACATGAGCGCGACAACGGGCAAGGTTGCGCTGGTCAATAGCTTTGATCCGCTCGAAGGTACATGCCCGCTGGGTAATCCCACGATTGTGGATTTTGTCGGTTATGGCTCTGGTGCTACTTGCGCAGAAACGGCAAACGCACCGGCGCCAAGCAATACCTCGGCTATCTTCAGAAAGAACGGGGGAGCCACCGATAACGACGACAATTCGGATGACTTCGTTGCGGCCACTCCGAATCCTCGACGCACTGCACCGATTGTGGAGCTTGGTCCATTCGTATTTCGTACCGATCCCCGCAAGAACGGCGTCAACGCACCACGCGATGCGAGTATCACGCTTAACTTCACTGAGCCGGTTACCGTAGATGGGGCATGGTTCAATATCAACTGCGTCTCGACGGGGCTTCACAACGACGCTACCGTTGCCGGCGCTGATAAGGTCTGGGTCATCACTCCGAATGTGAACTTCCTGGCTGGTGAGCAGTGTACTTTCACGATCTTCAAAGACCAGGTTCACGACGTGGATACAGATGACGTTGGTCCAAATGACGACACGCTCCTCGCAAACTTCGTGGCGACGTTTACCGTCGCAACCGGAACCGCGCCACCGTATCCGTCGAGTGTTCACCTGACTTTCGGTAATCCTAACGGTGCAACGGCTGACATCAATCAGCCAAACAACTACCTGATGGATAAGCCTGAGTTCACGCTCTCCTACAACAGAGACGCCGGTGGACCAAACTGGGTAAGCTGGCACCTCTCAGATGACTGGATCGGCACACTTGCTCGTGTTGATACCTTCAGACCCGATCCGGCAGTCTTGCCGACGTGGTATCGCGTGCAGGCGACTGACTTCTCCAACAGCGGTTTCGATCGCGGACACATGACGCCTAACGCCGATCGCGATAAAGAAACGTCGATCCCGATCAATCAGGCAACGTTCCTGATGTCTAACATGGTGGCGCAGTCACCCGACAACAATCAGGGGCCATGGGCCGATTTGGAAAACTTCCTGCGCACTCTGACGCCTGCAAACGAGCTTTATATAGTTGCTGGTCCGCATGGTGTCGGCGGAGTCGGCAGCAATAACAATACGGTTGTAAACACGATTGCGAACGGTCACGTCAACGTTCCATCGTCCACATGGAAGGTCGTGCTCGTCATTCCAAAGGGCGACAACGATATATCGCGTGTGACTGCGGGTACGAGAACCATCGCTGTGAACATGCCCAACATCCAGGGCATTCGAAACACTCCGTGGGAGACTTACTTGACCACGGTCGATGCAGTTGAAACGCTAACGGGTTACGACTTCTTTGCTAACGTGCCCGACGCCATCGAAAACGCGATCGAAGCCGGTGTCAACGGTGTCAACCCGCCGGGAACTGAAGGCCAGGCGGTGACGACTGCTGAAGATACTTCGAAGTCGATAACGTTAACGGCCGTTAGTCCAAATCCGACTGCGTCGTTCTCATTTACGATCGTTCAACCACCCGCTCACGGTGTTCTTTCCGGAACGGGCGCCAATCGCTCGTATCAGCCTGGTCCGGATTTCAATGGCAGCGACAGCTTTAAGTTCAAAGCCAACGACGGATCAGCCGATTCGAACACTTCGACAGTTACGATCACAGTGACAGAAGTGAACGACTCGCCAAGCGCTACCGACGACTCGTTTAGCACCGATGAAGATACGGACCTGGAAATCACGGGTTCGGAGCTCACGAATAACGACAGTGCTGGACCAGTGAACGAGAACGTTCAGGTGTTGACGGTGACAAGTGTCTCGTCCACCGGCGATACACATGGAACCGTATCGCTGTCGAGCGGAACTATCACTTACTCACCTGACACGAATTACAATGGTCCGGCGAGTTTCACTTACCAGGTCTGCGACAATGGGACCACGAATGGTGCGCCTGATTCACTGTGCGCTACGGGCACGGTTAACGTTACCGTCAATGGCGTAAACGATCCGCCAACACTCAATGCGATCGCGGATCAGACAGTCTATGTAGGCAACACGTTGAGCTTTACCGCGGTTGGTTCTGATTCCGATCTGCCACCGCAAACGTTGACCTACAGTTTGACTGGTTCGGTTCCCGCTGGAGCATCGATCAATCCTTCGACTGGTGCTTTCAGTTGGACGCCGACGGCGGCGCAGGGCGGACAAATCTACACTCTGACAGTTAGGGTGACTGATAATGGTAGTCCGAATCTGTGGGCCGAACGGCAGTTCAACGTGGGTGTTGCCTGGACGTGGACGGGTCTGCTGGCGCCGGTGCAAGCAGGCGGAACGTACAAGGCTGGTCGAACGATCCCGATCAAGTTCCAACTGACGGGCGCGAGTGCTGTAATCACGGATGCGGTGATTAGACTGAACATATATCAGGTAAGCAACAATGTGGTTGGAGATCCGGTAGACGTTGAGTCGACATCTTCAGCCTCAACCGGCAACCTGTTCCGGTTTGAAAATGGGTTCTACGTTTTCAATCTCAACACATCCGGACTGGCGGCAGGGACTTACCAGTTGCAAATCGACATGGGTGACGGTGTCTTACGAGCCGTAAACATCTCACTCAAGTAACTAAAAGTTCCTCGGAACGAACTGTAAGGGCGGCCCTCCGTGGCCGCCCGTGGTTTTGATAGTGTTCGCGAAATCCGAGACCATCGCTCCTT
>DATEIS010000585.1:0-4374 GCA_035278765.1 Pyrinomonadaceae bacterium | reverse complement strand
TGTTCGTATCCTGCGCGTAGACGTCTTTGTAGATGTGCAGCTTCCCGTCTTCCAGCACGATAGTTTCGTAACGCAGTTCGACCGGAACAGTTTGATTGAGTTTTACAGTCTTCGTTTGTTCCTTGTTCTCTAAGTATGACGCGATTGCGCTGGTCGAAATCTCCGTAGTGTTCGAAGCTTTTGCGAGCATTGCTGCAAAGTCTTTCACTTGTGCATTCGTCAAACCCACACAGCCGTGTGACGCGAACTTCCCGATCTTCGCAGGGGACTTTCCGCCATGAATTAGTGACGGCAAACCGATCGGAATCTTGATTGGTCCAAGCGGATTGTCTTTGTCTCCGGCTTTAACAGTTTCGCCGGCAGTCACATTCTTCATCTTTGCGACCCACGGCGAATCGGGCGGCGTCCAGGTTGGATTGAAAATTATTTGATTCGCTTTCCGTAAACCGAATGGGAGTGGAAACTCCGGATAACCGATGCCGACCTTGTACGACTTCACCAGCGAGCCATCCTGAAAGAGGTCCATGCGAAACGCCGGAATGTTGACAACTACGCGCGTGTCAGTCGGAACTGCGTTTGGTCCTTTCAACATCTCGACCGTTCCGGATTTGGCGTCTGAAGGATCGCCTTTGGACCAGTAATCATGAACGACCGTTGACAGTTGTCGTGCTTTCTCATCGCCGAGAATCTTGCGCAACTCTTCGGACGCGCGTGTGCGTGCGTCAGTAGCGTTGCCGTCCGTGTCTTCGGCGTTTGTTTCCTGAAGTCGAGCGATCTCAGTACTCGAGCTGCGCTTCAGCGAGTTGATCTGTTCGTCGGAAAGTTTTAGATCCTGCTTCAAACGGTCGACAAACTTCTCATCGGTCAGTAGGGCATCAAGCAACGGCAACGTCATCTGGACTGAAGCTGTTTCCGACGTTGTTGTTGCCGGTGCAGTTGATGCGGCTGGAGAAGGCGCAGTATTGACGACTGGACTGTTCGAATTGGCTGGTGGAGGCACAGTACAACCCGACAGCAAACAAGCTAGAAAAGCGAGACTCACAGACACCCGAATTACGATCATTTTGGCTCCTTAACACAGTGTGTTTCGCGGTGAATGGTGCAACGGGCGTTCCAGTGAGGTGTCACTGTTTACACGGATTTTCTGCACGATTTACGAACGTTGGGGGTGTTAGCGCGCTCGGTTCTGTAGCAGCGGATAGGGATTGATGTTGGTCCCCTCCCAGTAACGTTTTGGGTCGGTGACAAGGGCGATTGAGAAGTGAAGATGGTAATTACCCGGACCGGCATTGCCTGTGTCGCCGACGTAAGCGATGACCTCGCCTTGCTTCACGAGGCTTCCTTCAGTTAGTCCGTCCGCGTAGTGGGAGAGATGTGCGTAGTAGAAGATCAGTTCCTGGCTCGCGGAGAGCTGATAGATCGTGATGCCACCCTTTTCGCTCTGGAAGAGTTTCAGGATTTTGCCATCGGCGGCAGCAAGAACGGGAGTTTCAGCGGGCGCCATGATATCGATGGCATCGTGCGTTCGGCCCTCGGATCGTGCGTCGGAATAGGTGTCGAGCAACTGCTCAGGACGCACACCAGCGACAGGAATAATCAGATTTATGCGGCCGACGAAATTTGCAGGTTCCGGAGTCGGGGTTGGAGATTCTGTCGGTGGTAATGGCGTACCGATAGCGATTGGATCGTTTGGCGGAAGATCAACTGCGGGAAGTCGCGGTGTCGTTCGAAAACTGCTCAACATCGCGACGATCGAGACGATCACCAGAAACAGAACACAAAGCAGAATTCTGAGCTTCCACGGTCCCATGGAACGATTAGAAGTCAACTATCGTTCCAGACGGTCCACAGATTACACAGATTTATCGCTCGAATCCGAGCGGCAAGAGTGGTTGCGGTGTCGTCCCTTCGAAGAACCAACTCGCGCCCACGCGAAGCCGATGATGCCACGTCGGCAAGCGCGAGGTGTACAACGCGAATCGTGCCTGTCGCGCGAGCGCTCCACCAAATGCTTTTCCACCCGTCAGCACGGCTGCTCGTTCTGTTCCGAGACTCAGTGCTTCACCCAACTCTTCGAAGTGCCTGGTCTGCATTTCTTTCCCTTCGAGGTAAGACTTTACGTTGCGACCAGCCATCGTCCCTTGTTGAAACGCCAATTGAGCAGTGCCTGCGAGGGTTGGCGTTGCGTCAGGATAGAAAGCGATATCACCGAGCGCGAAGACGTTCACGTGTTCAGATAATTGCAACGTCGGGTTCACTATAAGCAGCCCACGCTTGTTCTTCTCAACATCGAGATGCTCGATGAGTGGACTCATCTTCACCCCACCGGTCCATACCACGCCCGCTGTCTTGATGCTTTCCTGATTCCCTTCGTGCTCGAAGACAAGTTCGTCCGGTGTCACTTTTACAACCCGCGTCTGCGTGTGTACCTCAACGCGAGATTCATGCAGGGCCTCGTCCACAATCCCCCGAATCTGCTCGCCCATTCCGGGAACAACCCTGTCGCTCATTTCGATCACGAGCACGCGTGGCTCGCCGTGAAGCGCGCGACGCCGAAACGCATCGTTCAACAGGTCCGCCATCTTGGTTGACAGCTCACATCCACTCGCACCTGCGCCAACCACTGCGAATGTCGTTTCGCGCCGCGCGTCCTGTGGCGCGGCGTCAGGCGGGACGCGATCAAGCGCAGCCACCATACGCTGTCTTATGGCGTCTGCATGGCGAAGCTTTCGAAATGGCAGAGAATACTCTTCCGCGCCTTCGACACCGACATAGTTAGTCACACCGCCGACTGCCAGAACCAGCACATCATAGTTGAGCGTCTTTTCATGGCTTGTGACTGAAACGGTCTGAGCGGTGAGGTCGATTCCGGTGACCTCAGCCTTAATGGAACGCACATTCTCGTCAAGCAACTCATCGTATCGTGGCGCGATGTGCCAGGCTGCAACCTCCCCGCTCAGGTACTCATAGAGCATGGGAGTGAAGAGAAAGTGATCTTCCTCGTTGACGAGGGTAACGTCCGCAGCGCCGGCCACCTCGAGAGCCGCAAATATCCCCCCGAAGCCGCCTCCGAGAATCAGTACTTTAGCTTTTGACATTTGCCGCGATAGTACCAAAAAATTAGCCACAAAAAGGCACAAAAAGCACAAAGAGAGCGCCGTCGCTGGTTAGCACTTTTGTGCCTTTTTGTGGCTGATCTGCTGTCCGTTTGTGCCTTTTAGCGGCCTCATGTTACATTGACGTTGCTTTTTTAAGTTTAGCGGTTGCCGCTTTTAGGCGGAATCTACTGCGGTCGAGGAGGACCATTTAAGCAAGTGGCGTTAGCAAAACAAACCAAGGAACAAATAGTTACCGAGTTCCGCACGCATGAGTCAGATACCGGTTCACCACAAGTTCAGGTCGCGCTTCTAAGCAAGAGAATTAACGAACTCACTGAGCATTTCAAGACTCACAAGAAGGATAATCATTCGCGGCGCGGCCTGCTGAAAATGGTCTCGCAACGTCGCAGTTTGTTGGATTACTTAAAGCGCACTGATATAGAACGCTACCATGAAGTGGTAAATCGTTTGGGTCTGCGCCGGTAGTTACGAATATTTGAAGAGAGCTTCGAATCTCTGTTGAGTTAAAGCCCGCGTCTATCGAAGAGCTTGTGGCAGTGCCGAACGTGACGGCGATTGACTGCAAACAAGCTGACGTGTACGGCCCAAAAGCTTCGAGCACTAAGGCGGCATGAGCTTCACGGTTCAAGAGGCTCGTGCCGCCTTTTCTTTTAGCCCATAGACTTACCCCGCATCACGTTGGCGGTCCACTCAGCAAGATTGCTTGCTCTAAACCGCGATGGCGCCCAAGTGTTTGGAGACCGCCCGCGACCTGAAAGTGTTCAGGTGTTAAGTTCGAAGGAGAACAAAAAATGCCAGAAAAGAAATACCTCAAAGAGTCAATTAAGCTCGGCGAAAAGGAGTTGACCGTTGAAACCGGCCGCGTTGCCAAGCAAGCGGATGGGTCAGTCGTCATCCAGTATGGCGATACGATGTTGTTGGTCGCTGCCGTTGGTGCTCCTACCCCACGGGAAGGCGTTGACTTCTTTCCTCTCACGGTCGAATACCGTGAATCAAACTATGCCGCGGGACGTATCCCCGGCAACTACTTCCGGCGCGAGGGCCGTCCCAATGAAAAGGAAGTCCTCACCAGCCGTCTTATCGATCGTCCCTGCCGTCCACTTTTTGCCGAAGGTTACCGACATGAAACCCAGGTTATTGCGAGTGTGATTTCAGCAGACCCCGACAATAATCCGGACGTTATTGCGATCACAGGTGCTTCGTGCGCCCTTTACCTATCGGATATTCCATTTCTGAATCCTATTGCAGGCGTGCG
>DATEIS010000584.1:0-9937 GCA_035278765.1 Pyrinomonadaceae bacterium | reverse complement strand
AGCGCCGCCAGTTGAGGAGAAGAAGGAAGACAAGGGTAACTAACCTGCCTCAGAAGTAGTAATTGCACTTGGATCGGGTCAGTACAGGAGCGGTAGCGACCTGGTCAACCATCGCAGTGAAATGCTGATGACTGCCCAGGTCGCTACCGCTCCTGTACTGACCCGATCCAAGTGCAATTACTACTTCTGAGGCAGGTTAGTTACCCTTGTCTTCCTTCTTCTCCTCAACTGGCGGCGCTGCGTCGACGGAGAATGCCGAGAGCTCCTTTGAGTTGCGGAGATTAAATACGCGACCTTCAGCTTCATCGACCTGATAGTCAGGTTCTTTGTCCTTAAACATGATCTGACGATCGCCGCGGCCGGTTTCCATGTGCACTCCAATCAAGCCCGCGCCTTTCTCCTTCCCTTCCTTAACAGTTGTCAGCACATAGACGTAGTTGCCGGATTGCTTCGTCGCGCTGTAACGCTTGCTGACAAATTGTTCGTAGGCTGCGAGCGAGTTGATCCGCTGACTGTTGGCCCAGCGGTTTTCAGCAGTACCGTAGTAGGTGCTTGCCGCTGAAGCAGTCGCCGACGTGTAAGCCAGCGCGGTCAAACCTGCCATTGCAATCTTTTGCCAACCCGGCACACCGGGCGCTTCGTACTTTACTGACCAGGCAATACTGCGTGTGCGCGGATCGAAAGCGAGCAGATGTTGCCTGCCTTGCACAACAACGGTGCCGTTCTCGCGCCGGTATAACGCGACTGGTTCGTCCGTTGTATCGCCACCTTTTGAACCAATCGCCGAGAGTCCGCCAAAGCCGAACTTCGCCACCTTTGCCACTGTCGCCGCAATGCCGAGATTATTCTTGAATTCAAGCTTCAACTTGTAGGCTTCTTTTGCCTTGCCGGTGCTGGAAGTATCGAGTGCGATTACGTTTTTGGCGTCGGCAATGAGGACGAGATTCTCGTCGCGAAACACCGACATGTTTGTCACGCTGTCTTTTGCTCCCTCGTAGTACCAGAGTGTCGCTCCGGTCGCACGATTAACTGCCGCAACACCAAACGGCTTCTTGTTTACGTATTCGCGTTTGCCGAAATCGTAGAATGCGCCGCCGAGCCGGCCGTAAAGCACGTCGCCGATCAATTTCAACTCCGCGACTGCGCCGCCGAAGTCTTTGCTGCTCCACTTGATGGCGCCTGTCTGTTTGTCGATCGCGCGCAACTGGCCCTTCGCCGAGGTGTAAACAGTGTCGCCGTCAATCAATGCCTGAGCGTTACCACGTTTGATCGACCCCTCGGTGACGTCGTACTTCACACCCCACAAGAGCTTGCCATCTTCAAGCGCATAGCGGTGCAGTCCGGCATACGTGAAGTAGACCGAGTCGCTGTCGTGCAGGGGTTCATTCGCACCGGAGAGATCAAATTTCGGAAAGAATTTACTGCCACGCTCGATACCATAAAGATCGACGTTGTCCGGATACTCCGCTTCCCAGATCAATTCGCCGGTCGTCAGGCGTAAGGCGTTGATCCTGGGTTTCGCTTTGTTCGCGCGGTTGTCCGGGACGGTGACGAGCAGCACCATGTCTTTCTCATAGACAGGTTCAACGGCAACGGTGGCGCCCTTCAGCTTGTCAGTCTCCCAGATGTTTTGCCCAGTGAGTAGATCGATAGCAAAGAGTTTGGTGCCTTTGCTGAAGGTTCCGGAAGTGTCAGAGACAAAGAGAAGAGGCGTCCCGGCGATCGTTTCGACTTCAAACTCTTCGGTGCCCGCGAGATCGTTGCGAGTCCAGATTGTCTGACCGTTTGCGCCGTCGAGTGTGTAGAGGCCGGCCTTCGAGCCGATGAGTATCGAGCCGACGTCGGTGACGCGATACCACTTGATATCGCTGGTGGGTTTATGTGACCAGAGTGGTGCTGCTTGAGTCGCAACGGCGAGCAGACCACCAATAACTAACGCGGAAAGCAGATAAGCGAGTCCGATCCACCATGGTTCGTTTGTTTGGCGGACGGAATTTTTGAGAGGGAAAGACATGTTTGGACCTCCTGAATGTGTCTGGGATAAAGGTGAGATCGTCTCCAACAATCGCACTTGGATCGGGTCAGTACAGGGAGCGATAGCGACCTGGTCAGTGATCAGTATTTGACTCCATGGTTTGACCAGGTCGCTACCGCTCCCTGTACTGACCCGATCCAAGAATGATTTCCGACTGTTGAGGCAAAGCTTCCTATATAATGGGCGCGAACCACGTTCCGTGGTTGCCTCGTAGGCGCATCAATAAGCGCCCTCATAATCAATCGCAAAAAAATCGGGCCGGAAGGGTCAGGTACCGAGAAAAATTTTCAGGCGGTAGAGTGCGTCTAACCTGACGTTTGCAGATGAGTGAAAAAAAACATGGCGTTACTGGCCTGCTCAGACAGGCACAAGCAGGTGACCGCGCGGCACTCGATGAGTTATTGCCGCTCGTTTATCGCGAGTTGAAAGCAATCGCAGGGCGGCAGCTTGCGGGCGAGCGGCCGGGACACACGCTGCAAGCCACAGCGCTCGTCAACGAAGCGTACCTACGTCTTGTCGATCAGCACTCAGTTGATTGGCGCAACCGCGCACACTTCTTCTCGATCGCAGCCGAGACGATGCGACGTGTCCTCGTCAACCATGCCATTAACCGTCGCGCTGAGAAGCGTGGCGCCGGCGCGACCGTGCTCCCACTCGACGAAGCCACCAGCTTTTCCGGCCAGCGCGAAGTTGATCTGATCCTGCTTGACGAAGCACTCACGCGTCTCGCCACACTCGATAGCGTTCAGGCGCGCATAGTCGAGATGAAATTTTTCGCAGGCCTCTCGAATGAGGAAGTGGCCGAAGTCCTTTCAACCTCCGAATCAACCGTCAAACGCGAGTGGCGCAGCGCCAAAGCGTGGCTCGCAACGCAACTCACTTAACATCTATGTCCCCGGAAACCTGGCAAGAAATCAAACGAATCTTCGACGCAGCTGTGGAGCTTACGCCATCCGCGCAACCCGCTTTTCTCAACTCAACGTGTCGTGATGACGACGTGCGGCGTGAGGTTGAGCGGATGCTCGCCGCTGACTACGCGACCGTGCTGGACCACTCGCTGCTTGCGACTCACTCGTTCGCAGAAGGAGCACGACTCGAAGGCCGTCGTATCGGTCGCTATCGCATCGTGGATGAAGTTGGACGCGGTGGCATGGGCGCGGTCTTCTCAGCGGTGCGCGACGACGGCCAGTTTGATCAGAAGGTCGCGATCAAAGTTATCCTGAGCGGTCTTAACACTGACACCATCGCGCGTCGCTTTCGTAACGAGCGACAGATACTTGCCTCGCTCGAGCATCCGAACATCGCCCGCCTCCTCGACGGCGGGATGAGTGACGACGGTCTGCCCTTTTATGTGATGGAGTTTATTGAGGGTGAGCCCATTGACGACTACTGTCGCACGCGCGAACTCACGCTCCACGCGCGGCTCGATTTATTCCGGCAGGTCTGCGCGGCAGTCTCTTACGCGCACCGCCGGCTGATCGTCCATCGCGACATCAAACCGTCGAACATCCTCGTCACACCCGCAGGCGAGGTCAAACTGCTTGACTTCGGGATCGCCAAAGTCGTCTCGCAAACAAACGGTGACGAGCGCGGCACGGCAACGCAACTCGGTTTGATGACGCCCGCGTATGCGAGTCCCGAACAGTTCCGCGGCGAACAGGTGACAACCGCGACGGACATCTACAGCCTCGGCGTCGTGCTCTACCGGCTGCTGACCGGACAGTTGCCCTACGATTTAACTGGTCTACGTCTCGATCAGATGTTGCGCCTTGTCTGCGAGACTGAACCGCCGCGCCCGAGTCACGCGATTGCGAACTTGGAAACGAGCACCGAAACCATCGAGAGCAATCCGCAGATGTTGAAGGGTGATCTCGACAACATCGTCCTGAAGGCTCTTAAAAAGGAGCCGGATCGAAGATACGAGTCAGTCGAACAATTCTCGGAAGACATTCGCCGCTATCTCGCGGAGCTGCCTGTCTCGGCACGGCCGGATACTTTCTCGTATCGCGCGTCGAAGTTCGTCAAGCGTAACCGTGTAGCTGTCATTACTGCTTCGCTCGTCTTTTTCGCACTTATCGCGGGTATCGTAGGGACGACCTATCAGGCGCGGGCCGCGCGACGCGAGCGCGAGCGTGCTGAGAAGAGATTCGAGCAGGTACGCAAACTAGCCAACAACGTTGTCTTTAAATACCACGATGCGATCGCAGATCTGCCGGGCGCTACAGCGACGCGCGAGATGCTGGTCAAAGACGCGCTCGAATATCTCGACAACCTTTCGCAGGATGCGCAGGACAATCCCGCACTCGCGCAGGAACTCGCGCTCACTTATCTCAAAATCGGAAACGTGCAGGGCGAGACTTATCGCGCCAACCTCGGCGATTCTTCCGGCGCACTCGTGAGTTACGGGAAGAGTGTCGAGATTCTCGAGAGCCTGGTTCGCAAGGACCAGAAAAACCCAACGCTACTTAATAATCTCCGGCTCGCCGCGCAACAGAAAGCGTACCTGCTCGTCAGGCTGCAACAGTGGAAAGAGGCTGAGCAGATGGGCCAAAAGGTGGTTGACATCAGCCGCCGGCTCGTCTCGCTTGACTCTAACAACCTGGACCATCGCAACGCGCTGGCCCGCAGCTATCAGGTCAAGGGAGACACGATGGAGTTCGCGGGCGGCGACGAGGAGGTTATCAAGTGGTATCGGCTGTCCGCTGAAGAGGCGCAGACCGCGCTTGATAAGAATCCTTCGGGCGAGGCGATTCGAAGAGTGATGGCCGCCAACCTTCAACGTCTCGGGACGCGGCTCGAATACCGCGCCGAAACACTGCGCGAAGTGGGGAACACGGAACTTGCGCCTCTCTACGTCGAAGCTGAGTCGTTGCATCGTCGTTCGTTTGAGTTGAGTGAAGGGTTGCAGCGTGAGTTTCCACAGACCGAGGTTTATCGTCGCTTCGTTGCGGCAACCAGCATCAATCTGGGGACGGCAATGGCCCGCATCGGTAAGGGCGACGAGGGAATTCCGTACATCATGCGCGCGCTTGAAATCCTGCGCACCATTTCCGAGCAGGATCCTAAAAACAATGAGGCCAAGCGTGATGTGGCGGAGTTGTGGCAGTACATGGGTTTTGCGCGCGAGGCGATGGGCCAAAGTGGTGAGGCCGTTAAGGCTAATCTCGAGTCGCTCAGGATTCTCGAAGAGATCACGACTAATGATGCGTCAAATTTCGAGTTTCTCAAACAGACTCATCTGACGTACAACAAGACCGGCGACATTTTCCTCAAACAGGGGAAGTTGACTGAAGCGCTCGTCTATTATCGCAAGGGAATGGATTACGTCGAGCGGATGTCTACGCTTAGTCAGCACACACAGTTCGCGGTGCTGCGCAGCGAGTCGAATCACAAAATCGGCGCCGTGTATCTGGCGATGGGTGCGTTCGCCGAAGCGCGCTCGCATCTGCTGAAGGCGCAGGACGATTTGCTCAACTTGCAGCGCAGAAACGAGCTGGGGAAAAACTACGAACACCGGTTGACGCTCATCTCGTCGGAGCTTGATAAGATGTCGAGTTGAGGCGGATGCAATTACTTATCGAAATCGCGATCGGGGTGGTGCTGGCGATCGGGTTTCTTCTGCTTGTCAGACTGAGTCGGAGCTACGCTAGAGAGAAGCGATCGTTTGCGGTTGGTTTGATCGTTGCGGCGTTAATTTATGTTGGTTTCGCACTCTTTAACGATGCGCCTCAGTGGTTACTGACTGAACTCGTGGGCGTTGCGATCTATGCGGTCTTCGCCTGGCTCGGTTTGAAAAAATCGGGCTGGTTCCTCGCGGCGGGCTGGGCTCTACATCCACTCTGGGACGCCGGCTTGCACAACTATTCAACCACCTTCGTCCCGCACTGGTACATCGGCGGCTGCATCGGGTTCGATTTGCTGCTGGCCGCCTACATCAGTTACCGCGAAGCCAAGGGCTAGTCTTTTCTTTTGAAAGCTTTTGACATGTTTTGGGCTGAAATCCCGCCCACGGCGGTGGGCGGATCGTTCAAGTCCTTTCTATACACCCACACCTCAAAGCGGTTCCAATCCCGCCCATGGTAGTGGGCGGATCGTTCAAGTCCTTTCTATACAAAAAGCTAAATTGTGAAATTTGAATCCCGCCCATGGTAGTGGGAGGATCGTTCAGGTCCCCACTATTTATTCGAGTTGTTGATGAATAGTCCGGACTTGAACAATCCGCCCACTACCGTGGACGGGATTTTTACGGAAGAAATGGGGATGGCGAAGCGTCTTAAATACGAGACAGGGAGGGTGTGTTGATGTCTGTTGTCAAAATAGTGTCGCCTATCGGCCGTATCGCACGATTGACATTGCTATTTATTGCCTCGTCGATCTCGTTCGCCTGTCCCGCCACTGACACGTCGTCAGACGCATCGCAACAGCCGTTGTTCACTAGCGCGCCGGTATCTGTGCAGGACGGACCCAGCAATATTTTGATCGGCGATATGAACAACGATCGGAAGCCCGATCTTATCGTCGCATTTTCGCGTGCTCGGCAGATAACCGTTCTCGAGGGCAAAGGCAACGGACAATTCGGCGCGGCCCTCAGCAACACTACAGTTGCAGATCCTCCCGGTGAAATCGCAGCCGGCGACGTGAATGGTGATGGCAAACTCGATGTCGCTGTTTCGTCTCACGACAGTTATGGAGTTGTTTTATTAACGGGAGACGGCAAGGGTGGTCTGACTAAAGCGACAACGATTGTGATGAGACAGGGCAAGCATCCGCATACACACGGCCTGGCCATTGTGGATGTTAATCGAGACAGTAAACTCGATCTGATCACCTGCAACAGCACCGATAACGATATCTCACTCGCATTCGGAGATGGTCGCGGTAATTTTACTCCTGCACCGCAGTCGTACCCCGTTGGTCCAAGCCCGTATCCATTTGGCACTGGTGACGTCAATAACGACGGCCAACTTGACATCGTCGCCACCGCCACCGCGACCGGACCACAACGCCGAGAACAACTTCCACACAGCCGAGCATTGACATTGCTCTTGTCTGACGGAAAGGGCGGACTCTCACCGCGCCAACTCCCGATCCGCACCGGCGAACCATGGTTTGCTGCAATTGCGGATCTGAATCGTGACGGTAAAGCAGACATCGTCGCAAGTCATCACGATCAAAGTGCTCTGACGATGATGATTGGTGACGGGCGTGGCGGGTTCACCGAAGCAAATGGATCACCATTCGACTTTGAAGCTTCTCTTTATCATTTCATCGTCGCCGACGTGGATCGCGATGCGACGATGGATGTCGTTGCGACTAGTGGCAACAGCCTGCGCGTGCTGTTGAACGATGGGCGCGGTACTCTTAAGTCGTCGGCTTCGATACCGATTGGACCAGGCGCATGGCGCCTGGCCGCGGCTGATCTCAATGGTGACGGTAAAATTGATATCGTGACGAGTAATTCCGAGAGCAACACTCTCACGGTATTGCTGGGAAAACCTTGATGGCTACTTCCTAACGAAAGTACGTTTGAACTGCTGCTTCCCGTTTGGACCATCGACTGTCATGTCAATCTTGAGCGTTTTGCCGTCAGCCGAGAGCACCCACTTTCGCGTCGCCTGAACAGTAACCGCACCTTCGGGACCATCAAAAGTCGCCGTTTCACTGACTTCAATGCTATTGCCGTCGGTTCCCAATTTAGCTGTCCGCTTGCCCTTGCCGGTCTGACCGCCCATGCCTCTCGGAGTGAACTCCACTTCCTTGCCGTCAAGCATGTAGCTGTCAGGCACGACTTGTTCTCCCTGTTCCGTTATTAACTTCGTCTCAAGTGAGAGCTTGTCGCCCGTCTGCGTGACAGTCATCAGTTGGTCCATACCCGGCGGCAGTCCTTCACTATTCGCCTTGTCCAGTGCCCAGGTACCACTGAAACCAACTTTCGCGGTGCTTGCCTCCGGATTCTGCTGATTTAGCTTCGCGACATTCTCCAGCATCTTCCGCAACTCGGTTTCCGGCAACCAACGACCGCGCACCATCACGCCAGCACGCTTCGACAGATTGCCGACCGATTGCAGCGGATTAGCGTCGAGTAGAAGCAAGTCTGCACGCAGGCCCACTTCGACTGTGCCGAATTCGCGCGGCGTCTTCGTAATTTCAGCGACGTATTCCGCTGGATTGCGCGTGGCCGCTTCGATGGCGGCGTAAGGCGACAGGCCCGCCTCAACGAAGCTCTGCAATTCCCTGTGCGTACCAAAGCCGGGGACGAGAAAGAACTGCGGTGAATCGGGGCCGATGAGCAGCTTCGCACCGGCCGCATGTAACGCCATCAACACCTTGTTGCGCAAGTCAATGTAGCGTTGACGTTCATTGGCCGGCGCAGGGTCACCCATTGTTGACTGTTTCTGTTTGGCGAACGCCTCGCGCATCTTGGCCGGGACATACTGCATCTCCGGCCACTTCAAGAGGTCTTCAGGTTTTGCGTCCGAGACGACCAATTTAAATAGAGTCAGAGTCGGATCATTGTAGACGTTGGCCTTGCGCGTGGCTTGGGCAAGTGCAGAAAGCTTGCTTTCGTCGATGTGTTGGAGCACAGGTCCGAGCACGACTTGCGAAGGCGTAGGTTTCACGGGCGAATCGTCGGCGACAAGTGCCTGCAGATAGCCATCCAAATGCTCGATGGAGGTTTGTTGTGCGTCCAACGCGCGTTTCAGACCGACCGTGGCAGTGACATGACCGGCGAAAGGAATACCCACGCGTTTCGCAGTTGCCACGATCGCTGCGTAAGTCTCCGGCGATAATCCTTCATGAACTTTAAGCAGATCATAGCCCACTTTCTTCTGTTCAACTACGGCCTGCTCTGCCGCTTCCGGCGTCGGCACATTGTTGCCCAGCAGCGGTGGGCCGGCCGTGTAGATCGATGGTCCAAGTAGTTCGCCTTTCGCCACACACTCGCGCAACGCCAGATGCTCCGGCTTGCCAATCATGTTTCTGATGGTCGTCACGCCGTTCGCCAAAAACAGTTGCAACTGCTGGCTCGCGAGATCATCCGCTTGACCCGTTCCCGGGTACAAGTGCGCATGCATGTCTGCGAGTCCGGGCATGAGGTATTTCCCGCGTCCATCAATCTCGAGCGCGCCGGCAGGCACTTTCGTTTTGTCCGCCGGAACGATTTGAGCAATGCGCCCATCAACAACAATGACCGTCTGGCCTTCCAGGATTCGTTCGCGGTCAAAAGGCACGACGTTAACGTTGACGAAAGCAATTACCCGTTGTGGTGTTTGAGCAAGTGAAGTCTGGACAACGAGCGTGCTTAAGGCGACGAGGACGAGCAGTAGTTTTTTAATCATAAGCGCAGAGTTTACAGCGGTTGTTAGCGGCAACAACAAAAAATGTGTTGAGAGGGATTTTAAGAGGGATGTTCCGGTTCTTTCGGTATGTGGCTTTTTGTGCTTTTTGTGGCTACAACTCTCCCAGCAAAGCAAAGAACCGTTCGCGGTAATTGCGGCTCAACACTACTTGCTGGCCATTCTGAAGAAGCAGGTCCTGATCGCCGTTCGAGCGCGGATGGATTTCCTTAATCTTCTCGACATTGACCATCACCGACCGATGCACACGGACAAATTTCTCCGGATCGAGTTTCGTTTCCAAAGATTGCATCGTCCCGCGGATCATGTGCGACTCGCGTCCTGCGTGGACCTTCACGTAGTTTCCGTGAGTCTCAATCCAGTCAATCTCATCAGTCGGTAACAGAATGCTGCGACCTGTGAGTTTGATGGTCAGTCGCTTGAGGAATTTCGATCCGGCTTTGATGTCTTCAAGCATGGCCCGAACGCGGCTATCAAAATGATCGTCGCGACTCGATTGTGCGAGCCGAACTTTCGCGCGTTCTACAGCTTTGCTTAGACGCTC
>DATEIS010000583.1:0-20484 GCA_035278765.1 Pyrinomonadaceae bacterium | reverse complement strand
TTAGTGGAGTCCCATTGCTTAGACTGAGTTAAGTTTCCAGTGAGATTCGGATCGTCGTAAGCGAACTCAGATCGCGCTTGAATCTGCGAACCATTCCCAATCTCGGTTGCCGCAATCAAACTACGCAGTCGTGGTGAAGTGCCTTTGGTATAAACGTTTGGATCATTAGTTGTTGTGTCTGACGCATCTGGAGTTTGGTTAAAATATAAATTTGTAGTCAGTCGTTTTAACAGACTCACGGTTAGAGCCGGTTGCTGCGTTGCGTCGAGAGGTCGCTCAAAGCTGTCACGTTGAATACTTGAGTAGTCTACCCAGTCGTATTCTCTTACCGCGGTGATGTTGCCGTTCTTATCGTAGCTATAATCTGTGACCGCCGTTTTCACGAGTTGACCGCTGGAGTTTGTGATAGAGATAAATTTCGTTTTAATGAATGGATTAACCGGAAGGGGCGGACCCGAGAACATCAGCATCCCGGATGGTGTGTTTGTTTGAAATACGTTCTCCTCTACTGATCCGTCTGCTCGCTCTGTCCTACGAACTAAACCTCTCGCGTGTTCGCCGAGGACGGGATCAGCGCCTTGATGGTAGGTTTTTGTTACCCCGTTGTCAGGTGCGGTTATGGTTGTAATTTTGCTTGAGTGGTTATAAGAGTAAAACCAGGAATCTGTCGTATTGGTCGAAGTTAAATCGTATTGGAGCTGATATGAAAGATCTTTGCGTGCTACTCCATTGTCTCGCACCTTGTGCCAGGCAATTTGATTTTGTCCATCCTGCTCGTACTGGTAACTGGCTATGGCTCCTGACGGCAGCGTTACCGAACTGAGTTCACCCCACCCCCCCGAACTGGCGTTGTAGGTAAAGTGATAAGACAGCCCACCTAATTGTGTCGGAAGAGTGATCTGATCAATCTCAACTCGACTAACGTTCACGTCAAAAAAATTGTCACAACCACTAGGGGCGAAATGCGTGCAGTACGTTTTATTGACGACCGGTGGATTATTCCAACTGATCGTCCAACTTAGTTCTTCGTTATTTATGCCATATGCTTTAACTGTAGGATCCGGATAGGCTCCCCCATTTCCATAATCTATAAGAATGTATCGACCGAATTCATCGGAAAGCTTATCAGCAGTTTGACCGCTCTGGCCGTTGTAATTATGAATGCGCTGAAAGTCAGTATAGTTATTATTGCGGTCGAATGTTCGCTGAAAGTCTGGAAATTCATTAGAGCCAGCGGGTGTCTCAACACGTGTACTATCCGGAAAATACAGAATCCACGGGTTGCCTTTAGTTTGATCATTATCGTGCAGCACATCGAGACGAAGATAACTCCCATCAACGCTGTAGTAAGTCATTGTGTTTGTGGTCTGTAAGGTATGATTTATAAAGCAATCTCCTGACGTTTTTATCTCTGTAGCCTTCCAACCATCCATGCGAATTTGCGAATACTTCTGCCCACCTGAGCTGTTCTTGATGGTGTAGCCGGAAGGATAGAACTCGTGCCGACTGCCATCAGGAAATTTCACCATCAACTTGTGTATGTAACCGCCGTTGCATTGGTTGCCGACAGGAACAAAATCTTGGAAATTCAGGCTGTACACCGGCAGCTGAAAACGCCAGCCTCCCTCGGGACTTTGTTCTACATAATTGAACGTAAAGTCTTCGCCGCTTCCTGGCTCACCCGGTTCAAAGATTTTATAGGCATCCCAAATCTTACTGTTGTAAATGAGGCTAACGCCCGGCGCGGTCGACCCCCCTCGCCCCGGCGGTAGTGACGCAATCGGAATCGTCAGGATCAAGTTCCCATTGGCTGTATTAATCGTCTCAATATCACTGACTGCATAAGAACCACCAGGATAAAATCCTCGCTTTGGATTTGATTCATCTTGCGCATTTGTCGAAGCAACGGTGCAAAGAATTAGAGTCAAAGCTATTAGGTGTTTCATAGAAAAATGAGCGAAGACTCTGAGGCTATAGCGAGTTGAGTTAGTATTTGACATAGACACTCCTGCTGGGAAAGCTTGATCTTGATGTCGTGGATAGAGTTCCTGGACCTGCGTGAGAACCAAAATGCAAACACACTAGGTCCGGAATGGTGAAACGGACCGGAGAATCTGAGCCTTGACGGCTCGGCAATTTAATTGCTACTTCCGCTGATGTCAAACGAAATTCTTCGTTAATCCAGGTATCTCGATGGGCCAGTTATAGCGAAACTGAACACAAAAACCCTCACATTATTGCCGAAGCATTAATACCGGAAATACTCGTAGCTATCGCGAAGCGGTGCTCGATATGTTTGTGTTTCAGAGTTTGTACGAAGTCAGAGAGCAGACCGAAAAGTGGCTGAAGGAATGTAACGAAGAACGACCACATGAGTCTCTGGGCCACCTGACGCCCAGAGAATATTTGTTAACCCAAAAACCGGAAATCTCTAGTAACTCGTCGGTGTAATTTCGGGACGGTTACAGATACTCTCACTTCATCGATTAAGCCGCTAAAATAACCGCCTTCACTGTTGCGGCCAAGCTTCAGACTACTGGTGCCCGATGCTGGTGCGTTTGCCGCTGTTGACACGATCGATTCTTATGGACATTAATGATCACCTGTTGTCTGAACTAATACCGAATGCATTATTGAACCCAAGCGCAACCACGCAAACGTCAGGGTTACCGAGACGGAATTAGTTTGTCAAAACCACTCTTCCAGACGTAACGAACGTGAATTTACGCCACACGTTATCGTTACCACTCACACTGCCCACAGGCACTGTGGCCCATCCATCCCATCCCAGTACTGGACCTCGAAATTTGTGAGCGCGTAGCTGGAAGTCGTTCGTTAGCGTGAACTCCACCGGACTCCCGTAATTCTGCTGCAACCAAACACATCGGTCTCACTGATGTTTCGTGACCCGACAAATTCCACCTGAATCCAACCGAAGTCTCCGAATCGATGATTCGCTTAAATCTAAGAGTGGCCTCGGTTCGACCGTTGCACAAATCCGGAAAATTTATTTAGTTATGAATCCACTCTAAGTACTCTTTAATGTCCGCCTCACTAGCCCTATCCTGTTCATCCTCAGGTGCCACGTCTAACATTTCCATTCCGGGCCGGAATAATCGCGGATTTCTCTGCAGGCACGATCACAAATCTAATGTCTTCCTGAGCCTCTTTGATTTGTTCGCGTAAAACCTCAATGCTGCCCTCACTTAGCTTTAACGCATCTAAATGTATTCGGCATGTTAGTTCCTCCGACTCGGATTGATATTCGCTAAGAATTTCCCAGACTCTCTTAATCTGGTTCGGAAACATCTTGGCAACTTTGGACTCAACCTCATCACGACGAAAAAAAGGTCGAAGAGCAGCTATCGCTCGTTCGCCACGGGCTACACTTCTAGCGTCCGACTCTCTACTAGGTTTTTTCACGCGTAGTCGCCTTTCAGATTGAGTTTTTTAACATATTTGCACGAATATTTCTCAAGCAACCGGCAGTGAATTTCTTCAACTGCGTGGCATCTATTTTGGAACCAACTTGGTAAATTCCGAATTCCAAACATAATCCCCAACCCGCTGAAGATATGCAGCCTCTCGATAGGTAAGCCGGTTTCCGCCTAGCACCAAGACGGCCATCGGCTCTGCGCGCTGCTGCATCGCAGCTGAAAGCGGCCAGCATAAAGCGATCCTTGTTCGACCGGAATTGTCGACTCAGTCGCGCGAGGAGTAATAGAGGAGTTGAAAATCTCTACGGCAGTTGTCGAGATAGGTTCTCGCTCTGACGTAACAGTTACCTGTTGCTGAATCAATGCGCGACTTGGGTTCGCTCTCGTTTGGGCCTCAGCATAGACTTCAGTGGTCTTGATGCATGGAATCTTCGGGGTGCATGCATCCATCCGGGTCGATGAGGTTCAGAGGTCTGTTGAGGACATAAGAATATCGATTCCACGACTGCAGCATTGGTGGTCTACCACTAGCATTCAAAGGGTCAACATCCCGTTCCTGTTGAGTTAAGAATGGGTAGTTACAGACCGCACACCCACCCGCACGAAGGCTTTGTCAAAGAAAAGAACAGCAGCAGTTTAAGACTGCCGCTAAAGAGAAAAGAGCGATTGAAGAGTCATTCCGAAAAAGCGCGAAGAGGTGACCCGGAGAGTCGGAAGCTGCTACTAAACTCCCAAGATCCGGCTAACAAAAGAGTGAAGCCAGTCGCCCTCGAACGAAAAGCTGATACCCATATCATCAATAGTTACCTTAGCTTTCTTTGCTTTCTTTCTTCGGACTTCTTCGGCGAGCCTCTCTACTATCTGGTGACGCTTACCTATGCATTGCGTCGCGTTATTCTGTTTACAGAAATCATCCCATTCGGCTGATGGCGGCAAGTAAACCTCGAAACCATCGCTCGTTATGTCCCAATCAAATGGAAGTGTTGTTTGATCCTCACTGTAGTAAACCCAACCACCACGTCCTTCTCTCACAATTTTGACTTCGTAATTCACGCTCTTTACCTCATACGCGGCCGCTGATCAGATTTACTGTGGCGAGATTCTGACGAATGGGTTCACCCGTAGAATCGGGTATTCCACCTGACGCCAAGTACTGTTATTTCGCAGCGGTTCTCTCAAAAATGTCCTAACGGTTCCAGAAGCACCTTCCGCGAAATGTTTTGATCCCCACCTCGACTGGATCCGCGACTCGCTCAGGCAATGGGCCGCCAGGATCTGAATTCAGTGCGAGCTGAATGCAAAGACGCTTCTATCACCAAAATCCATTATTTAAAGTTCCAACTGCTGCAGGACTTGCCCAATGTCGAGTGTCCTGGACGCATGATCTGAGCCCTTGCTTCGCTAAAGTTTATCCGTTGAAGACCACCATTAACTACTCTCGCTGCGAAGGTACTGATAGAACTTGGGGTCATAAATATGGTAGAGGATGTGCCGGAACCCCTCTCCAATTTCAAATAACACCTCACAGAGCTCAGTGACTGGGGCCTGCTCATCCACGAGTCTCGGTAATTGCTCGTTCAAAAACACTCTGACGATTCTTCCAGGTCTCCAAACGAGTGGGCCAGCACTTCGGCTTCTTTTTCTTCGCCTGATCGTATTTTGTGACCTCAGGGCATTGCGAAGCCGCTCTGCAAGTCTTTTGACTACAGTCTGATCCGTAAGAATAAGTGTTCGTTCGCTCATAGCTATTACCCTAGAAGGTGCTTAATACCAGCTATGGATTCCCGGAAGATTTTGACTTCTCTTCCATTGAACTTGTGTATCCACCGGCTTTCCCTGGTCAGCACGGTTATTACACGGTTTTATAGACAAATTGGGATTTTCATGATTTGTCTCTACACAATCACAATACACAGTGGCGGCCAAGGCCATGAAAAGATTCCTACAACTAATTCCTGGGACGCAAAAACCTTAGCTCGAATATTTCAGATCTGGGACTGTGTCAGTGTAGACGATCCGTCACAGCTTTTGCGGCTCCGACTTTCGTTGACGGCCGCTTACCCAGCTAACCTCCGGAGGTGTGGAGCACAAGACATCGACGATTTCGTCGAGAGTCAAGAACCGGTAATGGAGCGAGTCAGGATGAACAAGCAGAAAGTTCGGCAATGAGGCCATCCATCTTGAGTTTTTAATCTCTAAAAGTGGATACGTATATGTCTCCCATCTCCCCTGAAGTGTCGGCGCTGATTTCAAGGTTTCCCACGGATGTACGAACTCTTCGTAAACGCTATATCCGAGCACGCAATCAAACTCGAGTCTAAGATCCAAATCACATCCGTCAACAACTTCCGAGAACAACAGCGTGACTGTCAACTTTTCGTGATCTTCCGCGATTAAGGCAGAGGCTGCGGGTGTTACGATGCCGTCAATAGCTTCCCATTTTTCCTGTCTTTCAACAGTGTCTTCGGTAGTTACATTCGTCATGGTTTCATCCTGATCTTCAAACTCTGCCCCTGACCAATTTTGGAAAATGCGGCTGATGGTCCACCTGTCGATTTTGCGACATCGTAAATCACATAGCGGTTATTACCGTTTTCGAGGATTGTCACGGTCCCCGACTTCGTCACTTTGTAACCGGCACCTTGAAGGTTCTTAATGAACTCTGCTTTTGTAATATCCGTTTGCACATTTCGAATACTTCCTCCCTTGGTAACTTCTTGATAGGAGGTCGAGGTGGTGCCCATCATCGGAGCATCACCATCGTCAGGATTGCGCATTTTACCAATCGAGTAAAGTGAGAAAGCGGCGGCATCAACAAGTAAAACGGGAGAAGCCGCTAACATGTATCCACCATTAATCGATAATGCCGCAAAAGCCAGGGTGGCCGCTGGCATCGGGGCCGTCCGTCGCCCCATTTCCCGCACAAACCCGGAATTTACGTATCCCCCATCACCAGATGGGTCCGGCCCGCGCAAGCGCACCGCCTGATCTGAATCACGAGTCAGTCTGTACACACTTCCATCGGTAACCGTAACGTCTTTAGATTCTTCACCGCCAAAATCAACTGCGTGATAGCCTTTTGCTTCGAGAGCTTTGGTAAGCTTATTACCATCGACCCATGAGATTGCAACTCGCGTGTGGTCGTCGTTGAGATAACGATAAACCCACATCTCGCCGTCAGGATCTGTAAGTTTCAGCGGGTTGTTTAAGACGTAGCTGTAGCGATTCCAGCTTTGAGGCGTAATGGTATGACCACTCGCATCTAGCGGATCTGGAGACGTGAACCGTCCTTCTATAGCTGAATAGTACCGTGCTAAAACGTAATCCAGCCCCGTCTCGACATCTCGTTCTTTTTCAGTGAACTGTTGGCGCACACCGTCGCCACCTGTGTATCCAAGTGTGGTACTGCGGCCGCCAACGTTCGCAAAAATCTCCTCGCCGAATGGTAGATAGTCATGGCGTTTTACACTCGCTAAGGTGCCTGTCTGATCGACGATCATGCGCGGCGTACCGAGGTGGTCCGCCACCAGCCACTGAATTTGTGCCCCACCGCTGCCACCGCCGCCGGGAACGTTACCGGAGTAAGTGGCATTACCTTGCAGCGCGCCGTTGTTCCCGTTACCGGACGAATCGGCCGTGCTCTGACTATCAAACTTCCACAAGCCTTTCGTGCTGCTGCTCGCTGTCAGATGCGGCTGTGGGGTGAAGTTGCTGCTGTAGATGGCTGCATTCGATACTCTCACTTCATCGATTAAGCCGCTAAAGTAACCGCCTCCACTGTTGCGGCCCAGCTTCAGACTACTGGTGCCCGATGCTGGTGCATTACCGCTGTTGACAGTCGCATCCAGCACACCATCGACGTAGAGGCGCATGAAACTCCCATCCCATACACCGGCAACGTGATGCCACGTGTCTGTGCTCAGCACCGTGTTGCCAATGACCGGCGTGTAAGTCGTGGGACTGTGATACAAATCAAAGCGTGCTTTACCCAGATTATTCAGCGTCAGTTCGTAACCACCGCCAGTACCAGCCTGACTAAAACTCTCCCGACTGACGAGGTACTGATAGCTGCCAATAGAGGTTGGCTTAACCCAAGCTTCAACAGTGATCGCACCGGTGATGTTCAGACTGCTGCTGTTCGGCGCCTGCAGGTATGCCGTCGTTCCATTCAGACTCAGTGATTGATCGCCGCTAGCGGGTGCGACGGTTGAGGCGGTGATCAGCAGTTGCCCACTGCGATAGCCATACTCCTTCTGCGGATTATTTGCTGAACCGTTGGCAGCATATTCGGCGAGCAATTCGCCATCTATGCCATAGATCTGCCACGTCTCCTGACCGTCAACCTTTCGCCGCGTTCGCTGACCATCAGCGTTGTAGGTGTACTCCTGCCACTGGTTATTGCCACCCCAAGCCTTCGTCATCCTGTTCTCAGCGTCGTACTCACGAGCACCAGCGCCGGTGTATGTATCCTTGATTAGATTGCCGGCAAAGTCGTAGGTCATCTCCCCCGTTTGCCCGCTGGGCACACCAAGCCTGTTGGTCGCAGTGTCGACGGCGAATTGTTTATTATTGATTCCCGTACCCCACGTTTGCGCCGCATTAATGGTCCGATTGCCCCACTGATCGTAGTCGTATTGCTGGCGAAATTGCGGTTGCCAGTTTTCCCAACCTGCGGCCACGCTCTTTTTCTGGTCGGTTACACTAAACAGCCGGTTCAACGAATCATAGGTGTAGCTGTCTTCGAAGAGAGTGTCGGCCTGATCCAGAGTGGCGTTTGCAGGTGGAATCCAGGTTTCGGCAAAGCGCACGTTGCCATTGTTGTCAGTGCCGCTCTGCCCCCAGATGTGATTGCTGCTGTAATAAAGAATCAAGCGGCCACGATTCCAATCCCACTCGTCGTTTACACTGCTGAGCCGTGTGTCAAAGAGCTGTCCGCGAATGTTGTAAAAGCTCTTGTGATACAACGCGGTGTCTGTGCCAAACTGCTCGCGGCCGATAGCACCCCACAAGTTATAGGTAACTCCAGTTGCGTAGGTGCGTTGGTCGCCGCCGAGATTGCCGCTAAAGCTGCTCGTGCGACCGGCTGCATCATACGAGTAACTGACGGTACGTCCGGATGGATACGTCTGTGACGTAACGTTTCCCGCCAAATTGTACGTGCGATTTATTTCGTATCCGGGCGACCATCCGCCCTGTCCATCACCGAAGAGGTGGTAGAACTGCGTAACGCGACCTAAGGCATCGTACGAGCCAACTGCTGTGTGAGAAGGTTTGGCACCCCACTTATACGTGAGCCACAATCTTCCTTTTCCATTCGTCGCGTTGTCATACAAATACTCAATATCGCCTGTGTTTGGAACTGGCTGACCATTGAAGCGATACAAAATCGTCTTTATCCGATTGAGAGCATCGTAACTATACCCAGTCACAATTCCACGCGGATCAGTCTTGAGGGTGAGATTGCCATTGGAGTCGTATTCGTAACTGATGGACCAGGCGCTATTGCCTGTCATCGGATCTGAGAGGTTCAACGAAGCATTCGTACCCTGTTCCGGATTGCGGGCGCGAATCAAACGCTTTAGCGAGTCGTACATGAAGAACCGCTGCTGGGTGCCTTGCTGGCTGGCTTGCGTCACCTTCACCAGATTGTCCAACGTGTCGTAATTGTAGGTGGTTAGGTAGTTCACCCCATTCGGATCTTCATAAACTTCGATCAAACGTCCCAGAGCATCAGTCACACTCTTTCGTGCTTTGCCGGCCTGATCCGCGACTGTGACGGTGTTACCGCTGTAACTGGTTGTGACTACGGCATTGTCTGGCGTTTTTACCGACGTGGTTCGTCCCAGGGCATCGAACGTCGTGGTGGTCCAATCGGGAGTTCCGCCTTGAAGAAAAGGATTCGAAGTCTTGTGCGCCCGGCCCATCACGTCGAATTCGGACCGCGTGATAATGTAATTGTTAGCGTCTTCGTAAGTTCTTTTTTCAACCGGACGCCCCAAAGCATCGAAGACGGTCTCCACTTTGAGCTGATTGTCGTTGAAGTTAGTCAGATCGCTCGTGACGGTAATTGTGCGGGCTGAGTCGTTATAGTCGTACGTTGTTTGATTCTTTGCGGCGGTATCGTTAGAAGCACGAATCACCTGTTTGAGTCTTAGCAATGGATCGCCATAAGAGAAAGTAGTGGTTTGGTTATTGGCGTCTTTAGTCGATGTAATCAAACCGGTGGGTTTGTCATAAACAGATTCCGTAACCAAAGCCGAGAGTGGTCCGCTACCATCAGGATCAGCCGAGGTGTTTTTAGTGGGGTAAGCAAAATCATACGTGGATGAGTACTCGATTTCACTGGGATTGGTGAGAGACGTGTCTCGCGCGTCCCATATCTTCCGCGGGTTGCCACATTGATCGTACTCAATATGTGTTTGTAAATTTCCGCTGGTCGTGTTCAGCCAGTGTGAAGTGGTGGTTGCATTACCTCGGGCATCAGTTTGCGGATCACTCCAGCCGGTGACAGTTCCGTAAGATGGAAGCGACGATGGTTCGTCATAAGTAATTGTGCTCTGAGCCACAATACTTCCAGCTCCATTTTTAACTCTCATGGCCGTAGGCAATGAAAGTAAATTGCGCGCTCGATAATCGGGGTCGTTCGTCAGATAATCGGTCTCGGTGGTTCGTATTAGCGTGCCGACTGGAATGGCGGTATGGTCGCTTGTCTGGGCCGTGCTTTGGGTGATTGAGACAAAACCGTATTGTTTGGTGCTGGTCACATTGAGATCGGCGTCGTACGTCATCTCGGTAGTGGCCGCTAGAGCATTGCCACCTGTGTCAAGAATAATGTTGACCGTCTTTGTGACTCGAGCATTTCGCGTCGCCGTCTGGTGGCCACCTGGCAATGGGCCGTCTCTGACCACTTGATTAATTGTGCGCCGGAGCATAGTGCCGGTTGAATTGTAGACGCGTACTTCACGCACCATTCCGGTGCGCGCATCGTCAAAGCCAAACTTGATACTGGCTCCAACGCTTTTGTAATACCAGGTTTTCGTTACCGTGCCATCTGGGCCTGTTACAGCTCGCGCTTCCGTCGCAGGATCAACTCCAGTCTCGAAACCGCCCGAACCATAGTTCCACTGCTGCGCGGTCACGCCATCGCTCACAACTCGAGAATAGACGCCTCGGTTAGCTTGCGAATAAGTGCCATCATCCAACTGACCTCCCAATGGTTCCCAGCCGCCGTATGTAAACTGTTCCGTTCCGCCGGTCGGATAGACGATCTTATTTATCTCGCCCCAGACGTTATAGGTGAAGGTGTAGTTTGTGTTGTTAGCAAGACCGATTTGCCAAAGGACTACGGGATTGAAGAGGGAGGATCCTTTTAGAATCTTGTTATTGGCGTCAAGGGTGCTAAACAGAGTTCCTGGTATATTAAACCCCAGGGTGCAAGCACCTGACCCGGAATCTCCAGGAAAGCGCAACGGCTGTGACGGATCAGTAAGCACGTCGGCAAGATTCCGCCAACGAAAGGTATAAGTCAGGCCACCCGGCAACGTGTAAACAACATCGCCAGCAGCGGACGGCGCACTTCCGGGGATAGGTATTCCGATGGTGCGCCCGAGGGTGTCGGTCCAGGCACCATTGCTGAGTGTCATGAAATTTCCGTTGCGGTCGATGTACTGATTGCCAACCAACCGAGAGCCGTCCGGCAGAAAAGTTGTGCCGGTATTGGAATCGTACATCAGGCGCGATCCATCGACTGCATAGTACATCCCCAAGTCGTTTTCATTGAGGGTATGCACAGAGTCATCTTTGCGCACCTCATGCCGCGAGCCATCGGGCAATCTTAAAAACTTTCGCCAAACAGTAACGCCTTGCGCGGCAGGTTTCCCCTGAAGACTGTCATAAGTTTCGATCGATAAATCCTGGGAAGAGAGAAACCAGCCGACCGTGGAGGTCCATCCGGATGCCGAACTCTTGGCAAATTCAGGCCGGTACGATGTAACCGGTTCTCCGTTACAAGGAAAAGTGCTCTGGTGCTTGATGGTCCAGACCTTTGATGAATAGTTAAGTTCGACAGGCAGATTCGCTCCGCCGCGGCCGGGGATCGCACCCAACGGAACCTTAAATTGCATCGCGCCCGTCGCGGGATCAACCCTCAAACTACTGCGCATTAAGTTATCGACCGCACTCTGCGGGTTTTGAATATTCTGGCTATAAACCGGGATGCAGAAGCCTAAAACGAAGATAAAGAGAAGTGTAAGTCGTATGCTATGGATTTTCATGGTTGTAAGTGATTTGGAAATGCTGGCGCTAGTATCTGCCTGTTAGAGTATGAGACCGTGGGCTAAGGTAAGGCGCACTGTACCCTTGAAATTTGCGACTGTCAACCGGACCAAATTGCTTCACGAAAATCTTGTTCAGCTTTGGGGAAAGTCTCGTTTACGTCTGTTTATGGTCCTACCTGAACCAGGTGATGAGGGTGAAGCGCTGGCCATCTGTCACAGGCAATACTTCGTGGAACGTGTCTGATGTGAAGGCGACCAGGAGGCCGGTTTCGCCTTCGAGTCCATACTCCTTCGTCTGATCGTAGAAGTTGAGGACACCGCCGGTGTAGCTGTCTGGTTTCGGCTCTGCTGAGAAGCCGTTCAGGAAAACGACGATTGAGATGCGACGTACTTTTAGATGATCGTGGTCGTCTTGCCGAGGGTTGCCGTCCTGGTGGCGCACGAAAAAGTGGCCTTTTTCATAACGCAAAAATTGTGGTGGTTCGCAGTCAGTCAGCGTGTCATTGAAGTGCTGTGAAAGGGCTGACGCTTGCTCAAGCAATAGCTTATGAACTCGATCGAATGTTTCCTGAGATGGATGCAGGCTGGTGGTTTTGCGAACGTTTTCGTGAATCGTGCCTTCGGTGCCCTGGATGTAAACAGGCGCTTGCGTGGTGGGTGACTCGGCGAGTTCAGCTCTTAAGTTCGCGCACGTCTCCTCGTCCATAAAACTCCGGAGCAGGAACAGATTGAAATGGGTTGCAGGAACCGCTTCTGGCATTTCTCGTCACCCTATTTTTTGAAAACAATTCTATCCTCGAAGACACAACAATCAAGACCCGTATTCAACAGACACGCAATCGCGTGCGCGGGAGTCTCGACGATTGGCTCACCCATCCGGTTGAATGAAGTATTGAGTAGCATCGGCACGCCCGTTTGCGCGTAAAACTTTTTGACTAATTCATAGAACCGGCCGTTGTTTTCACGTGTTAGCGTCTGCACTCGACCGGTTCCATCGACATGCACAATCGCAGGCACTAATTCTCTCTTCTCGCGTTTTACATCAACCACTCGCAGCATGAACGGACTATCCCGCACAGTATCGCCAAACTCAAACCAGTTTGCCGCTTCTTCAAACAGAACGGCGGGCGCAAACGGACGAAACGCTTCCCGCATCTTCACGCGCCGGTTCAGTGTCTCCTTTGCATCGAGTTGGCGTGGATCGCAGAGGATGCTTCGTTGTCCCAAAGCTCTTGGACCGAGCTCAGATCCACGATCAAACCATCCGATTATCTTGCCTTCGCACAATAACTGCGCCGCGTCTGAAATCACATCCGTTGAATGAACAACCGTAACGTTTGGTGATTGCTCGATCGCTGCCGAGACTTCAGCCGTTGAGTAAATACGTCCGGGAGCATCGTGCATTATTTGTTTGCGCGAATTGTGCTGCGTGAGTTTCCAGAGGCCGTGATACGCAGCGCCGATCGCCGTACCGCTGTCTTCTGCCGCCGGCATGATGTAGATGCTTTTGAAACCCGATTCACGAATGATCCGTTCGTTGGCTACGCTGTTGAGTGCCACGCCGCCCGCGTAACAGAGATTCTCGCTGCCAGACAACTCCCGAGCATGCTCGGCGAGGTACAGCACAGCGTCTTCAAGTGCTGACTGGACCGAGCACGCGAGTCCTTCGTATTCACTTTTGCGATTGGGCCAGCGTTCGGAGTGTCGGAAACGTAGCGGAACGGCGTCTTTGAAACAAAACCGGCCCTTATCGATCTCAAAGAAGTCGTTCGTCGGTAACGTCTTTTCACCATACGGGGCGAGGCCCATAACTTTGCCGGCTTCGGTCACTTCACCAAATATCTGTTGCGCGGTAGCGGAAAACATTCCGCCCAGACTACCGAATGCTGGCATCTCACCGTCGTACGGCACTAGCCACGCGCCGCGATCCACTGCGTGTTTTTCGAGCGGGACGACAGTCGTGCCGGAAGCGTGGTAGAGCGAGATTGTCTCCCAGGCATCGTTAGAATTGCCGTTGAGGATCTTGAGTTCGTCAGGTGTGAAGTCACCCACAGGCGAGCCGGCGCCATCGACAATAAGCACTGCCGACTCGGCGAAGCCGGAAGTCGCGAAGACACTCACGGCGTGACCGTAGTGATGTGGAATCGTGATCGTCGGAATAGCGTGAGTTAAGACGTTTAAGTACGGATCGAGACGGATGTCGTGTTTCTGCTCGGTCGCGCGACCTTGAATGCAAAGGACCACGAGACTCAGGTCGCGCGGTTCGATGCGAGCGTAGTTCAGGCAATAAGCAACGGCGTGCGACGGTCCGGCGCCGTAGATACGATGGCGCTTGAATCGCGTGAGGCGTTCCTCCTGGATGGCGACAACGATCTCATCGCCGCGCAACAGACAGGCAGAGCCGTTGTGCGAGGCGCTGATACCCAGAATCCAGGGATGGTCTTTCACGATGAACACCTACCCACAGTCTGTGTAATCTGTGGATGGTCTAAAGGGGGAGGAGTTTCAATAGACGCCGGTAAGCTTTTTTAGCTTCTCGTAACTTCTTGTCGTACTGCTTCGCGAGGGAACGAATATCTCCGCTGCAAAAAGGACAAATCTTCGTGCCGGTCTTCACATGACGATTGCAGCCGCGGCAAATCATCAGTTCCGTTGGTTGAGGTTTTCGTGCTGACGTTATCTGCACGAAATTGTTTGCGGTTGCCTTGCCATCCAACGTCTCCAATATCAATTCGAAGCGTCCGTGATCGAAAGACGTGCCCGGCGCCCGCTCTACCTGAACAATCCGTTCTCGCAGTCCCTGCTTCGACAACTCCAGCGCACGATGATGGCAATAAGGATTGTTGCCGGCTCGACCAAGTAACGAATGAGTGGTCCAGGTGCAGCCCGCTTTGCACACGTCGGCGTAGTAACAACTGCCACAGTAGCCCCACAACCCGGAGCTATCTCGATCGCGATTGATGTTCAGCGCCTCAGTATTCCACCAGATATCTTTGAGACTCAGGTCGCGGACGTTGCCGCCCGCATATGGAGTTGTAGGCAAAGAAGGACATCCCTTGATCGTTCCGTCAGCTTCGATACCGAGCGTGTTCTGCCCGGCGTTACAACTCGTCCAATGAATTCGATCATCGCCGCTGCCGCGCCACACAGACTCATACGGACCAAAGTAACCAATGTTGTTCCCAGGCTGGAGGAGTAATCCTCTGTCAGCGCCTTCCTCAAACAAATCAGCGAGCAAAGGCATCAATTCCAACAACTCGTAAGGTTGCAGCAGAAGGTCAGGATTGTCAGCCGCGCGGCCCATCGCGACCGTGAGTTGAATCTGCCAGTTCTTTGCGCCTGCTTCGATGAAGAGGTTCATCAATTCGCGCAATTGTGGAATAACGAGTGAAGTGATTTGTGTGTTGACGCTCGAGGTGATGCCGCTCTTCTGAATCGCGTCGAGCGCCTTGAAGGCGGCATCAAAAGAGCCCTTCACTCCCCTCACCCGATCGTGAACTTCTCTTAATCCATCGATCGAGATACCCAGCCCTTGCAGACCCGCATCAACTGCCGCCTTGATGCGATCTTCAGTGAGATTGAGTCCACCGGACTGCATCGTGCAGTCCATGCCCTGATCTCTAACCTCGCGTATGATTTGAAGCCAGTCGCGACGAAGATATGCTTCGCCACCGATCAGCGTCACCTCGCGCGTGCCCATGCGAGCTAGCTGCCGAACAAGATCAAGACATTCGTCAGTTGTCAGCTCATCGGCACGGCGTTTACCGGCGCGCGAGCCACAGTGGTGACACTTGAGATCACACGCAAGCGTGATCTCCCACACCGCATGCACGGGTACATACGAAGAGCGATCCCGCGAAGAAAGATAACGCGAAGGAGCAGCCATCGACTTAGTTTCGGCAAACTTGCAGGAATGCCGCGAGGTCTATTTCTTTTTCATTGCGCTGTCGAGCTCGTCGAGCGCAGCCTGGACGTCAGACATCCATTTGCGCGCAGACGCCGCCACGTTTTTCATCTCACGCGCATCGCCGCGTGCGATTGCTTTTCGAATCGGGTCGCCGTAAGGCGGAAGCGCTCCGGTGTCGGGTCGAGTAGCTTTTTTCTTGGTGGCTTTCTTCGCAGCCTTCTTAGTAGTTTTGCGTGCAGGCATGTTGGTCCTCCCACATAGCGAATAGAGTGAGCAATGAGATAGGTGGTTCTTAGTTGATTAGGACCAGCTTGTCAAGACTTATCCACAGATTACACAGATTTTCTAAGCGGAGATGACTTCGGTGAGAATTGGTGTTTCGGATTGCGGAATCAGAGCGGCGATCTCCTCGACGATGTGACGCGTTGAATTCGGAACTGCGAGACCGACGGTGGCGGCGCGCATACGTGAGTAGTGAACTTCGTCTTCCATCATGCGACGCACAACGGGAACGACGTCACTCGAACGTCGCAACATCACACCAGCGCCACGCTCGGCAATCAAATTCGCTGTACCGGCTTCCTGCGGCATCGGCTCGGTGATGAGGTCGGCAATGATCGGAACACGGCATGCGAGCGCTTCAAACGTCGTCAAACCGCCCAGCTTCGAAATCATTACGTTTGCCGCACTCATCAACTTCTCAATCTCGTCCGAATAACCAATTACTTTGATCGGAAACGGAGCATCGAGGGCAATCGACTCCGCAGCGGCGCGCAGATCCTCATTCTTACCGGCGAGGAAAATTGCCTGTACATCAAGTTCGCCGTGCACGAGTTCCTTGAAGATTTGCGGAATGTTGCCGCCGCCAATCCAACCGGCGTTTACAAAGACGGTAAACTTCTCAGGATCGAGTCCCAGCGCTCGGCGTGCGGCCTGGGCCGCTTCTTCACCCGGATACGCGAACTTCGGATGCACCGGCAGACCCGAAATCTTGATCCGTTCCGGCGCTACTCCGTAATCAATCAATTGCCTGCGCGCTTCATCGTTGGCGACGAGATAAAGGGTGACGTCCTCACAAGCCCAACCCTTCCAAAAGCCGTAACAAGGATCCGTCACGACCGAAACGAGAGGTATGCGACCGGCAAGATTCAACTCCTTCAACACCCTCGCAAAAATATGCTGCGTGAGCGGATGAACGCTGACGACGATATGCGGACACCAGCGTTCAAAAAGCTCAACGACGTAACCCACACACCGTTTGTGGAAAAACTGGCTTGTCTCAGGTCGAAATCGATTTATGAACCAGTAGTAATACTTCATCCAGTGCTGCCGGTTACGCAGGATCCAGTTGTACAAACTCACTAACTTGGCACTGAGATGATGAGACTCTTCAACCGCACGCACCACCCTGATCGCATACGACTCACTTTCGAAAAACTTCTGCACACCAGCGACGATCGCCGCCGCAGCGGAACGGTGTCCGCCACCGGTGTCAGACGAGATGATTAGAATTTTTGGGATGCGTTGTGGCTGGGGCATTCTCGTTAGTTCAAATCAGCGACGGGTACTCCGGCGTGCTCCGCTTTCTCGACAGCCTTGCGCGCTTTCTTCATCTCGCGCTCAAGCTTCTTGATTTGGATCAAATGCCCCGGATTGAACGGGAGCGATGGGTAATAACTATTCGACTCGTGCGTGCAGAAGCAGCCGTCGTGCGCCTTCTTGCGACGCGCTTGCATCGCGGGCGACAACCAGAGCTTCTGGAAGTTCCAGTCAAACTCGCGCAGGTTTCCGACGGGCTCGAGATTCTCACAGGAGGAAACCGTGCCTTCATCGTAAATCACGCCACCGGCCGTACCGGCGTAACACGTCATCTGCGCGGTCTGCGTTTCCTGAGTCTTCGCGATCAAACCGTGCATGTAGATGTCGATCGCGGCTTTGAAGTAGCCTGCTTTGCCGCCGTAGTTGTTCTTAATCGCAGCATGACGCGAGTCGTCGTCGATCATCTGAGCGAGCTTCGCGTAGCGCGAGTGATCGATGTCCAACTCTTTCGGATCTGCTGAAGGCGGACCGATGTAGTTGAAGTTAACTTTATCAGGCTTGAGATCGTACTTCAGAAAATCGTACCACTCGAAGATCGTGTCCTGGTTCGAGTTCATGAAACAGGTACACGTTTGCACGTCAAGATTCGGATACTCTTTCTTGATCGACTGGAGTTGGCGCGCGGTGTCGATCGCGATGTCCCACGAGCCGGGCTTTTGTCGAATCTTCTCGTGCTCGTGCTTTGGACCGTCGATCCCGAGTGCGACGGTGACGTTAAGATTCGGACACTCCTGCAGAACTCTGGTCACATCCGGGAAGATTCGTTTCTGAATCTGACCGTTAGACATGATGTAAATCGATTCCAGCTTGTTGTTGGTGTAGAAAGCGCGTGCGATTTCCGGAAGATCCTTGCGCGTAAACGGTTCGCCGCCGGCGAGAATCAGGACGCCCAGATTGCCACCCAGGGTTTGGGAAATACGCTCGATTTCGTGCGTCTTCATCTGGAGTTTCTTGCGCGGACGATCGTCGAGTTCGTCGGTGAAGAAACAGTGCGTGCAGCGCATGTCGCAAACCGACGTCACCAGGATGTTCAGCAAAACTGGCGAGAACGGCTGGCCGATTGCCAGCTTCGCGTACCGTTTAAGTAATTCTTTAGTCGTAAAGTCCATACTACCTCGAATCTACTGATAAGCTATTTGATGACGCATGTCAACGAAAGGTTCTAACGCTCAAGGATTTAGACCGCCTGACTTATTCCTATTTCTTCTTTGTGCTTTTTGTGCCTTTTTGTGGCTACTTCTTTTTGGTGGTTTATGTGGCTCGGTTTTGGATGCCCAGGGCGCGCATGCGGCGGTAGAGGTGGCTGCGGTCCACGCCCATTAGTTCAGCGGCGCGTGAGACGTTGCCGTCGGCCTCTTCGAGCTTTCGCTGGATGAATTCGCGGTGATAGGCCTCGGTGGCTTCTTTAAAGGACGGAAAGCGGAACGAGGCGGCCGGTGGCTCTTCTTTGCCTTGCGGCGGAAGATCGCTGGTGGAAACTTTCACTCCGGGATGCATGATGACCACACGTTCTATCGTGTTTCGTAGTTCACGCACGTTGCCAGGCCACGAATACAACTGCATCGCTTCGATGGCTTCCGGCAGAAACTGTTTCGGCTTCTTGCCGTAAGCCCTCGAGAACTGCTGATTGAAAAAATCGACGAGGAGCGGGACGTCTTCCAGTCGATCGCGTAACGGCGGCAACTCAAACGGGATCACGTTCAGACGATAAAAAAGATCAGCCCGAAAGTTACCCTGATCGATTTCGACGTCGAGTCGCTTGTTGGTGGCAGCAATGACGCGGACATCGACGCTGATCGACGTGCCGCTACCGACCGGCTCGAAGCGTTGCTCCTCAAGCACGCGCAAAACCTTCGCCTGCACCTTCGGACTCATGTCACCAACTTCGTCGAGAAAGATCGTGGCGCCGTCTGCGAGTTCAAACTTGCCTTTCTTCGCTGCCGTGGCGCCCGTGAACGCGCCTTTCACGTGGCCAAAGAGCTCAGACTCGATCAACTCTTCCGGGATCGCTGCGGAATTGACTTCGATAAACGGCGCCGCGACACGACGCGATTCAGCGTGGATCGCGTGCGCGACTAGTTCTTTCCCAGTTCCAGACTCGCCGTAGATCAGAATGCGACCATCAGTCGGCGCGACGACAGAGATCTGTTTTCGCAACGCGCGCATCGCAACCGACTCGCCTACCATCGTGTACTCGCGCGCCAGTGCGGCAGCCATGTCGGCATTGATCAACTCGAGGCGTTGTTGACGCAGTGCGTTGCGGACGGTGAGGACGGTCTTCTCGATTGAAAGTGGTTTCTCGATGAAGTCGAAGGCGCCGAGTTTTGTGGCGCGAACGGCTGTTTCGATGTTGCCGTGACCCGAGATGATCACGACAGCCGCGTCTGAACCGGCTTCGCGCAGCTGTTTGAGTGTTTCGAGGCCGTCTATACCTGGCAGCCAGACGTCGAGCAGGATACAACCGTAAGCACGTCGCCCGAGCGCTTTGAGACACTCCTCCCCCGTGCCAACAGCATCGGCGACGAAGCCTTCGTCTTCCATCACCGCACGCAGCGTGTCGCGAATACCGCGCTCGTCATCAACTATGAGAATCGAATCCATATGAAATCAGGCTACCGGCAATTCGATCACAAATCGCGCCCCACGCGGATAGTTTTTCTCCGCGCGAATTTGTCCTCCGTGTTCCAGTATCGTTCGTTGCACAATTGCGAGTCCGAGCCCTGTCCCACTATCGCGTCTCGAAAAATAAGGCTCGAAGAGCCTACGAAAATCTCCCGGCTCAATCCCCCGTCCCGTGTCTGCAACTTCGGCACGCAGCAAACTCCTGTCTGCATCAAGCGTCGTGACAATCTTGATCTGTTTCTCATCCGTCACGTGCGACAACGCGTCGAGAGCATTGTCGATCAAGTTAACAAACACGCGTTTGATTTGTTCGACATCCAGCATCGAGGGCGGCAGATCACAATCGAGTTCGAGCTTCATCGCGACGCCATCAAGCCGCTCTTCGTAGAGACTAGCCGCCTGAGTTACAACTTCATTGAGACTTGCAAGCTCCAATCGCGTCGCCGGCAAGCGCGCGAAACGTGAAAACTCGTCGACCATCGCTTTCAATCCGGCAACTTCACGCGTGATCGTTTCAGTGCACTCACTGATTACAGCCGCGACGCGTTTTTCGTCCACGCGATCGTCAAGCCCGTTACTCGATCCGTTGCCGTTGGTTGTTCTTCTGTAACTCTTCGCAATTCGTTCGGCAGAAAGCTGAATC
>DATEIS010000582.1:0-4833 GCA_035278765.1 Pyrinomonadaceae bacterium | reverse complement strand
CTCCCAAAGCCTGGTTTATCGCCCGCGCCGTGTAAGCAACGCCGCCGCTCGGCGTCACGTCTGCGCTCCCGCGCCGTAAAGCTTCACGGATTTTGGACGAGTGCCTGTTGCCGACATGAGGACCTTGAGAAACTTTATTTTTCAAACTAGCTGAGCCCGCGATTTTTCGAGGTCAATCGGGCTCTTTTTCAGTGAACAACGTGCCGCTAGTTAAGTTATAACTTATTCTAGTAAGGGAACCTTACACTAGATGCAAGATTTTTTGCAACAGGAAAATGGTAGTCAAGCCTCGGCGGGCTTCCGGGACCTCCTGGGCTGGCAACAGGATTCTTTGGTTCGCGCATCTGAGGACAGTTAGTTTTTGCATAAAACGCCTGATAATTGAAGAAGAAAGACCGTATGAAGACTCCTCTGCTCCTTGCTGCGCTGCTGATTTGTTCCCTGTTTGCCGTTTCTGTCTCTGCTCAGACCAATGGAAATGGCGGCATGGACCCCGCTGAAATCGACCGCATTATCCGAACCTTCACCGCCAAGGAAGCACAGTTTCGGAGGGCTCTTAATACTTATTCATTCAAACGCGACGCCCTGATTCAGAGTATCGGCATGGGCGGCCAGGTGGTCGGTGAGTATCACCGCGTTTCGACTTTTACCTTCGATGACCAGGGAGAACGGTTCGAGAAGATTAGTTTCTTCCCAATGTCGACGCTGCCGGAGATTACTCAGGAAGACGTCGATGATCTGGGAGGTGTTAATCCATTCGCCCTGGAGCCCAGGAAGGCTGACCTCTACAACTTTCGATATGCAGGCAAAGAAAAGATCGACGAACTGAACCTCTACATATTTGATGTAACACCGAAAGTCATGCCCAGTGCTAAAAACTTGAAAGATCGACTCTTTTCAGGGCGCATCTGGGTTGATGAACAGGATCTGCAGATCGTGAAAACGAAGGGAAAGGGCGTTCCCGAGACGAAAAAAAATAAGTTTCCGACTGTCGAAACTTATCGCGAACACATCGATGGGAAATTTTGGTTTCCGACTTACTCTTACGCCGATGAGGAACTCATCTTTGATAACGGTGGTTCAATTCATGTGCGCATGAAGGTGCGCTACACGGACTTCACCGAGTCCAGAGCGACACTGAAAGTTACAGAGATTGGTGAGAACGAGGAGCCGGGTAGTGCAGGCAGTGGCATTGCGAAGCCGATCGAGGGCGGGGCACTGGATTCGAAAGCATCGTCAAAACCCAAGCCAGTCGTAAGCGAAGAGATGAAGCGTTTGAAAGCTACTGGCAGAGTGACGGTCCGCGTGATCGTCGATGAGAACGGCAAGGTTGTTTCTGCCGTGGCGTTGAATGGCGTGGCTGTTCTTCGTGAAGCCGCGGAAGCTGCTGCACGACAGGCGACGTTTGGGCCAACGGTGCAGGACGGTATTACCGTGAGGGTAACAGGAACTCTAACGTACGATTTCTAAGAGAGCGGTTAGACAGGATTTACAGGATTCATCTTGTAAATCCTGTCTCTAACTCAGCAGCGACCGCAGCACGCACGTCAGCTACCAACCGATCGATATCCTGATCAGTCTTTACATTCAAAGTTTCAACTGGCGGCAAAAGGACCATCTCGATGCTGCCCGATCGAGCCTCACCAGTTCCCTTACCCATCAGCACATCTGAATTCTTGATCGCTACAGGCACCACCGGAACACCAGCTTCTCGCGCCATGTAAAACGCACCCTTCTTGAACGGCAGCAGTTCGCCCGGCTTCGCACGCGTCCCTTCCACGAAGACAGCAAACGACACGCCCGACTTGATGCGCCGCGCCGCTGCCTCGGTAGTGCGTATCGCACTTTCACGATTCGAACGATCGATCGCCATCACATTCACGAATCCCATCCCCACACCAAGTATCGGAACCTTCAAAAGCTCTTTCTTCGCGAGAACACCGATTCGTCGTCCGGTGTAAACGAATATCGCAGCGGTATCCAGATACGACCGATGATTCGAAACAAAGACGTATGTCTGCCTTGGATCGAGGTGTTCGAGCCCTCGAACTTTTACACGGACACCACTCAGAAACAGCCACGCGCGCGCGCCAAAGGACGCCCATGGATAGACGAGGTCGTGCTTGTTAACTATCCAGGAAAATAACAGGATTGGCGGCGCAAGGATCAGGAGCAGCGCTCCTGCGGCAAACATCGACCACCAGTAATGCAAACGGCGCATGAATCGGGGACGCACTCTTGTGCTAGACTCCTGCGCCGTAGTCTCTTTAATCCGGTCGAATTCTGTCAAAGGGAACCTCTGGAATGCAGAGCCATCGATTAACTACGTACCTCGCTCTAATCCTGTTTATTGCCTCGTGCTCGGCAACATCATTCGCGCAACAATCTACCGCGATCCCTTCACCAAAATCCGTGCTCGGATTCACGCCGGGCGACGATCGCACGATTGCCGGCTGGCCGCAGATAACAGACTACTTCGAAAGACTCGATCGCGCATCTGATCGCGTTCTGGTCCAGACGCTGGGCCAATCGACTCTCAAGCGACCCCTGATCGTGGCTTTCATTAGTGCGCGTGAGAATATACTGGCTCTGCCGAAATACAAAGAGATCCAGCAACAACTCGCTGATCCACGCAAAGTCAGCAACGATCTCCAGCGCGACCGTCTGTTTGCAAATGGAAAGACCGTCGTCGCGATTTCCTGCTCGATACACTCAACAGAGATCGTCGCTTCTCAGATGTCGATGCAACTCGCCTATGAACTGGCGACGGCCCAGGATGCCGGCACCCGCGAGATTCTTCAAAACACGATACTGCTTCTGATTCCATCTCCTAATCCGGACGGCATCGACATCGTTGCAAACTGGTATCGGAAAACACTCGGCACGCCATACGAAGGTCGCGAACCACCTGAGCTATACCATCATTACGCCGGTCACGACGACAATCGCGATTGGTTCATGCTCAATCTAAAAGAAACACAACTGGTCACGCGCCTGCTCTGGCATGACTGGTTTCCACAGATTGTTTACGACGTGCACCAGCAGGGATCGAACGGTTCGAGATTTTTCATTCCACCTTTTTACGATCCACCGAATCCAAACATCTCGCCTGTGCTTCTCCGACAGGTTGGACTGATGGGCCACAAGGTCGCCGCGGATCTGCAAGCGGCAGGTTTCAAAGGTGTACTCACAAACGCTCTTTACGACACCTGGTGGCACGGCGGCTTCCGTACCGCACCATACTTTCACAACTCGATCGGAATTCTTTCCGAGGCCGCCAGCGCGCGTCTCATGACGCCGACCACGGTTACGACCGAACAACTCGCGCGATCCAGTACGCGTGGTATGCGCAACGCCACTGAAGCAATGACAAACTTTCCGGATCCATGGCCTGCCGGACAATGGCGTCCGCGCGACATCATGAACATGGAAATGATCGCGGCGCGTTCGATTCTCGAGATGGCGTCGAAATTTCGCGGCGAGTATCTCAAGAATTTTTATGAACTCGGGCGAAAGAATCTTGAACTGCCACTAAACAAGGGCGACGAGATCGCGTACTTGATTCCGGCCGGACAGGCGCGTGACGAAGCTGTCGCGAAACTGATCGGCAGCTTGATAGACCAGGGCGTCGAAGTATTTCGTCTCGATCACGAGCTACATGTCGTGCTGCGCCCGCAGGTCCTGCAACGAACAAATCCCGCCGCGGAGAAGCTCGGCACGTACAAGATCGGCGGTTCGTTGAGTGCGATGCAGGAAGTGCCGGGCGGTAGTTACATCGTATTTATCAACCAGCCGCAGCGTTACAACGTCGCCGCTCTTTTCGAGCCGCAAATCTATCCGAACAGACTAACCGGTACAGGTGAGGCTGAACGTCCTTATGACGTTGCGGGTTGGACGCTGCCGTTGCAAATGGGAGTCGATGCGCCGGCTGTCATTGCGATCAGGGAAGCTGCGAACGAGCGCAAGTTGACACTGCTTAAAGACGCCAACGAAGTCAGGGCCGATCTCGCTCTCAACTTGAAAAAGGGTGATGAGTCGCCGATCAAGAATCCGTTGAAGCAGCCGGTTCGCGTTGGGATTTACAAAGGGTCAATGGGCAATATGGATGAAGGCTGGACGCGTTTCGTGTTCGATACCTTCAACGTTCCGTATACCTCGATACGCGACGTCGACATGAGAAAGGGAGGACTCAACTCGAAATTCGACGCAGTGGTATTTGCATCGCAGACAGCTACACAAATTATCAACGGCAATGCGGCGGGAACTTTACCGGCTGAATACACAGGCGGCATCGGCGAAGCCGGCGTAAAGAACTTGAAAGAGTTTGTGAACAACGGCGGGATGATGATCTGTTTTGACAACGCCTGCGACCTCGCGATCAAGGAATTCAATCTGCCGCTGCGAAACACGCTCGAAGGCGTTCGATCTTCGGAGTTTTACTGTCCCGGGTCGATCCTCGCGCTTGATGTCGACAACAAGCATCCCATCGCGGCGCTGTTGCCCGACACGCTGCCGGCGTACTTCATTAACAGTTCGGCGTATACAGCGGCGTCGGATGCGAACGTGCGTGTCATCGCCCGGTATGCGAAAGAGAATGTGCTGTTGAGTGGGTGGCTGCTTGGGGAGGATCGGCTGAGAGGGCAAATTGCCCTTGCGGAGGTCGGCGTAGGGAAGGGGCGTGTCGTTCTCTTTGGCTTCAGACCGCAGCATCGTGGCCAATCCTGGGCAACCCTGCCGTTAATCTGGAACGCCCTCTCCAGCGCAAATACAAGCTCATCCGAATAGCTCGGAACGTACTGTAGGGGCGGCCCTCCGTGGCCGCCCTCGATTTAA
>DATEIS010000581.1:0-23895 GCA_035278765.1 Pyrinomonadaceae bacterium | reverse complement strand
ATCGATACTGGAAACTTTGCGGGCCTTAAAATCAAGTCAGCCGTTGAGGAATGATGTCATCGCCCTCTTCTCTGATGCTGAAGAGGTCGGAATGCGTGGAGCCCTGGCTTTTGTATACCAGCATCCCTGGGCCAAAGATGTGGGAGTTGTTCTCAACTTTGATGCGCGCGGCAATAGCGGGCCGGTGATTATGTTTGAAACCAGCCGCAACAATAGCTGGCTCATCAGAGAGTTTGCCAAAGTTGCTCCACACCCCTCAGCGAATTCGCTCGCGCCTGCTGTTTACGGGCTGATGCCGAATAAAACGGACATGACCGTTTTCAAGGAAGCGGGTCTTGCCGGACTCAATTTCGCTTACCTCGTCGGCTCCAGGCATTATCACAACCCGCTCGATAATCTGACGAGCATAGACCATCGCAGTATTCAGCATCAGGGCTCAACTGCGCTTGCTTTGACGCGCCACTTCGGCAATCTGAATTTGACGACCACGGCCCAGGGAAATGAAGTTTATTTTGACGTCTTGAATTTAACGATCATCTCTTACGCCGAACGGTTGGTCGTGCCTTTGGCAGTTGTAGTCAGTTTGATCTTTGTCGTGCTGGTAGCGTTCGGTTTCAAAAACAAGCATCTCACTGGCCTTGGGTTGGTTGCAGGTTTCATGGCCGTTCCGTTGAGCGTGATAGCCGCGGTTCTGATTATGATTCCGCTGAGGCGGCTGCTGATAGCTATCTCTCCGCAACAAAGCAATCTGGACCTGGTGTTCTTTGTAGTCATTACGATCTGTGTGCTGTTGGTGGTGAACGCTAAGTTTGGTCGGTTGGCGGGTATTTCAAACTTAATGGTCGGCTGTTATCTCTGGTCGTTGATTTTTCTGGTATTGACCAGCTTATTATTGAAGGGCGGCAGTTATCTGTTCACCTGGTCCTTATTATTTAATCTCGGCGCGCTTGCATTTGTGCTGGCGCGAAAGCAGGGCGAGATCCTTTCCGTCAAACAACTGATACTCCTGGTACTCGGCGCCGTCCCCGGAATTATTCTCTTCGTTCCTCTCTTTTACTTAACTTCCGTTGCACTTACTTTACGTTCATTCGTAGCTTTGTTCGCAGTTGCGGGAATAATGGTGCTGCTACTCGGCCCACTCACGCCGCACTTCGCCGTTGTAGCTGCCATACGAAAGGCTTTCCACACCGTACCAAATAGTTAAATATATTCTGACTCGCCGTTCCAACGAATCGCGGCACTCGAAGCTTCAGTCAGATGACACCGAAACGTGAATTCGACGGTTGTGAGAGTTCATGACGCCAATAGATCGAAGTAGAAGCCGATCAAAAAGACAACAATTGATAAGCCTTTGATCAAATTCTCATTCTTGGGATGGCCTATGATCCAGGCGGTTGGTTCAACGAACAGAATGTCGGTTGCAAAGGCAAGGAAGGCTAGAGCTATCAAAAGAACTGGCAAAATCAAATGAGCTGCTAACACTAACGCGCCGAGGAACAAAGCGATAATGAAGAAAACAACTACGATAAAGAAAAAGGCGACAAAGAGTCCCTGGATGAGACTGTCCGGATAGTAATCGGTGAATGAGAAGACAAAAAAACCTATCGCAAGCACTCCTGAAACGATGAGTATGGTGGGGAAAATAATCGTCTCCTCAATCCGTTGCAGCTTTACGCCGACGGGAAACACTCGCGCTCGCCAACGATACAATCGCCTCACTCCTTTCTTACTACCCAAAAGGATCGGTAGGTTTCTCCCCAGAAGTCGCGAGACAAGCGCCTTTCTTTCGTGATGTTTGATTCCAGGATTGCAGCAATTAACGAGCAAGATGCCGACTTTCCCACCATGATGGACCACGTGACCTAATCGGAATAACACGGCATTCTTAGGGAAGATTCCATCCCCTACTATTTGTAGACTTAGGACTGCGAGGTACCTTGCTCTCCCTAGTGTAATCAGGTTTCGCAACGACTTGCCAAACCGGCGTAGTGCGGGGGCTCCGATTATATCAAGCAGGATTGCGAGTGCAGCGAACGCCTGAATCGACTTTCCGATCCGACCCCAATTGCGGACGGAGATATCGAACATGATCACTTTCGTGGAAATATCTACATTCTCGAGCCAGAGTTTCCACGCCTCAACTTGGGAAATACTCTCAGATGCTGCGGCGAATTCAATCATGGTAGTTAGTGAAGAACGTGCACCACCCTGGATAGACTCCACCTGAAGAAATGGGTTCAGGTTTATTGAAATTGGAGGTAATAATAATTCGATTGACACACAGCGCAAGCTTAGTATATACGGTACGCCGTTCCGCAGTCCCTTTCATCTTCGCTTCGTATGAGGCGTGTTCCTTAAACGAGAGTCCTGCTCCCACGCTATTCGAGAGTCTCACTCCCGTTACTTTTGGTTTTTGCTCGGCCCAGGATCGACGCAGTTTCTTTTTCACTCAGTTTGCTTCACCGCCAGCCTCGGACTGAAATATTTTTGCCGACTGGTCATTAGATACAGAAAAAATAGTCTGTCTTCTCTGCGTGTGCTTGTTAGGTTACCTGGAGAAAACGCGATGACAAACACATTGCTTAAGCCTCTATCTCTTCCGTCACCCTCGATCCGCTGCTTCTCGCGAAAGCGTTTTATCATTTTTGCGGTTATCACCGGGCTGATAATTTTGGGCTCTCCTACAGCCGGTCTCAGCCAAACGGACAAACCTCGTGTGCGTGAAGTGTCGGTTAAAAAGATCACGATTGCCGAGAACAATCAGGGAGCGGCTGTCGTGGTATTTGAAATCACAGGTGAGAAATTTGGTAAGACAAAGCCGTCGGTTCAGTTATTCAATTCTGAGACTGGCGCTTCAATTCCTGCCAATGTCATCTCACATAGTGATAATAGCGTAACAGCGAGCGCTCAACTTCCCGTGACTACCAAAGCCAGCAAGTTTGTTTTCCAATTGACGGTCAACAATTCCAACGTCATTTCGTCCGACCATCTGGCGGATTTTGTTTTGGAGATAAAACGGGAGGAGAAGAAGAAAAAAGAAAAAGAAAAAGCTAAGCCACTGGAAATTACCTTTGAAACTTTTCGGAGTGAGCAATATCCAAATCTCTATTCGCTCTTAATAACCAACAAGAATAAAGATGACAGCCCGGGCTTTTTGCCGAATCCGGCTCACATGAAAGTTGATATTTTTCCGCCGGGCGCCACTAACGTTGCGATTCAGCCTGGCAGCAGTCCACACCAAATGATGGTCACGTTTCTCGCTCCTGAGAAGTTTGACGTCAAGGCTGTAGCGTTGACTGTGTTTGATCCAAACAGTCCCCTCGGATCCAGCGAACCAATTGCTTTCTCAACGCCCTTTAAAGAAAAGTCCCCAAAGGCGGATCCAAATCAACCGGCGATTTCCAATATAGACATACTCTCGCTACAGCGACGCTCTGGATTTGGTCGTCTCAAAATCGAGGGTAGTGGTTTTGGGGAGTATGAGCGGCCGCCATTTCCAGGTGAGAAAGAACTCTTATGCTGTATCTACCGACCTCGCAATCCCGACATATCGGGCGAACAGGACTTGAGATTTACGATCGACGAAAGTAAGAACATTAGTCCAATCGATCAGGAAGTCTGCGCAAACTGCGACTGTCAAACCATGCGGGATTGGAGGCAGCGAATCGAGGAGAGAGTCGAAGTCCTGCTTGTACCGCGCAACCCGGACCTGCGCATCGAGCGCACTCAAGTCATGTATATCGATGACAGGGTCATTGATGTCTATTTCGAGTTTACACACTACCTTGGTTATAGCGAACCACTGCGTTTAGCGAGCGCGGTGGTTACGGTAAATAAAGGCGCCGTCGTGGCCACTCAAAGTGTGACCGAAGATGCAAGTATTTCAGCCGTTTTAACTGGTCCTAAAACCTATGTAAGCTCGAAGGATATCGGGCCACCACGCGATAAGAACCTCGAGTACAGATATCACATCCTGGACCAAAATGACGCTACTCGTATGTTTGGATCCGGTGTCGGTCAGAACTTTTATGTTATTGAATTGGTGGTCGTTAACAATGGAAAGAAGAAGGTCGCTGTTCCATTGGGAATGATTCAGGCTGAGATTGAGTGGCTTTATGGAGTATCCAGAGATAAGAAAGACTTCTATGAGGAGGGACCGCCAACCATTCCGCCTTTGCCGCTTGGATCGGTTTCAAGTTACTTCGATGCATTTCAAAAAACTGAGGGCAAGTGGGCAAAGGTATTCAATATTCTGGATGGCGCCACAATTCTTGGAGCGTCCCTTGTCCCGGTATTCGGCAGAAACATTGAACGACCCGTTGCGATTTTAAGCGGCGGACTAATACCGGGCATGAAAAGAGCTGTCGGCGATCTATCGAGCCAGCAGTTACAAAACCTTACAACCATGAGTTGGGAAGGGATAGAAGAGATCTTACCTGGTGGTAGTAAACAAAAATACGTCTACATTCCTCGTGCCGATCAACTCTTTGGTAACGCCAAGACGCCGGAGGGCACACGTGTTAAGAAGTCGATAATCAACATCCGCGGACTCGAAGTTTCAGGGTTCGAGATTCTGGAAAGTGAACAGAAGGTAGCGACACCGCAACCTTAGCGAATGGAACTCAGAAGGAGGATTCTATGACCACCAAGAAAGGTGGAAAGAAGAGGAGCAAGAAAGCCGGCGGTAAGAAGGCCGCGACTGTAGGTAGTAAGAAAGGTCCGCCTATCAGTAGTAAGAAAGGTTCGAAAGCTGGCGGCAAGAAAGGGCCGCCTATCAGTAGTAAGAGAGGTCCGATAGCAGGCGGTAAGAAAGGCCCGACTGTAGGTAGTAAGAAAGGGCCGCCTATTAGTAGTAAGAAAGGTCCGGTAGCAGGCGGCGGCAAGTAATTGGGCTCAAGCGTGGTGGACAGAGGCTCCATGGCGTTCACAGTCCAATGCACACGCCGATCGTAAATTTCTTATTCGGCCTCTTCTAAATCCAGGCTTTCATTCGTATCTCAACGCGTCCAGGGGATCGACTTTGGTCGCGCGTTGCGCCGGGATGTAACAAGCAAACAATGCAACCCCGGCCAACAAAACAGCTACGCCGATGAAGGTGATTGGATCAGTTGCGCTGACGCCGTATAGCAAACTCGTCAACACTCTCGTCGCCGCAAACGCTGCAATTAGACCAAGCGCTATACCTGTAAGCGCCAGTCTCATTCCCTGCCCAATGATCAGTTTGCGGACGCCACCAATCTGCGCTCCGAGAGCCATGCGGATCCCAATCTCGCGCGTCCGGCTGCCAACGACATAGGCCATCACTCCATACAAACCGATAGCTGCCAGCAACAATGCCAACACAGCGAAAGCGCTCGATAACGAAGCGAACAGCTTTGCCGGCGCCAACGGCAAACGCATGTGCTCCTGCATGGTCTTAACGTCTGTCAGTGGAAGATCGGGATCGAGGGCTTTGACTTCTGAGCGCACCTGGCTGATTACCGAGCTCGGATCGCCGGCCGTGCGCACATGCAAAGTCAAAACTGCGCGATAGCGCTGACTCAGTGGTCGATAACCAAAGAACAAAGGCGCCTCTGCTAGTTGATGATATTTAATATCGCGCGCTACTCCGACTACTTCCAGGTAGTTACCCTGAGAGTCCATGCGAAGGCGTTTGCCGATGGCGTTACCATCGGGAGCCAGGCGTTGCGCCAGCGTTTCGTTCACAATAACTACGGGAGTGCTCGACGCTGTATCGCTGTCGTTAAAGTCACGACCACGCACCAGGGGGATGCCCAGGGTCTTGAAATAATCCGTCGCGATTGCGGAGTGCTGTATCATAGAACTTTCGTTGAACTGCTCCGGGGTGGCTTCTCCTTCCACATAGAGCGGCGACGTGTTTCCGCCCTCGCCAAGCGGAACTGTCTCTGCATACGACGCCGAACGCACCTGCGCCGAGGCCCGAAGGCGCTCGAGCAATTGCTGTTGAAATACTTTTCCCTGCGCGACGTTGTAACCGGCAAGACCAAGATCGAATGACGCCATTAAACCGGCATCAGTACTGAACCCCGGCTCAGCATGCTGGGTATTGCGCAGGTTTCTGATGAATAGACCCGCCATTACCAACAAAAGCATGGATACCGAGATTTGGGTGACTACCAGAAGATTGCGGAGCGTTAGCCGGCGGCGAGTAACGCCCAGCCTTATCGTTTCGTCCTTTAGCGCTGTTACTAAATCGGGCTTGGAACTTTGCAGGGCAGGCAGTAGTCCGAAGATAACACCGGTGGCCAGCGACAGCAGCAGGGTATAGGCGAGAACACGCACATCCGGAGTCAAATCCGGAGTAATAGCATTTCCCGTAAGTGACTGGGGTAAGAGTGCGACCAACAAAGTCGTACCCCACAAGGCGACAAGTAGACCCGCCCCGCCACCCAGCATTGAAAGCAGCAAGCTTTCAGTCAGCATTTGACGAGCTATGCGCCAGCGTCCGGCGCCGAGGGACAGGCGCACCGCGATCTCTTTCCGACGTTTTACAGCACGGGCGAGCAGCATGTTGGCGACATTCGCGCAAGCCACCAGCAGCACCAGACTGACAACCGCCATGAGAACGCCAACCACCATGAGAGCTGGCGTGCGGCCTTGCGGAGGAACCATCAGGCCACGCGCCGCCAATACCGCTACGGTTCTACCGCCAGGTGACTCTGGGCCGGAGTGGCGTTCGCGCCTTGCCTGGTGAAGTCGCGCGGCAATCGTCTCGACTTCAACTTGTGCTGCGCCAATGTTGGCGTCCGGCCGCAGCCGTCCCAACATCATCAACCAACCATCATCAGGTGAAGTAAGGGTGCGCGAACCCGGATTGGCGACGGGCTCCATCGCCAGCGGAACCCAGAGGTCAGGTACCGAGATGATCGTTGCTCCCACAAACTTTTCGGGCATTACTCCGATAACTGTGTACGGCCGCTGATTAAGGCTAAGGCTTTTCCCAATTACGCTCGGGTCCGAATTGAAACTCCCGCGCCAGAGCGAATTGCTGATTACGACAACGGGATTTGCTCCGAGACGATCTTCTTCGCCGAGGAACGAGCGGCCCAGGGCTGGATTGGTCTTTAAGACATCAAAATAATTACCGCTTACAAACTCGCTCCAAACGCGGTTGGATTGGCCATTGACTGTCATACTCATCGGGCGCTGCGCATAAGCCGCAAGCCCTGTGAACGCAGTGGTTCCATCTCGATAAGCGATATAGTCAGGATACGAAACCGCATTGTTATCCCAGACGCGGGCCAGCCGATCAGGTTCGGAAAAGGGAAGTGGTCGGAATAGCGCGGCGTTAACGAAACTGAAGATAGTGACGTTAACGCCGATTCCGAGAGCAATGGAAAGCACCGCTACGGCCGTAAAGCCGGGCTGCTTTGCCAGACCTCTCATGCCGTATCTGAGATCCTTGATTAGTGTGTCCATAACTCGTGGCACAGACTTTAGTCTGTGGTTTCTCTCCTTCGTATGTAGGTTTACGAGTCAAATCACGGACTGAAGTCCGTTCTACTGGCTTCATTGGACAATAGGTCTCGCCCGCTAGATTTTCCCGCAGTTCAACCGCCGTGCCAGACGTTTCTCGAGAGCGAGCGTCGATCTCCCTGGACGAAGATCTCAATAAACTCGAAGATTTTTTGGACTAATACAGTCTGTAAGTAAATCTCAGAGAGGTTGGCGCTGAATGTGATGGTTGCGGAGGTCAGTTGTGGGATCGTTTCAGTCCCATTTTCGCAAAATTCATTCGATCAAGCCCCGCATTCTCTGCGACTCGAACCATACAGAATACTGTTGGTCCCATTTCGGTAGTGCATCAGTTTGAATTACGCCGAAGGCGTTCGCTAATTTCAGCCCAGGGTTCTCGCTACGCTCCAACCCTGGGGAAAAATTCAAAATCGCGACCAAACCCTGAAAGGGTTAGGCAGTTGACGAACCCTTTCAGGGTTAACACATTCTCTTGATCTGATCCCATGGTTCTCGCTACGCTCCACCCCTGGGCTGAAATTATCCAACGCCTTCGGCGTATTTCAAACTGATGCACTACTCCCATTTCGGTCAACAAGGATCAGGGACCAGATTGATCGCTTCGTGCCGGCCATTTTTGTTTAGTTTGTATTTTGAAATGTTGCTGAGTTCGGATCGAATGGCGCCAGGCTGGCAGGTTGGTCCAGCGGCTGCCTGAATTCCTTTCTGCCAGGGATATGAGGTTCCGGAACTTCACAAATTTTCCAACGTTAGATCAGCGCAGAGTTGCAAACGAGCGAATTCGGCTCATGTGCTGTTAGATTCAGGCGACGCAACGCACGCTATAACTAACAACGTGAGTCAACGCATCGAATTGACTCTACAAAAATTCTCACGGGGTAAAGAGAAGGCAGATCTAATTACACACTCTGCTTCGATCTTTAGTTGAGTTACAACATGATGCAGCACGCAATTTTCGTGCGGCAAATAGCCCTTGACAGCTTTGCGTTGCGAATCTAGTATTAGGCAACCTCTGATAAAGTGGACGACAAAGCAGTTATTCGGACACGATAAAGGAACCCGCTCAGAAGTTTCCAAGAGGTTCTGGCCAATAATGCGCCTCCCATTGAAGTCGTGGCCATAACACGTAGCCCAAACGTTGATCATTTCAAGATTGCGATGATGATGCAAATTGTTTTCATTTCATCCCAACTTAAATATCAGGCTTGACAGCGACAGAACGAATATGTAAGCGTGCCGCCGTTATGAACGACTCGCACTGTTGTTGGGAAAATCGTTTTCAGAGACAAACCCCTTGTTATTCATTTCGTATCATCGATGGACTGTAGTTAGGATGTTCGTGACCCGTATGGGCCACGTTGGACAATTAGTAGAATCAAGATAAATAGGAAGCCCCACGCTACCTGTGAGATAGCGCGGGGCTTTGCTGACAAAACAATCCCTACCGTATTTGGCAAAGATCGCATGTCGGACGCACGCATCTTAGCGCAAAATACGGTAAACGCTCAACTGTTTTATAAGGAGATTTACCAATATGCGCTACCCAGTTCCAACTCCACTCTGCTTCCCAATCCCCCACAATTCCAACGGTAAGCACGTTAAATCCTGTAGCAGTCGATCTGTCGATTGCCTTGGTCATTCTTGATTTCGAATCGACCGCAACCCGGACTTGAGCGCCGGTTGAACTGTACAGGAGACATCATGGATAACAGCCAAACCATCGGTAAATCGCAGTGGTACGCCATTCATGCGCATCTGCATCAAGAGCACCGGGCCGACGCTAACCTCAAGGCTTGGAATGTTGAGACGTTCTATCCAAGAATCAAGAGCAAACGTCGGAACGAGTTTAGTGGTGCGATTACTTATGTCACTAAACCTTTCTTTCAGCGCTATCTCTTCGGGCGCTTTCCGGAACTGTGGCTACACAAAGTCTGGTTTACAAGAGGAGTGGAGAGTGTTGTTAGTTTTGGTGGTACTCCCATTCCAATAGACGATGAGGTTATCGAATTCATTCGCACTCGTGTGGATAAAGATGGCTTCGTCAAACTCGATGTAGATCTTAAGCCCGGTGACAAAGTGGTGATGAGGGGTGGCATGCTCGACAGTCTCGAAGGCATTTTCGAGCGCGAGATGAACGACTCCGAGCGCGTGATGGTCCTGTTGAAAACGATCAAGTATCAGGGCCACATCATTGTCGCGAAAGATTCAATCCAAAAGGTTGCGTCTTAGCCGGCAGGATAGCCGGTCTTTCATGATCTCTCAGTTGTGCATTTGCACACAGGCTGAATGCAAAGTTTTACCTGGCGCAATAGCTGTGTTTTCGTGCGTCGCGGCAGTCTTGACGCTGTAGCTTAGCGCCAACAATCGCAAAGTTAAAAAGAGCTCGCTGGCGCGACATGCGGTAGCTTTGGCTTGCAAACGAAATCACTCACTGGAGGAAAGCGATGAATCGAGACGAAAATGAGGACAACACCATTTACAAAGTGGTCCTGAATCATGAAGAGCAGTACTCAATCTGGCCGGCTGACAGAGAGAACGCTTTAGGTTGGCACGACGCAGGCAAAACAGGCACGAAAGCGGAGTGTCTTGCTTACATCAAGGAAGTTTGGACTGATATGCGGCCGTTGAGTCTACGAAAGAAGATGGAAGAGAGAGCAGCAGCGAGCTAACGAGCTCACCTGGCGCATTCCCTCCTTGTAACAGAGATCCTATCCAGTGCGGCGCGGCAGTCCTGACCTGTAGCCGATTGCCAATCTATACACCACAATCCGGAGGCTCCCATGCTTGAGCGTAAAGAGTTTCGCAAGAAACTGAGAGAAGAACTATCCACGCGGTTGACTTTGGACCACCCATTGATTCACGAGGCTGCAAAACCGCAAAAGAACCTGCCGCTTCTCAGACTAATGGCCACGCAGGGATACCAACTGACCAAAGTATTTGCCCGTTATATCGGTGGTCTGTATTTCCACTGTCCACCGCTTCCACGTCATTCGGCACGATTGGCCCACAACCTCTATGAAGAAGAGACAGGCAGGATCTCGAAGACAGCAGGACACCTGCAACTCATGCAGCGTTTCATTTACGCCCTGGGAGTCGAGCCCGATGAGTTGGAAGCGGTTGAGCCGCTCCCCGAGACGAAAGAACTTATTGACTATCGCATGCGTTGGGTTAGCGATCCAAAGAACTTCCATCGCGGTGCGGCCGCGGTGATGATCGCCAGTGAGGGTCAGAACCTCGAAACACAGGCAGGAAAGATGCGACATCAGATGTTTCCGGAAGTCTATGGACTCACCGAAAAAGATTTGACCTTCTTCACAGTCCACGCGGCCGAAGACGTCTATCACGTCAGGGAGGGAGTGGAACTCGTTTCCGTTGTCTGCACCAACGAGAAGACGCAAGCGGAAGCGGTGCAGACAATTCACGAAACGTGCGATCGCTTCTGGTGGTTCTACGATGGAATCGAGCGCGCGTACAAGTCGCAACAACTTTCCTCATCCGCAGCCAATTGATTTCCACAGACCCGGCCGGTCTTTTACCTCGCAAAAACCAATAGGAGTAATTCGTATGACCATGAGTGCGATGGAACTCGGTGTACAGCGAGCACCGGAAATTCATGACGCCGGCTCTTCATTAACCGCGAAGATACGAAAGGTTTGTCAGGCGATTCGCAGCACAGATCAGAGTTTTCCGGTTCTGCACGATAACATCGTAGGGCTGGAAAAATTGGTTTTCGCCGAAGACCGCTCCTCTGAGGCCGCGCTAGCGCTCAGCGAGATGACCGCGGAAGAGCGCACGGAGTTGAACAATGCGTATTGCGCCTGGGAAACTCAACTCGAAAGTCAATATGCGCAGGACATTCTCGCGGGCAAAGAGACCACGCTCGACAATTATTTTCTAAACAAACGATTTGAGCGATTGGTGAATCGAGAACTGTCTCTGCTTAACGGCGATCCGCCGCGAAAGATTCTCTTTGTCGGCAGTGGACCACTTCCCATCAGTGCATTTCACATTCAGCGTACCACCGATCAACCTATCGATTGTCTTGATAGCAATCCCTCCGCTGTACAGATTTCACGACAAGTGATCGAGAAGCTTGGTCTTAAAGATCAAATGCGAGTGTTCGATGGCTTCGGCGAGAGTTTTGATATCTCGAAGTACGATCTAATACTGATCGCGCTGCTCGCCAAGCCCAAGAGACGTATCCTGCGCAATCTGCGCAAACGGGCCGCACCGGGCTGTCGCATTCTTTGCCGCACTGCCTTCAGTTTGCGCACGCTTGTTTATGAACCCACGCCTGAAATCGCGCTTGGTGGTTTCCAGTTGTTGGCGCAGCAGATCGCTGAAGGCGAACAGACAATTTCGACCTTCCTCCTGGAAGGCGCACTCAACAAATTTCCGCACGTAAAACTTCGCTGGTTAGATGAGATCACTGACACGATGGGCGCGGGCATTCTTAACGTGATGAACAACGTGCTGAAGTATGAAACGACGATCGGTTTTCCTGGACCACTCGAGCCGGCCGAGGGCGAACGGCTAATCGCCAATCTCAATGAGGATGTGAAGGCAAAACGTTCATATGTTCTGATCGCCGAGGAAGGTGGAACAGTCGTGGGCCAACTTATTCTCACCCCGCACCGTCTCCCCAACTGCAAACACCTCGTCGAATTGTCTCGCGGCATCATCGATCCGTCGTTTCGCGGCGCTGGTCTGGCGTTGAGTGCATTTAAGGAAATTGCAAAAAAGTGTGACGAGATCGGTGGAGAGGTGATCTTTCTTGACGTTCGTGCAGGTACGGTCGCTGCCGAATTGTGGAAGTCGTTTGGCTTCGTGCCGTTCGGCAAATTGGCTGACTACGCGCGTGTGAATGGCCGTCGTTATCAGGGTCTTTACATGTCGCAGAAGATTTCCTCACTGAAAGAACACCTGGAGCACATCTCGCATGGACGAAAGGAAGCAACTCTCAGCCCGCGCGAGACTGTCACTTTCCCAACATTCACGGGTTATGCAAAACGCCGCGTGCAACCGCTGCGACCGTTCGAGTTTGCCGGGTGGCGGTTGAAGGTGTACGGAGTCAACGTCGAAGGCCGGAATGTGGACCATTCATTGATCGAGTTTGCACGCATCGCGGCGCAGGATCTCCTGCCTCAGCCCGCGGTTGCCCCGCCGGATAGATACGGACTCGGTTTCATGATCGTGCACGCAGCCAACGACGTGGATTTCGTAGTGATCTGCTGGTGGGGTGCACAAAACGAATTGTTGTTGCGTGTGTTAACGGCCCCGGCCGGAGAGCCTCAACAACTGCGGCAACACTCGAACATGGACGGACCGATCGGGTGCGTCTGGGACCTCGGAGTGATCTGGGGTGAACGTGAAGCGTGGACTAAACACATCATGCGCGCCGATGGTCCGGATGTCGAAGGCTACCTGGGCGACTTGCAGGAAGGTGAGATTTGAGGTGCTGGTTCAGTTTGAAAAACGCCGAAGGCGTTGGCTAATTTCAGCCCAGGGTTGGAGCGCAGCGACAACCCTGGGATCGCAATTCATTAAAGGGCTCAAAACCCTGAAAGGGTTCCTCTCAAGGCGAACCCTTACAGGGTTGAATTGTAATTCTGAATGTGATCCCAGGGTTCTCGCTGCGCTTCGAACCCTGGGCTGGGGTTAGCCAACGCTTCGGCGTACTCGCCAACGCCTTCGGCGTACTTTCAAAGTGAAGCAGTACCAGATCTGAGGCTGTTATGAGGTTGGATGAAATCCTGGATCGACTCGCCTCGTTTCCACACAACACGATTACGTTCTACGACCAATCCGGGGTGGCTGTGAGTAAGAGCTACCCTGAGGTGCTCGCGGACGTTCAGCAGGCTGTCGCAAGGTTAAAGCGCCTGGGTCTCGAGGCCGGGATGCGTGTAGGCATTCTCGCAACTAACTCATACGAGTGGGTGGTCCATGACATCGCCCTCATACATTTGCAATGCACTTCGGCGGCTTTCCCCGATGAGTTTGGCGTCCATACCAGCGAGGAGTTAATCGAGAAGTACAAGCTCGCGCTGCTCCTGCTGTCTCGAAGAGACAATTGGTCCGCCACCGCTTTCCGGACCTCGACTGTTTTCATCGAGGACCAGGACACGTCCGGCATTGAAATCCGCCGGCACCCACCGGCACCCAAAGACGAAACGCCGATCTTTTCTTTGACGTTTTCCTCAGGCACGGCAGGCCGGATTAAAGGTCTGATTACAAACCAGCGCGGAGCGGAAGAGACGATCGCGAACTTCTATAACTTATTCGACTTCAAGTCTGATGACAGTTTCCTGGTCTTTCTCCCGCTGTCGAGCTTTCAGCAGCGACTTATGGTCTATGCCGGATTTTATTACGGCTTCAACCTGCTGGTAGTGAATCCGACCCAGGCTTTGAAGGCCTTTAAGGAACTCAAACCGACGTTGGTCCTGGCGCCGCCACTGCTCTACGAATCGATTCATACACAATTCAAGAACGCGGTGCGCAACCTGAGTTTTGCTAAGCGTACGATGCTTGGGACGATCAGCGGGGTAGGCAAGGCGATGCCGCTGCCGCTCCTTCGCAAGCGGCTGCTGAAGATTTGCTACGGAAAGATCTACGAGAGTTTGGGCGGACGTATCCGCATCATGTGGACGGGCATGGCTCCCATTAAGCGCTCGACTCTGGACCTCTTCGCACACATGCGTCTGCCGCTTTATGAAGCGTATGGCCTAACAGAGTGTGGAGCGATCACCACCAATACTCCAGTTCACAATCGACGCGGTTCCGTGGGCCGGCCGGTTGTGGAAGGCACTGTTTTTCTTGCTGACGACGGCGAGATCATGGTCCGCCAGCAGTATCTTCAAACCACTGGCTATCTCGACTGTGATGAAAATGAGCAAGCATCGACATACGTCGAACCTAACCTTGTAGCTACTGGCGACATCGGCCGTTTCGACGACGACGGGTATCTCTATCTGATCGGACGTAAGAAAGAGATCATCATCACAACGCAGGGATTCAAGACTCATCCCGAAACGTTGGAAGCCCTGCTAGATCGTTGTCCGGAGATCGAGCGTTCCGTCGTCTTTGGTAACGGAATGCCTTATCTCGTAGCGCTGCTCTCCATACAAGAGTCACGCAGCAATCGCGCCGAGGCGATAATCAAAAAACACATCGAGCAGTTAAATGCAGCGCAGACTCCAGCCGGGCGGATTGCAAAATTTGTTATCACGACCGATCAGTTTACTCGCGACAATGGCTTTCTTACTCGTAATTTGAAACTCGATCGGCGCGCGATCTTCAGGCACTTTGAACGACGACTCGTCGAGAAAACCGAGCCGCGCGATCAGGCTGATGTAGTGAAGGAGACGAGTACCGGGGTTGTTGCTCCGGCGAGTGTGAACGGCGCGGAACTGACGAGAGTCATCACTCGAATTTGGAGAGAAGTGCTACGCGTGGAGCAGGGCCGTCTCGTCGACAACTTTTTCGATCTCGGAGGCAATTCGCTGCTGCTGAGCGAGATGCAGAGCAAGCTGTCGGAAGCCTTGAAACGTGAGATACCACTTGTCGAGTTGTTTAATCACCCGACAGTTGAGTCGTTAGCGCGATATTTGAGTACCGGCGAGCAGCCGGAGATCACCGAAGAGTTTTCCCACTCCAGAGCGCAAAGGCGCGGGGAAGAAACTAAACAGGAACCAATCGCGATCATTGGAATGGCGGGGCGGTTTCCGGGAGCGAAGAGCATCGATGAACTCTGGCAAAACCTCTGCGCCGGTGTTGAGTCAGTCTCGGTCTTCTCGGAAGAGGAATTGATCGCTGCGGGTGTAAGTCCCAGCATTTTCAATCGTCCAAACTATATCAAGGCCAAGCCCGTTCTCGCGGACATGGATTTATTCGACGCTTCGTTCTTTGGATTTAACCCGCGCGAAGCGGAGCTCATGGATCCGCAACATCGTCTGTTTCTCGAGTGTGCGTCCGATGCCCTTGAGAACGCGGGTTACGATCCCGATCGTTATCGCGGCAAGATTGGCGTGTATGCCGGTGCGAGTTTGAGCACCTACCTGTTCAATGCGCTCAGGAGTCTTAACGGACTCGAATCATTAGGCGCCCTGCAACACGTCGTTATCGGCAATGGCCTCTGGTCGCTGGCGACGCGCGCGTCTTACAAACTCAACCTTAGGGGGCCGAGCGTCAGTATTCAGACCGCGTGTTCCACGTCGCTGGCTGCTGTTCACATTGCCTGTCAAAGTTTATTCGATCATGAATGCGATATTGCGTTGGCGGGAGGCGCATCGATCACCGTGGCCAATAAAGAAGGCTACTTGTATCAGGAGGGAGGAATCTTCTCACCTGACGGGCACTGCCGCGCTTTCGATGCGAAAGCCCAGGGTACGATCCTGGGAGATGGCGTTGCGCTCGTAGTGCTTAAACGCTTGTCAGAGGCAATTGCTGATGGAGATACGATTCACGGCGTTGTACTCGGTTCCGCGATGAACAACGACGGTTCTGTAAAAATCGGATTTACTGCTCCCAGTATCGAGGGACAGTCGGAAGTAATTCGCGCGGCCCATGCGAACGCAGGCATAACTGCCGACAGTATCGGTTACGTAGAAGCCCATGGAACGGGCACTCCGCTTGGCGATCCAATCGAGGTGCAGGCGTTAACAAAGGCCTTTCGGGCTACCACCGACAAGAAGGGGTTCTGCGGGTTAGGTTCGATCAAAACGAACATCGGGCATCTCGATACCGCGGCCGGCGCCGCCGGATTGATCAAGACTGCGCTCGCACTCAAACACAAACAACTTCCGCCTAGTCTGCATTTCGAAGAGCCGAACCCGCAGATTGATTTTGTTAACAGTCCGTTTTACGTAAACAGCACTCTCGCGGATTGGAAGGTTAATGGTCTACCGCGACGCGCGGGCGTTAGTTCCTTCGGTTTAGGCGGCACCAACATTCACGTCGTCATCGAAGAACCTCCGGAGCTACTTGCCGATCCTGATCCCGGACGGCCCTGGAACTTGCTTGTGCTGTCCGCTCGAACTGAACAAGCGTTAGCGGCTGCGGAGGTAAATCTCAGGGAGCACCTGCAACAACACCCTGATCTGAACATGAGTGACGTTGCGTACACCTACCAGCTCGGCCGAAAGACTTTTCGCGCACGCCAGGCAATCGTTTGCAGCGATCTTCAGGATTGTATGCAGACGCTCGAGACAGGCGACCGACGTCGTATCCTGCGCGGAACACCTTCTGATGATCCCGCACCGTTTCTTGTGTTCATGTTCCCAGGCCAGGGTTCGCAACACGCCAATATGGCCGCGGAACTTTATCGTACCGAGCAGACCTTCAAAGAAGTTGTAGATGAGTGTTGCGAATATCTCGCGCCCGAACTCGGCTTCGATCTCCGCAGTCTACTATTTGCAGACGAAACACCCGTTGCCGAAATCACTGCGAGACTCAATCAGACCAGCGTGACACAGCCGGCTTTATTCGTGATCGAATACGCACTGGCACGATTGTGGATGGAATGGGGGATTCGTCCTGAAGCGATGATTGGCCACAGCATCGGCGAATATGTCGCAGCCTGTTTGGCAGGAGTTTTTTCTCTGAAAGATGCGCTAATGCTGGTTGCCTCTCGCGGCAAATTGATTGGCGATCTTCCCGGCGGAGCGATGCTTGCCATTCCGTTTTCAGAAGCGGAAGCCCGGGCGTTTTTAGGCAGCGAGCTCTCGCTGGCAGCGAGTAACAGCCCCGCGATGAGCGTCGTTTCAGGACCAATCGAAGCGATCGATCGACTTGAAAAGCAGTTGACTGAACAGGATCTGCTTTGTCACCGGCTGCACACGTCGCACGCGTTTCACTCGGCAATGACAGAGCCGGTTTTAGAAACGTTTGCAGACCTCGTGGCAAAAGCCAATCCGCAACCGCCACAAACGCCTTTGATCTCGAATCTGACTGGGGCGTGGATGGAAAGCACTGACGCGACAGATCCTCAATATTGGTCCAAACACCTTCGTCACACAGTTCGTTTTGCACGTGGGCTGCAAACTTTATCAGAGAACCGGCGGCTGGTGCTGCTCGAGGTTGGACCAGGTCAGAGCCTTAGTGTTTTGGCTGCCGGACAGTTGGATGGAGAAAAGTGTTCGGTAGTCTCGTCTCTGCCGCATCCACGCAAGCCGCGATCGGAAGTAGCGTCAATGCTCGAAGCATTAGGCAAGCTCTGGATTGAAGGCATAAATGTCGATTGGCAAGGTTTCAATTCGCGGCAACGGCGCAGGCGCGTGCCTTTGCCCACTTACCCATTTGAGCGCCAGCGTTACTGGATTGAAACTCAGCCTGGCGCAAGTCAACCTCAGCAACACACCACGAAGCAGGCCGAAGAAATGCGGCCCATCGCCAGATCCTATCCTCGGCCCGCTTTGCGTGTACCGTACGTCGCGCCAACCACCGAACTGCAAAGAAAGATGGCTGAGATTTGGCAGCGTGTTCTCGCCATCGAAGAGATTGGAATAAACGACGACTTTTTTGAGCTCGGCGGAAACTCGCTGGTGGCGACGCAATTGGTCTCGGAGATGCGCGAGACCTTTACGATATCAGTTCCGCTGCGCGATTTCTTTGATACGCCGACGGTCGCGGCGCTTTCAGCAATGTTGGAAACTGCTGAAGTTGTCAAAGATGTTCCCAAGATCAAACCGATACCCCGCGATCGACTTCGCCGCAAGGCTTTGATAGCCGAGTCGAAAAGACAAGCTCGGGTGAATTCTATTTGAATGGACCAAAGGGTTGCCTCAAGAGTTAGGATGGCCTTACCTCAAAGACAATCCTTGCTTGGATGAGGTCAGTACCGTAACGCGGTAGCGTCGGGTGAGTCTCGGAAATACGAGTACACAACATCGACCCGACGCTACCGCGTTACGGTACTGAGCTCATCCAAGCAGCAATTCCGAATGATGAGGCATGCAGGACCAGGCGAAAATTTTTTGCTTTAGGATTAGTGATGGTATCCAAGAGTCCTTCACAAACGCTGCCTGGCAAAGTCAGACTCGTGTCTGACAAAACGCAGGCTGTTTCCGTCTCACGCCGGATCAATCCAGCGTACGTTTTGAGCGCGGGGAGCATCATGCTCGTCATCGTTATAGCGTTCCTGGTCGTTTATCGACTGAATCCTCCGCGACCAGTTGCAGTCAGCGCACCCCTGACGGAGTTTTCCGGCGAGCGGGCCTTTAAGCATCTGACGGTCATTGCTCAGAAACCGCACCCTGTCGGTTCGGCTGAGCACGCGGCGGTTGCCAGTTACATCCAAAACGAACTGGCTGCCTTAGGCCTCAGTCCCGTGGTCCAACAAGCGCCAACCGCGACGAATATCCTTGTTCGGTTAAAAGGAACGACTGATGAGAAAGCCGTCTTGCTGGTAAGCCATTACGACAGTGCGCCGCTAAGTCCCGGCGCCAGTGATGATGGCTCAGCAGTCGCAGCGATACTGGAAACTTTGCGGGCCTTAAAATCAAGTCAGGCATTGAGGAATGATGTCATTGCTCTCTTCTCCGATGCTGAAGAGGTCGGGACCCTCGGAGCCCTGGCTTTTGTATACCAGCATCCCTGGGCCAAAGATGTGGGAGTTGTTCTTAACTTTGACGCGCGCGGCAATAGCGGTCCAGTGATTATGTTTGAAACCAGCCGGAACAATAGCTGGCTCGTCAAAGAGTTTGCGAAAGTTGCTCCACACCCGGCGGCGAATTCGCTCGCGCCGGCCATTTACGACCTGATGCCAAACAATACGGACTTGACCGTTTTCAAGGAAGCGGGTTTTGCCGGACTCAATTTCGCTTACATCGTCGGCCTCAAGCACTATCACACCCCGCTCGATAATCTGACGAACATAGACCATCGCAGTGTTCAGCATCAGGGCTCAACTGCGCTCGCTTTGACGCGCCACTTCGGCAATCTGAATTTGACGACCACGGCCCAGGGAAATGAAGTTTATTTTGACGTCTTGAACTTAAAGATCATCTCTTACTCCGAGCAGTTGGTGGTGCCTTTGGCGGTTGTAGTCAGTTTGATCTTTGTCGTGCTGGTAGCGTTCGGTTTCAAAAACAAGCATCTCACCGGCTTTGGGTTGGTTGCAGGTTTCATGGCCGTTCCGTTGAGCGTGATCGCCGCCGTTCTGATTATGATTCCGCTGAGGTGGCTGCTGATAGCGATCTCTCCGGAAAGCATTCTGGATCTGGTGCTCTTTGTAGTCATCACGATCTGTGTGCTGCTGGTGGTGAACGCTAAGTTTGGTCGGCCGGTGGGCATTTCAAACTTGATGGCCGGTTGTTATATCTGGTCGTTGATTTTTCTGGTGTTGACCAGCTTGTTCCTGAAGGGCGGCAGTTATCTGTTTACCTGGTCTTTATTATTTAATCTCGGCGCGCTCGGATTTGTGCTGGCGCGGAAGCAGCGCGAGAACCTTTCCATCAAACACCTGATGTCGTTGGTACTCGGCGCCGTGCCTGGAATCATTCTATTCGTTCCTCTCGTTTACTTAACCTCGGTTGCACTCACCTTAGGTTCATTCGTAGCTCTGTTCGCAATCGCGGGAATAATGGTGCTGCTGCTTGGTCCACTCACGCCGCACTTCGCCGTTGTAGCTGCAATACGGAAGGCTTTCCACCCCGTACCAAATAGTTAAATACATACCTGACTTCGCGTAGCCTTCAGACCTCAAGAGTCATTGTTGGATGAGGTCAGTACCGTAACGCGGTAGCGTCGGGTCGATGTAGTGCATTCGTATTTACAAGATTCACCCGACGCTACCGTGTTACGGTACTGACCCCATCCAAGCACGAGCCTAACTTTTAAGCCAAGCCGTTGTTACTAAGAGTGAGCGACCATGGTTGATACTGCCAGGAATATTGCCGATCTCTTTCCAGAGAACCTTGAACTTCTCGAGATGCTGGTCCCGGAAGAAGGCAGCGATCTAATTTGTTGCCCGCTTTCATATGGGCAGCAGCGATTGTGGTTTCTGGATCAATTAGAGCCCGGCAGTCCTGTTTACAACCTGCCGACCGGCGTTCGTTTGAGAGGCACGCTCGATCTCCCGGCATTGCAGCGAAGCCTCAATGAAATCATCAGGCGACACGAATCGTTGCGCACCAGGTTTGTGAAACTCGATGGTCAGCCGGTCCAAGTCATCGATTCCGAACTCGAATTACCGCTCGAGGTGTTTGATCTCAGTACCCTGAACGAGCAAGAGCGAGAGACTGAAGCCCTAAGACTGGCACACGCAACAGCAGCAGGTGAATTCGACTTAACAACTGGGCCACTGCTGCGCGTCACGCTCCTGCGGCTCTCCGCTGATGAGCACCTGCTGCTGCTGACCATGCACCACATCATTAGTGACGGGTGGTCACTGGGAGTGTTGGTTAGAGAAGTGGGAGTGCTGTATCGGGCTTTCACTGAAGGTTTAGCTTCTCCATTGCCCGAGTTGCCGGTTCAGTATGCCGATTATACGGTGTGGCAAAGAGAACAACTGACGAAGGAGTCTTTGGCGGAGCAGCTTAGTTACTGGCGGGAACAGTTAAGCGGAGCACCGGCAGTATTGGAACTGCCGGCGGATCATATGCGCCCGGCAGTGAAGAGCTATCGCGGCGCGCGTGAGCGGCTGGAGTTGAGTGCGGAGTTAACCGCAGCGCTGGAAGCGTTGAGCCGCGAGCAGGGCGTGACACTGTTCATGGTGTTGCTCACTGCGTTCAAAGTGTTGTTGTGGCGCTATTCGGGACAGGAAGAGATAGTCGTTGGCACTCCGATTCACAATCGGCAGCAGAGTGAGATTGAAGGGTTGATCGGGTTCTTCGTAAACACGTTGGCGCTGCGCACGAATATTGATGAGAAGGAAAGCTTCACGAACTTATTGCAGCGGGTACGGGAAGTTTGCCTGGGAGCTTATCAGCATCAGGATGTGCCGTTTGAGATGGTGGTGGAAGAGATGGCGGTGGAGCGAGCGATGGACCAGACACCCCTCTTCCAGGTGATGTTCGCGATGCAGGCAGCGCCGTCGGCGGTGGAGATGAAAGATTTGCAGGTGACCGTGCTGGAGATGGACAGCGGGACCGCGAAGTTCGACTTATTGGTGACCATCGAAGAGGGAAGTGGCGGGGGCTTAGAAGCAGTACTCGAATATGACACGGATTTGTTTGAGCAAGAGACTGCCATGAGGATGGTGGGCCACTACGAAAGAATTCTGGAAGGGATAGTTCAGCGGACAGAGACGTGCGTAAGCGAGTTGTCGTTGTTAAGCAAACAGGAACGGCGCCAGTTGTTGAAACAATGGAATGCGACGGAAGCAGCCTATCCTGAGTTGACGTTGGCGGAGTTGTTTGAGAGGCAGGCGGAGCGAACGCCGAAAACAATAGCGATCGAATTTGGCGCCGAGCAGGTTGGCTATCAGCAGTTGAATCGCCGAGCCAATCAGTTGGCCCATCACCTGCACAAGCTGGGAGTCGGGCCTGACGTAGTTGTTGCCATCCTGATGGAACGCTCGGTCGAGACCATCGTGAGTGTTTTAGGGGTGCTAAAGGCAGGCGGCGCCTACCTGCTGTTAGACCCTGCTTATCCGAGTGAGCGGCGTTTGTTCATGCTGGCGGATTCGGCGGCGCAGGTGGTTCTGACGCGGCAATCCTTCGTCGAGGAATTAGGCGAGCAGAAAGCGCACGTGTTGTGTCTGGATGCGCAGTGGGCGAGCGTCGCTGAAGAGAGTGAAGAGAATCCGCTCAACGCCGTCACGCCCGATAATCTCGCCTACGTCGTCTACACATCAGGCTCGACCGGTCGCCCCAAGGGCATAGGTATGCCGCAGCGCCCGCTGATGAATCTGCTGGCGTTTCAGACAAACAATTTTGACCACTCGAATCCACCGCGCACGTTGCAATTCGCCTCTCTGAGTTTCGACGTCTCGTTCCAGGAGATCTTTTCGACATTTTGTGCGGGCGCAACGCTGGTGCTCATTGCTGAAGAGGTGCGTCGCGACGGCAGAGCGCTGTGGCAAGTTTTGGTGGAGAAGATTGTTGAGAGATTGTTCCTGCCGTTCGTAGCGCTGCAACAACTGGCTGAAGTGGTTGAGGCGGAAGCGACTGTGCCTTTGCATCTGCGTGAAGTCATCACCGCGGGCGAGCAGTTGAAAGTCACCGGCGAGATCCGGCTCATGTTTGAAAAGCTGCCCGACTGCACGTTCGTGAATCAATACGGGCCGTCGGAAACACACGTTGTGACTGCATGGCAATTGCCGGGCACGCCTGACGAGTGGCCGCACCTGCCGCCCATTGGGAAGCCGATATCGAACACTCAGATATACGTGCTTGATGAGTGGCTGCAGCCGGTGCCGGTAGGAGTGATAGGAGAGTTGTACGTTGGTGGCGATTGCTTGGCGCGCGGTTATATCGATCGTCCAGAGCAGACGGCGGAGAGATTCATCCCGGATCCGTTCAGCGAAAGACGTGGAGAGCGGTTGTACAAAACAGGCGACCTCGTGCGCTATCTGAACAACGGTTGTCTGGACTTCGCGGGGCGGCGCGATCATCAGGTCAAGGTGCGAGGTTTCCGGATCGAGATCGGCGAGATCGAGGCGGCACTGAAACTACATCCGGCGGTGAAACAGACGGTGGTCCATGCCTGGGATGATAAGACAGGACAAAAACGGCTGGCCGCTTATGTCGTTGCCGCGCCGGAGGAGTCAGTTGCAACTGCTGAACTGCGCAATCACCTGCGTGAGTTGTTGCCTGAATACATGATCCCGTCCGCCTTCGTCCTGCTTGCCGAGTTACCCCTCACGCCGAGTGGAAAAGTAGATCGCCGCGCATTGTCCGCGCCCGACTCGCTGAGATCGGAAACTGAAGGCTACGCTGCGCCGCGTACTCCGATTGAAGAAGTGCTGGCAAGCATCTGGGCCAACCTGCTGGGCTTCGAGCAGGTCGGCATCAACGACAACTTCTTCGAGTTGGGTGGACACTCACTGCTGGCGACGCGGGTGATGTCGCAGATCCGAGACTCTTTCCAAATCGATCTCGCCCTGCGTCAATTATTCGAGCATCCGACGATTGCAGAACTAGCCCAGAGTATTGAAAAAGTAATGCGGGGAGCGCAGCAGTCGTCTCTCCAACCGCTCACACTTACCGCGCGGCCGGCGGCAATCCCCTTATCATTCGCACAGGAGCGACTATGGTTTCTGGATCAGATGGAGCCGGGCAGCTCCTTCTACAACATTTCCTCGGCGCTACGCCTTAATGGCCCACTCGATCCCCAGGCTCTCGAGGAAAGCTTCGCTGAAGTTGTTCGCCGGCATGAAGTCTTACGAACGTCGTTTCAGATGTCGGGTGAGGGGCCGGTGCAGGTCATTGCTTCAGAACCTTCCTTCAACCTAACCGCCAT
>DATEIS010000580.1:0-4285 GCA_035278765.1 Pyrinomonadaceae bacterium | reverse complement strand
GCGGGTTTCGGGAATCCGTTGACGATGGATTTTGCAGCGATCCAGGAAGAGATTGCAGTTAACTATTTTGGTGTGTTGCGTGTGACGCGGGCGATCGCACCGGGAATGATCGCAAAGCACGACGGCGTGATCGTCAATGTGGCAACTGCTTTTGCGAAGGTGAATTTGCCGCTCGTTGGAACGTACTGCGCGACGAAGGCTGCCTTGCTGTCGCTGGGTCAGGCGCTGCGAGCGTATCTGGCGGAGCATGGCGTTCGTGTCATAACAGTGATGCCGACGACAATCGATACCGATATGAGTAAGGGCGCTGACGTTCCGAAGATGACGAAAGAGTTTGTCGCCGCAGAGATACTGGCGGCGATTCGTGAGGAACGCCACGATCCGCCGATTGGAGATGAGGCGAAGGGCGTTTTCGAGAACTTATCTAAGGACGCCCTGGGATTAGAGAAAGTTTTACAGGATTACAGGATTTAACAAGATGGACAGGCACCGCAACGAATTTCCAACGCTGGCGTCGGGCATACATCTGCTCAGTCACAGCCTCGGGCCGGTGCCTCGCGCGGCGCGTGAATCGATGCTTGCGTTCATCGACGCCTGGGAGCATCACACGAGCGAAGACGCGTGGGCCACGAGCTGGTGGGAACTTTCGCGACGCGTCGGCGATCGCATCGCGCGCATTCTCGGCGGCGCGCCCGGCTCAGTCCAAATTCAGCCAAACGCTTCGCTCGCCCTCGCGACAGTCGCTTCATGTTTCGATTTCAAGAGCGGCGTTCGCAAGAAAGTCGTTACGACAGCACTCGACTTTCCTTCGATGGATTATTTCTGGGACGGGCAACGAAACATCGGCGCACAAATTGAAGTAGTGCCGTCAAGCGATGGAATCTCAGTTCCACTTGAGAAAATTCTCAACGCCATTGATAGTCAAACCTGTCTCGTCGCGCTTTCACACACGTCCTACTGCAGCTCATATCGCGTCAATACGCAGGCAATCGTCGAACACGCGCACGCTAAGGGCGCGCTTGTGCTGCTGGATGTTTACCAGTCAGCCGGTGTAATGCAACTCGACGCGTCCGACTGGAATGTCGACTTTCTCATCGGCGGCACGATCAAATGGCTCTGCGGTGGTCCATCGTGCGGGTATTTGTATGTGCGGCCAGACTTGCAAAGAGATCTGCAACCACGGTTGACCGGCTGGGTCGCTCACGATTCGCCATTCGACTTCGCCCGCGCCCCGATGCGTTACGCGAAATCGGTCCGGCGCTTTGCACAGGGAACACCGAGCATTCCGGCGCTCTATTCTGCCATCCCAGGCCTCGAGATTATCGAAGCCGTAGGCGTTGCAAACATTGCCGCGGAATCACAACGCCGAACACAGTTGATGATAGATTTTGCCTCGACGCGAGGCTGGACCATTAACACACCTGTCAACAAAAACGAGCGCGGTGGATCGGTAATGATCGGCGTTGAGAACGCGTCAGTGATGGTCGAACGTTTAGCCGAGCAGAAAGTCTTCGTAGATTGGCGACCGGAGGCCGGACTGCGCATGTCGCCGCATTTCTTCAACACGGATGAAGAGATCGAGGAAGCCCTGAACATTCTCGCGGGGCTGATGGAGTGATGAGTAACAACGCTGCAATCAACACGCCAGCGCCTGACTTCACCTTGAAAGACGGAAACGGGGAGGATTGGCGCCTCTCCGATCATCGCGACAAAGTCGTGGTGCTACTGTTTTATCCTGGTGATGAAACTCCGGTGTGTACCCGGCAGATGTGTTCGCTGCGCGATCGTTGGGACGACTATCTCGCAACCGGCGCTGAAGTTGTCGGCATCTCTTCCGACTCGGTCGAGTCGCACAAGAATTTTGCGGCGCATCACGGGTTGCCGTTGCGTCTGCTGTCGGATTCTGACGGCGCTGTTTCACGTCTGTATGGTGCGCGCTCGCTAATTCCCGGACGTGTCGCGCGTGCAGTATTTGTAATCGACGCGAAAGGAATTCTTCGCTACAGCGACGTGCGGCCTATCGGCTTATTCAAGCCGAAGGACGATGCTAATATTGCGGCTATTCGCGCTGCTCAGAATCAAGGAGGATAGAAATGGCTGACACAATCAAATGCACACATTGTGGCGAGAAGCGTCCGGCGCTCGGATTTGCACCATTCCCCAACGCGCTCGGCCAACGCATTGCCGCCGAAATTTGCCAACCGTGTTGGAGCGGATGGCTGCAAAAGCAAACACAGATCATCAATCACTACGGCCTCGACCTGACTAGTCCCGACGCCCAGAATTTCCTTTTCGACAACATCAAAGGCTATCTGTTCGGTGACGTACCTAAGACCGCAGAAATCGACACAACAAAAGAAGGAACTGTTAAGTGGTAGTTTGCTCCGTCTACTGATTCTTGGCCCACCGTTTGCTCCTACTTGCACCAGACGTATGTTTTCCGAACTAGTTTGTCTGTTCAGTGTAAGGAGGATTTCGCAAAGATGAGACGCAGAATCGAAGGGTTCCTATTATTAGGAGCACTTGTAGTTTTGATTACGGGATGTGACCACGCCGCAAACGATAATAGAACGGTAAATGCAAACGCTAACGCCAACGCTGTTGCAACCGCCACACCTGTTTCCACGCCGGTAACTTCGGCGAATAACAATCGCAGAGCTCCGACACGCGAAGAGTATGAGCGGGACAAGGAACGATACTCTCGCGAGGCCAAAGAATCGGGTCGCACGGTCGGTACCGGCTTGAACGACGGTTGGCTTTGGGTAAAGGCGCGCTTCGATCTCGCAGCCGCGGATGATCTGCGCGACTCGACTATCAACGTTGACGTCGACAAAGGTGTCGTGACGCTGACCGGCACAGTGGCGAGTGCTGCTCAGAAGACTCGTGCCGAAGCCGTAGCGAAGAGTGTTGAAGGTGTGACTGGGGTCAAGAACCAGTTGAAGGTTCAGGCCGCAAACGCCAACGCCAGCAAGTAAGCCACAGATTACACGGATGAACACAGCTTAAAAATTCGTGTTCATCCGTGTTTCAGACTTCCCTCACGGACTATTCTTACGCTAAGCTTTCCTCTCTTTCCTCAAACGAAGTTTTTTTACAAATCTGAATAATGGGGATTTGGTTACCTATGCCAAAAATCCGTTCGCGTCTAATTGTCGCGTCAGCCTTGTTGTTCCTTTGCGCCGGCGCGAGCAACGCTCAACGCAGCGCTATCGACACTTATGCAATCACAAACGCGCGCATCGTCACGGTTTCAGGACCGGTGATCGAGCGTGGCACGGTTGTGATTCGTAATGGTCTGATTGCCGCCGCCGGGGCAAACGTTACCGCTCCATCCGATGCTCGCGTTATCGATGGAACCGGGCTGACTGTTTATCCGGGGCTCATCGATTCATACACGAATCTTGCGTTACCGGAAGCTGCGCCTTCGCCTTCTCCGGGCGGCGGTGGTGGCGGCGGGTTCTTCTTCCAGCAACAGCAGCAGCGACCCGCCGCTGGTCCAAATTCAACGCAACCGGTCGGACTGCAGCCGGAAGTCATGGTTGAAGATGTGATCCGTCCCGGTGGCAACGAGATCGAGTCGTCGCGCAACGTCGGAATCACGACGGCGCTGACGTCGTCGCGTTCAGGTATCTGGATGGGCCAATCGGCTTTGATTAATCTCGCTGGAGAATCACCCCAGCAGATGATCGTGCGTTCGCCCGTCGCCATGCACGTTAGTTTCACGCCGCTACGTACGGGACAATATCCGGGATCGCTCCTCGGCGTGTTCGCAGCTTTGAGGCAGATGATGCTCGACGCGCAGCGCTATCGCGATTCGCTTCAGGTTTACGAGCGTGCGCCGCGCGGAACGCGTCGTCCCGAAACTGATCGCTCGCTCGCGGCGCTGATTCCCGTGATTGACGGCCGAATGCCGGTGGTGATGATGGCCAACAGCGAACGCGAGATAGCGCGCGCTTTGGATCTTGGCGCTGAGTTCAAACTCAAACTGATCATTGCCGGTGGTCGCGAGGCGGATCGAGTTGTCGAACGCCTGGCGAAACAAAATGTGCCCGTGCTGCTTTCGCTGAATCTGCCACGACGCACGACTGCCGCACTTCCTGAAGCTGATCCCGAACCGTTGCGCGTTTTGCGTGAGCGCGTCGACGCACAACAAACAGCGGGCAAGCTCGCGAAGGCAGGCGTTCGCTTTGCGTTTCAATCGGGCTCGATGAACAACATCACCGAACTGATGGGCAATGCGAGAACAACGATCGAAAACGGGCTTCAACCTGCTGATGCTGTGCGT
>DATEIS010000579.1:0-8760 GCA_035278765.1 Pyrinomonadaceae bacterium | reverse complement strand
GTCCACCGGAATCGCGATCTTCGACGGAACTCCGGGTATTCCCGAAACGGCCAGACATATGGACGACAAGGCTGAGTCTCTGCTAACAGCGGAAAGACGAATACTGGAGATGATCGCGAGCGGCGCCTGCCTGGCGAACGTCCTGGAGAATTTGTGCAGAGAGATTGACGCTCAATGTCCAGGCGTGATGTCGACGGTGATGCTGATGGACCCGGACAATAAACGGTTGTGGCCGGTGGGCGCTCAAAGGGTCCGCCAGGAATGGCTGTCGGCGATCACGCCGCTGCCGATCGGACCACGCATGGGTTCGTGCGGTACTGCTGCATTTCAGAAGCAGCGGATTATCACTCCTGACATTGCCAATGATCCGTTGTGGTCTGGAACTCCAGCCGAGGAGTACCGGGAGATTGCCTTGCGAAACGGTCTTCGAGCAGCTTGGGCTCAGCCGCTCATGTCGAAAAGCGACGAATTGCTCGGCACCTTTGCCATGTACTACTGCGAGCCGAGAAGTCCCAGCGCCGGCGATCTGCAAGTGATCGAAGGCGCCAGCCACATCGCTCTGATTGCAGTTGAAACACATCGATCCCGCGCCTCGTTGAAGAAGGCCTTCGACGAGCTTGCGAAGTCAAAAGCCGAACTCGAGACAATCCTCAATACCATACCTGCCGTAGCGTGGCGAGCTGAGGCCGATGGCAGCATCACTTACTTCAATCAACGCTGGCATGAATACACCGGCCTTTCGCCAGAGGAATCGCACGGGTGGGGGTGGATGGTTATTATCCATCCCGAGGATAAGCAACTGGCGATGGACAAGTGGCTGCTCCAGGTTCTCCCTTCGAGAAAAGCGGCAGAAATTGTAGCGCGTCTGCGCCGTTTCGACGGCGAATACCGCTGGTTCATGATCCGCGTCAAACCCTTCTTGGATGAATCCGGAAATGTTGTCCATTGGTATGGAGTCGAGACTGACATCGAGGACCTAAAGCGCGCGCAGGCAAAGCTCCAGCAGGACGAGCATGAACTTCGACGGATGACGGACGCCATTCCTCAAGCCATTGTAGTGCAGCGACCAGACAGTGCCATTATCTATGCGAACAAGATTACGCTCGAATACACGGGCCTCAGGTTAGAAGACGTCCAGGCGGCAGACTTCCGCGAGCGAATATTCCATCCCGATGATCTGGAGCGGGTCCGAGACGAGCGTGAAAAGGCAATGGCAATTGGAGAACCGTTCGAGGTCGAACAACGGTGCCGACGAGCTGACGGAAAGTATCGCTGGTTCCTCATCCGATTCAACCCTCTTCGTGATGACAACGGGCATGTCATTCGCTGGTATGCGACCGGAACTGACATTGAGGACCGCAAGCAAGCCGAAGAAAGAATCCGGAATGAGAATCTGGCGCTGCGCGAGGTACTTGCGGATTCGTCGATGTTCGACGAGATCGTCGGCTCTTCCCAGTCTCTCCGCCGCGTGTTGTCGCAGGTAGCGAAAGTGGCGCCGACCGATTCCACTGTCCTGATCCTAGGGGAAACGGGAACGGGAAAAGAACTGATCGCGAGTGCCATACACAAGCGGTCAAACCGCTCCTCACGTGCGTTCATTCGGGTGAACTGCGCGGCAATTCCGCCTGCGCTGATTGCTTCCGAACTGTTCGGGTACGAAAAGGGCGCTTTTACAGGCGCTCTACAGCGACGCTTGGGGAGGTTTGAAGCCGCCAACGGCGGTACGATTTTCCTGGACGAGATCGGCGACCTTCCCGGCGAGACTCAGCTTGCGCTCCTGCGAGTGCTGCAGGAACGAGAATTTGAACGGATCGGGAGCAACCAGCCCATCCCCGTGGATGTCCGTGTGGTGGCGGCCACGCACCGGGATTTAAAGGCAGCCGTCGCAGCGGGGACATTTCGTCAGGATTTGTTTTATCGCTTAAACGTCTTCCCCATAGAGATTCCGGCTCTTCGGGACCGAGTGGGTGACATTCCGCTGCTGGTTGAGTATCTGATTGAGCGCAATGCGAAGAAAACCGGGAAAAGGATCAGGCACATCAAGAAAAAAACGCTGGAGCTGTTTCAGCACTACCACTGGCCGGGCAACATTCGGGAGTTGCAGAACGTCGTGGAGCGAGCAGTGATCCTCTGCGATGGAGAAGAATTCGCCGTTGACGAGTCCTGGTTGAAGCCGGAGTCGATCCGGTCTTCCGAACCGGCGGATGCATCCCCGAGTATGTTGGCCGAGGACCAGCGGGCACTTGCCCAGCGCGAAAGAGAGATGATCGAAGCCGCATTGGCCGCATGTAAGGGCCGGATTGCCGGCCCGTCCGGCGCAGCCGCCAGGCTCGCTATGCCGCGGCAGACCCTCGACTCAAAAATCAAAGCACTGCAGATCAACAAACATCGGTTCAAGACGCCGTAGAACACATCGTTCCTGACGTTGGACAATCCCGCGCCAACGCGTGTCACAGTCCCAAGAGGCTTTCTTCTGTTTCGACATTGCCGCGCTGAACCTTCAGCAATTTCTGTCGGTTCAGCGTGGTTGCTCCCGCCAAATATCCAGACTTTGACTGAATCTAAAAGCGATTCGGCCGTCTGCGAGATGGCACGTGTCTCGCCATACATATGCGAATGGATCAATAGAGAACGGGACCAAGAAGGATAACGAATCTTTGAGATCTTTGCAGAAAACACTTTTCAGGAGAGACATATGAAATCAGACAAAGCTTTTACGGAAACAACCAATCGCAGATTCACAGTGAGCCCCAGCGTGTCCGCACGACGGTCGAGCCTCTCGGCCAGTCTCGCCCATCGCAACCTGGGATGGGCACTCCTCGCAACCGTGTTGTACCTCTTTTCAACACAACCCGTCGTAGCGCAGAGCGGCAATTCCCAGAGGGTCAGAAACGTCGTCCTTGTACACGGCGCTTGGGCTGACGGGTCGAGTTGGTCGAAAGTAATCCCGCTGCTCGAAGCAAAAGGCTTGCATGTGACGGCGGTACAGCTTCCACTGACTTCACTCGCGGACGACACCGCAGCGCTCAAGCGGGCAATCGCGCTACAAGATGCCCCGTTCGTACTTGTAGGGCATTCCTACGGCGGGTCGGTAATTACCGAAGCCGGAAATGATCCTAAGGTTGCCGCCTTGGTTTATGTGGCCGCCTTCGCTCCCGATCAAGGGGAATCGACGCTCGATCAAATCAAGGCAAACCCCACTCCTGTGGGCACGGAGCTCCGGCCTGACGCTGCGGGCTTTCTCAAGCTATCGGATAAGGGTGTTGTTGAGGACCTTGCTCCAGATTTGCCCCAAGCAGAGCAGCAGATCTTGATCGCAACGCAAGGTCCGACGGCGGGGGCAGCATTTGGCGCGCCGATCAGCACGCCAGCCTGGAAGACCAAGCCAACCTGGTTTGTGATTGCCAGCGAGGATCGCGTCGTATCACCGACGCTTGAGGAATCGGAGGCACAAAAAATGAACGCAATATCGATCACAATTGCCTCCAGTCATCTGGTTTTGCTCTCGCACCCGGCCGAAGTCGCCAGGTTCATCGAGCGAGCAGCACGAATGACAGCTCATTTCGACTGAGTTTGCCCGATAGGCGCAAGGAGAGCATGATGAATAAACTTACAAGCAGTCTCGCAACCGCAGGCGGCGTTTCGGATTCAACGGGCGTCGCCGATTACAGCAGAACGCCGAATCAATACGTGACGGTGAATGGCACTAAGCTGGCCTACAGGACGCTCGGCAGCCGGTCCGACGCTCCTCCGCTTATCCTTTTACAACATTTCACCGGAACGATGGATGATTGGGATCAGAGCATGATTGAAGGGCTCGCAAAGAGCCGGACCATTGTGGTTTTTGAGAATGCTGGCATCGGAGCATCGGAGGGCAGTGCACCTGACTCTGTGGCTGCCATGGCTCATTACGCGGAGGGTTTCCTGGACGCACTCCACCTGAATCACGTCGATATGCTGGGCTTCTCCCTGGGCGGAGCCGTGGCCCAACAGGTTCTGGCGGATCGCCCTGGGCTGGTTCGCAAAGCAATTCTTGTTGGCACCGGGCCGCAGGGTGCTGAAGGCTTCAACGCGCTGCCCGACATCATTTCCGAGAACATGAAAAAGAGTGCCGAGACGAATGTACCGTTGAAGGCGCTACTGTTCTTTACCGCCACGCCGGACGGCCGTCAATCGGGGCTGGACTTTGTGAAGAGAATTAACAACCATAAGGTCGATCCGGAACCGGAGGCGTCCCAAGCAGCGACACAAGCCCAGGCAAAAGCGTGGATCACTTGGGGAATGTCACCCGCCAATCACGCGCAGTTGGCAGCCATCAAGCAGCCGGTTCTGGTGGTCAATGGCAATGAGGACCTGATAGCGCCTACCGTCAACTCCTATGTACTCTACAAGCGCATCCCCTCAGCCCACCTCATCCTTTATCCCGACTCCGGTCACGGAGCCCTTTTCCAGCACCATGCGCTCTTTGTTTCGCACGTGAATATCTTCCTGGACGGTGCTCGCTGATGGGCGGCGCTCTCAGGCGATACCCAGTGCGGACGATGCGAGACGAGTAGATGCGGGCGGCAACGGCTGCAATCGCGCGGGACCGGCTGCCGGGCAACAGTTGTGAACGGTAGCCGGTCCGGTAAGACCAAACAGAGAGGTATATGAGCATTCGAGAAGTTCAAATCCAACGTGTCACTTTGGTTTCCGCAAGACCCTTTGACGAGGTCGTTGCTCGCATCGACGCGCAGATCGGTCATCCGGATATGGCTGCATTCCGCGAAGCAGTTTCGAACGCTCAAAGTCGATGTGAAATGGAAGCAGTCGTCAACGCGGCGACCAAACCGAACGGGATCATGGAGTTCATCCGCTTTGATCTCGGGGAGGTTCTTAGGAAAGAGACGGGGACCGCCACGCCAAGGATCGTTCGCATCATTGCGGGCAATCCGCTGATCATGAAGGAGATGGTCAAACATGTTCCAGACGCGGGCTCGTATGCGCCTGTGACGATTCTCATTGAGGAGCGCCCGGATGGCATACACCTTTCTTACGACAGAATGGCCTCACATCTCGCTCGGTATGGGAGCAGCGACGCTCTCCTAGTGGCGCGAGAACTTGACTCGAAGATCGAAACAATTCTGGCGGCGGCTGCAGAATAGAGCGACTCTTTCTGAGGTTGAGAAGGTTCCTATGTTTTACCGCACAGTGAAAGTCAGTGTGATTTGCCCGGCGTGAAGAAGAACCGACCGTGTGGTCGGCGAGCACAGTTATTACTCCTCATCTTCCAAACCGACCGTTCTGTAGCGACAGATCTGCATGGACGTTTTCTAACCAACAATGTTCTGCTTTCAGCTCAGGCAGTTTGCGAATGTCGGCGCGTTTAGCCAGTAATCGCAAATGCGATTAATGAAGAGCTACCGCGCTACCGTACTGATGACTGTTTCTCCTAAGCACGCACAAAGTCCTCTAATTCCCCTGAACCTTTTCCATAAGTCTCTGCGCGTTATTTGGTAATGGCGAGTTTGGGCTCGCTGATACAAATTTGATGGAAAGAAAGTTTTGACGGGTGAGAAACCTATGTCGAAGTCTATGGTTGGTTTTGTGTTGGTTTTCGGGATCATCGTATCGCAGGTGGTGCCGGCAAACGCGCAACGTTCGGTTCTTGGTTACTGGAAAACGGGAGGACTGGGGATGATCAACGAGGTCAACACCACCACCGGCCAGACAAAGAATCGTCGCGGCCAAATGTTCTCCTACAGGTTTGCTGCAGACGGCAGTTACACATTCCATGGCTACATGGAATCAACTATGTTCGGCTGCACAACGTCTCTTTTTGAAGAGGTCACCGGCCGCTACCTCGTTGATGCTGGGACCATCTTTCTGAAGCCCTCCCGCGATGTCTGGACAAACTCGTATTCGTGCTTTCCGAACCGGAACAGCTCGCAGGAGAAGCCGGCTCCGGCTGAAAAATCGCTTGGATTCGGTTTTAAGACCGATGAATACGGCAAGAGTTTTATCTGCCTGAACGATGCGGGAGTCGAGACCTGCTACAGACGCGAGGAAGAGTAGAGAGTAGACCGACAGCAACTTTGATTTCTAATTTAAGATAAAGATCGCGCCTCTTCGCCAGGGCGCGATTTTTTTCTAGCGAAAATACGAATCTCAAAACGGTGGAGGAACCCAGTGGCTCCCAGTCTAACCACTTCTGAAACTAAGCACGTCCGTTTGTCTTCCAATAACTAAGCTAACGAGGTGGCGAAAGTGCGTGTCTTTAAGAGTGCCGACCAACTGCTCACACTGATTTAATTCTGTGCATATCTAATTGTGTATACCTAATAAGGACTAACGTGCTCTGTCAGCGAATCAGGAGATTATCGAAGTACGACATACTGAGTTTCTTTCCTCCACCCGTCATTAATCCAACCATACCTCTCGAATAAAGCGTATCGGTCGCACGCAGCACCGTCTTGCCATCAACAAATCCTGTGATCGTTGAACCATTAAAGCGGAGTTTAAGCTTATGCCATTCCTTAGCGTGAATACCTGGAATCCGAGCGCTACCCAGCACTTTTTCTCCACCTTCAGGATTATCTTTGTCCTTCGATCCGCGTATCACCACCAACCGGCATTCTCCGTTCTGGCCCAGCTCTAAGAAGTAACCCTTTGGAACTGAACCATATCCTGTGCCCACGTGGTTGATTCGTCCCATCACTGCCGCAGACTCGGCTTGGTCTAAATAGACATCGGCGCTCACTTCGTAGTCCTGCCAACCTTCATCACCGAGAATTGTGTAAGGCATCCATTCTGGCGCCCAGGAGATTGGCGCCACGGGAATCACTTGGCGCAGGCACTTTCCTTTTCTATTTGGACACCCAACAATTTCGAAAACTTCGGCAATATCCGCAGTGTACTTCGGTAAGTATCCGCGCACTTTTGGTGCTGAATACTGGTCAAACAATTCGCGGTAAGGAAACGGAAACGGCTTTGCCACAGGGACGTTTGCGAAGCCTCCCTTCCGTTGACCTGTGGTTGTCGTTAACGTGTAAATGGAATTTGAATCCACAGACAGTGTGAGATTGCCATTCATGGGCTTGATGTCAGTTTGACGGATAAATTGTTCGCGGGCATTGCTGCGCCAGACACTCAGGCCTTTCGTCGACAGGCCGCCATCGATCATGAACTGAATCTGTTGTGACGCTTTTGCTTCCTTCGTCTCAATGATGATGCTGTAGTCATCACTCGGCGATTTCAAGCTCACGAAACTACCGCCGCCGGCGAGTTCGCCCTGGCCGCCATTAATGTATTGCCATCCTACCTCTGTGAATTGACCATAGTGTGCATATCCCCACAATGCTTCGCGGATCTCATAATTGCCGCTCCATGGCGAACGCGCGAGAATCATCGCCGGATCTTCTGAATAAGGCTCTACTGGATAGACACCAGCAATGTCGTACCAGTTCACAACTTTCGTAGCACCGCTACGGATGAAACTTTCGTTGAACGCTTCTACGATGCTGATTGCGCAGTCGAAACCTTTCTTATAGACGTGCTCTTCAGTGTTCCAGATAGGCTTGTACATTCTGGCGGCCATTTCCTGGACATCCGCTGAAGCCGGTGCGTCCGTACCGAGAATGTGGCCACTGATGATATCTATAGAATCTCGCAACTTTTCATCAGTGAGCATCTCTTTGACGAAATCAAATTTGTTGTTGGGCCAATTATCGAACGCGTGGATTTTGATCTTTTCGAAACCGTGAGCATTTAAAGTTGCGCGCAACCTCTTCACAAAATCAAAGTTCGTGCCTTTTTCGTTTCGACAACCGATCGCGTCAAACTCCAAACCATAAACGTTTCGCAAACCTTCAAGCCACTTCACGTAATAATCTGCAGCATCCTGCGACCAGAATTCGCCGTTGCCAATCCAACCTGGCGCACTCCACGCCGTGCCGTCCAGACTCAGGCTTGGATTTCTCTTTTTGGCCTCTCGCAAAAACCACCATGTGTAGCCGCGATAGTAGTTGAGGTCATCGCGTGTTCGCATGTGACTTGGCATCGAACCTTGGGTCGAGTTACCGTCACCGGGAATCTCGATAAAAAGGGCGCTGACAGAAGCTCCGAATTTTGGTTTAAAGACCAGATCCAGGATCTGGCTGCGTTGAGGCTCGGGATAATCTTTCAGCAACACTGAAGTGGCGCCACCGCCATTGACAATGCCGATGCCGTCGAAGCGCTTGCCTCCGGCGTTGCCGTTGAGTCTTATTGTTTGGACGATGTCAGCTTGTTTGCTCTTTGCAATCGAAATCGGTCGGTTCGATTTAATCGCGATAGGCTGAGCCGCTGAGATCACTATCAGGGCCAGAATCAACTTTGTGGGTTTCATCGTCGTAAGTTGTTTAGCGTGTTCTGTTCGGATTACCAGTTAAGTCTTTGAAAATGAGCCGGAAGGTTAGTAGGAGCGACATCGCCCTCAAGATCATCTGTGGCCAGGAAATTCTTACGGCAACGCATAAGCTTCAACTTCATCCGACGCATTCTACTCAGCCATCTCAGAAGTCCGCCACCGCCCATCGACATTCGTGATAAATGCCGGGATCGCGTCAGTAATGTTGAATTCAGCAACCTTTCCTTCGACAATGTTGGACCAGTTCACTAATCAGGACGGCGATCTTTTCCGTCGCTTCTTTACCGTCGGTCACCTGGAGCTCTCTTAATACATCAACGGATAACTCTATTTGCAGCGAGCGATCGCTTGCGTCCATGAGCTTAGTCGTACAC
>DATEIS010000578.1:0-2670 GCA_035278765.1 Pyrinomonadaceae bacterium | reverse complement strand
CACTGAAAAGTCTTCCTCGTTGATCTGCACACACATCTTCAGTCGCACATCTTTTTCATAGTCGATGTCCCATGCACTCGCATGACAAACAACTTCGCGGTCCGCAGGTTTTGTGAATAGCGAACGGTCCCAGAAAGTCGATGGCAGCGGATCGAAGCCAACTGACGTGAAGAACCCTTCACCGTAGCGAACCATCTGCCTGGCGTCTGTATTTTTCGACTTGAGTATTTGTGTCAGGTCGTAACCACGATCGGCGTTGGCAGGGGCGAGCAGCGGATAGATATTTCCCCACGTTTGCGCCCACATGTTGCCAAGCAGATGCGCGGGTATCGGCTTATCTTCACTAACAACTTCTTTGCCATATTTTTCGGAGAGCTTGCGACGTGTGTAAGTATAGAGCGAGTCGTACAGTGGCTTAACCTGCTGCCACAACCGTTCCATCTCCGCGGCAAACGCATCTGGCTCCATGTCGTACTTCGAACGCCACATCGCGCCCGTATCCTTGAAGCCCATCTCTTGCGCACCCTTATTACTCAGCTCGACGAAACGCACGTAATCTTTGCGAATCGGCACCGCAATCTGATGCCAGCCGAGCCACGCTTTCTTCAGTTCTTCAGGATCGCGACTACTGCCGATGATCTGTTCCAGATCGGGAAGACTCAAACATTTTCCCTTGTCGCCGTCGGGACAGTATTTACCCTTGCCGTAATCGCCCTCCATGCCTGCCGCGATCTTTGTGAGTTCGCTGCGCAGGGCAGGATCTTTTGGCGCCGGGAGAGTGAGCGAGAGTTTCAGTAGTTTGAGTTTGCGTTTGGCTTCGGGCGAGACTTCGACATTGTCGAAGCGTCGTGCTTGTTCCGCGAGTTCGGTTGTCGCCGCGATCAGGTTCTCGTTTGCTTCAGCCGCGAGCGTCTCTGTGTCGTCAGTGACGAAGGTGCTTTTCACCCAATCGGCTCGGCCTGCTTTGATACTCAGATCCATGAGACGCTTTTCGGCGTCAGCAAGAAATTTGTCTGCATCCCCGGTTCCCGACGATGAAAGTGAATTTGGATTATCAGTACACGACATAAGCACTAGTCCTATGCAAAGAAGAAAGAAGAGGCCCAGCCACAATTGGCGGCCATGACGAGTGAATCTCACCGTTAACCTCCTGCCGAGTCATTGGTTGTCGAAAAGGGGATTGGGACCACCAATATAACGGGGTTCGCGGCAATGCTCAAATGTATCTACAGATTACACAGATTGATTTACAGAAGAGGGGAGATTGAAAGAACTGGGTGAGGTCCAGTCTTACAGCTTAATACTTCGGACCATTACGGGCGTACGATGCCCTTTTTGATATTTCGCTGCCACGCTTCGTAATTTCGAATGCGGCGCTTGGCCTGTTTGCGAGTCAGCTTCATTTCCTGGGCTACGTAGTCGATTCGTTGAGTCCGATCCTTTTTCTTATCGAACCGGTCCCCCGGCGCTCTGAGGTAATACTTGTACGCCGTGGACCACTCTGCTTTTACTTCTTCGGTGGCTTGAACGCCCCGTGTCTCTGGCATGCCTGCGGGCTCCCTTCAGGAGGATTTTTTCGTCTCCGGATTTTACACGGAGGGCAGAAAAATCTCAAAAAATTCGGCCAAAACGGTTTGGGTTTATCGCTTTTGTGGCTAATTTCGCTTTAACCAGCGAAGGAGTGAGAGGGTGCTCAGGACAATCGCGATTCCTATCAACCCGTACACAAAGTAAGTAACCACGTCAGAGTTCAGAAACGCTATCATTTGTCGCCCAAAATAAAGCGCGAGCACTGCTTCGACGCCGAATCGAATCAGTCGTCCCAGGAAGACCGCGATCAACAGCGTGCCACGTGGCGACTGTAACGCGGACGCTGTCATCACGACTGGCGTGAATGGAAATGGCGGCGGTATCAGCGTCGCAATGAAGACTGTGATGCCGCCTTTGTTTTCCAGTTTTTGTTTTAGTTTCTCGACTCGTTTCGCTTTTACAAAACGTTCTAATCCTTTCTCGCCGGCCTTTCGCATGATCAAGTCGACAATTAAGACGCCGACTACCGATCCGATCGCTGAAACAAGCACGTAGGCAATCCAAATCAAGGAATTTCGATTGGAACTTACGAGGGCGATCAGCAGCAGATCGTTTCCGAATGGGAGCACGAGAAACGACGAGTCGAGTGCGCTCATGAGGAAGAGACCAAACAGTCCCATCCTTCTAAAGAATTGGAAGATCCATCTTGTGGCTGTAACTGTGAAGAGAGAACTCAATAATGCCGGCAATCGAAGGTTCCCCTTTTACAGTCTGGTCGGTTCAGGCGTAGAGGGGTCTGTGATTGGTGGAGGTTGATCCGGCTCGCGGACCGGAGCTTTCGGTTGGGGATTGGAGTCCGGAGGCAAGGGAATCGAATCAGGGACTTGCGCTGGGTCGTTTGGGTCGTATGGTGTTGTTGGTGGAATGTCCGGGTTTTCAGTTAAATGTTGCAAAAGTTGCCCCCTTGTTTTCTCTTACCGATTTGCCTTTGCGTCATTGTTGGACGAGGTCATCTATGAAGCGTCGTTCGGAGTCAAGAACTTTATGAGTAGACTTCGAGCGTGACGCCACGGCGCCTGGTGTTGTGATTCTGTTTGTTTCGTTCTTTGACATGAGACTGTTAGTTTTTAGTTTTACCGC
>DATEIS010000577.1:0-10261 GCA_035278765.1 Pyrinomonadaceae bacterium | reverse complement strand
CGAACAATACCTGGGAACAGTGCGGCCCATGCACATGCAGTTTGTTGAGCCGTCAAAACGCCATGCGGACGTAATCATTCCTGAGGGTGGTCATAATCTCGTAAGTATCGACTTGTTGAGTGGAAAAATTCGCGAGAGGCTCGCCAGTGTTTTATCACCAGTTGGAGGTCAACTTTGAGCGAAGATTTAGAGCCGTTGATTGAAGCGGCGAAGGCTGCGCGATTGCAATCTGTCGCGCCATTTTCCAATTTCCTTGTCGGTGCCGCGGTGAAAACTGAAAGTGGGAAAGTTTACACCGGGTGCAACGTCGAGAGTGCGAGTTATGGTTTGACTGTTTGCGCTGAACGAGTCGCAATCTGGAAAGCGCTGTCGGAAGGCGAGCGCAACTTTACGGCGCTCGCGGTAGTTGCTGACACAGAGACTCTGACACCGCCGTGTGGAACATGCCGGCAAATTATCTGGGAGTTTGCGCGAGGGGCGACGATTGTTTTCGCAAATCTTCAAGGCAAAAGCGAGGAGTTTCACATCGCCGATCTGCTGCCACGCGCCTTCGACGCCCGCTTTTTGAAAAACAAATGAATCCGTATCTATCCGCGTTTATCTGTGTTTCACTAATCGTGATGACCACGCTTTCAAATAACACCCAGGCTCAGACTCGCAGAGAGCCAGTCGATCTGCTGGTGCTCGGCGGCACGATCGTAACGATGGATCAAACGCGCCGCATTATCGACGACGGCGGAATTGCTGTATCAAAAGGAAGGATTGTCGCGATCGGCCCGCGTGCGGAGATCGAAGGTCGATACTCGTCGCGGCAGCGAGTCAGCGCGACGGGCAAAGTCATCACCCCTGGTCTGATCAATGGTCACACGCACATTCCGATGGTCCTGTTTCGTGGGCTCGCGGACGATCTCGATCTTCAGGAGTGGCTAACGAAGTATATCTTTCCGGCTGAGGCCAAGAACGTTACGGAAGAGTTTGTTCGCGTCGGAACGCGCCTGGGTCTTGCCGAGATGATTCGCGGTGGGACTACGACCTACTGTGACATGTATTACTTCGAAGACGCGATCGCCGATGAAACTGCAAAAGCCGGCGTCCGCGGCGTGCTCGGAGAAACGATCATCGACTTTCCCGTCGCCGACAATAAGACGAACGCCGAGGGCATGGCGTACGTGGAGAAGTTTGTTGCTCGTTGGAAAGGTCACGAACTGATCATTCCGGCGATCGCGCCCCACGCGCCGTACACAGTCTCTGAAGATCATCTCAAAGCCGTCCGTGCCTTTTCTGATCGCACTGGTGCGCCGATCGTGACGCACATTTCGGAGACGAAGCGTGAAGTTGATGACAGTGTCAAAGCGAAGGGCGCAAGTCCGGTCGCATATCTCGATCGCATCGGTTTTCTGAACGAGCGTGTGATCGCGGCGCACATGGTTTGGCCGCAGGGAACTGACATCGCGATTCTGAAGCGTCGCGGTGTTGGAGTGGTTCACAATCCGCAGTCGAACATGAAACTCGCCTCGGGTGTGGCGCCTGTTCCCAAGATGTTGACGGAAAAGTTGTTCGTGGGTTTGGGAACGGACGGAGCCGCGTCAAACAACGACCTGAACATGTGGGAAGAGATGGACACGGTGGCGAAGTTGCACAAAGTGTTCAGCGGCGATCCGAAAGTGATCTCTGCGCAGCAGGCATTTGAGCTCGCCACGATTCGCGGCGCCGAAGCACTACATCTGGAGAAAGAAATCGGCTCACTCGAGACCGGAAAGCGCGCGGATCTGCTGGTTATCGATCGCGACACACTCAACCAAATACCGCTCTACAATGTCTATTCCGATCTCGTCTACGCCACCAAAGCCGCCGACGTCGAGAGCGTCGTCATCAACGGCCGCATCGTCATGCGCAATCGCCGCCTCCTAACCCTAAACGAAACAGCCATCAAAACCGCCGCCCGCGCCTTCCGCGACAAAATCATCAAGAGCCTCGGCGCGTCGGGTACGCAATAGCGATTGTTAAAGGTTGGCTAGGAAGGTTTGGACCGAAGAGCGAAATGACTCAGCATCAATCGCTGGATATTTGTACAAGCGGTCCTCAATCCGAGAAAAGAATTCCAACAACCGAGACGGTTCGATTAGCCCAAGTTCGATCATTTGGCGCACATCCATGAGATCAGTGTTGTGTCCACGCTCTATCTTTGCGAGCGCCTGCGCGTAAAAATCATAGTGGAAAAAATCAATAGCTCCTTCACGACCAATAAATGTGCTGCGCTCCTCCCAGCCCGGCAGGGCAGGGATAAAGTCATCTGGTGAAGCAAGTTCGACGTTTACTTGAAGGCGTTCTTTGAGATCTGGTAAGGCTTTAAGAATTTCATTTGCTTCGGGCACCATTTTTAGATCAATGTCGATGGTAGTTTCTCGCCAACCGAGCAACACAGCGCTGACGCCGCCAACGAAATAGATGTGGGTATTGGTTTTACCGGCACGACCAATTGCCTTCATAAACCGATCAATTGCGTCGGCGCTTACTTTCTGACGCATGAAAATGCTCGCTCGAAGCTCACCAGCTTCCTGATCAATGCGTTGTATTTGGAGTGCGCAGAATCAGGCCCGGAGACGGCTAGAAGGTCGTACAGGCGATGTTCGGGATTGGAGGGCAAGTTCTCAGGAACTTCAAGCCCGAGACTGCGTAGTTTCGGGGCGCCAATCGCAACAAGCAACGCCGGAATTGTCTCGCGATTGCGCTGCAAGTCCTCGATTCCAGTTACGATAAGATCGTTTGCTGGCAGTGAACTCATGGTTGCATTCTAGCATTCTCTTGCCACTCGTAGCCCTAGGGGGTTGTGCCCTCTTGCCTCAGTGGCCTGTTCCGTACATAATGGGTTCTGTCAAATTGATACCAACTCTAAAGCGAGCATTAGGCTCGCTTTTGTATTTTCCCAGGAGTCAGCAATTTGAGGTCTTTTCTTTTTTTACGCCCCTACATAAATGCAATCCTCCCGACAGTTCTAGTGCTAGCGACAGCCGCCTTCGCGGTGGGCCAGTCGACTGGCTCCCCCGAAGACGCGTCAGCGAACCCCAATTATCAACGCATTGAACGTGCTCGCGCGCTCGCGGCTGTGCACCAGCTTCCCGCCGCTGCCGCTGAGTTGGAAAACATACGCGCGTCGGGCAATGACGTAACCCTGCGCAATGTCGCGACACTCATGCTTCTCGGTATTTACCTTGAAGAAGGGAACTACGGTCGTTCGCAGGCGCTGCTGGATGAAGCATTCCAGGCTCGGGCGGCACAAAAAGACGAATCGATTCGCACTTACTTTGCTGCGGCGGGCCAGACGGTCAACGGCATTCGCTCGCATCTTGCGCGTTATCGTAGCTATGGCATCAATCCCACTGATGCTGGCTTACCCACCGAAGCGAACACGGATCTCGACCGAGTTCGTGGATTGCTCGAACGAGTGATCGCCCAGGCGCAGGAGATCGCAAAGGAACCGGGTCGAGCTTACGAATCGTTCGCCCTCCTCGAAGATGTGCTTGGTATTCGACAGTCCCTCGCGAAAAACGACGATGATCGTGCGAGGTGGCAAACCGAGTATCTAACCGCAAGAGAGAAGATGGCTTCGTTACAGTCGGCTTCGCTTGGTAGATCGCGGGCACTCGATGCCGTCACCAACAGGATTCCCAATCCGTTTGCGACCAAACCTGCACCAACGCCTGAGCCTACTCCAGACCCAACCGCGCCAGCACCGGCGCCTGTTGCGGTTACAACGGCCGCTGAGCCACAAATGGTTAGCGCCGGCTCGTTGAGTGGGCGTGAAACGAAGCGCGCTACTCCAGCCTACCCAGCCGCGGCAAAGACCCACAATGTCACCGGAACCGTTCGCGTTTTTGCGATTGTGGATGAAAACGGAAAGATCTGGGTCACTAACTCTGAAGGTCCGACGATGCTCCGCGCGGCCGCTGAAGCCGCCGCCAAGAATTGGATATTCCCGCCCTCGACTTTCAACGGCAGACCCGTTCGAATAGTCGGCTATCTCGATTTCGAATTTAAGCTTTAGCCACAAAAAGCACAAAAGGCACAAAGAAACCCTTTGTGCTTTATGTGCTTTATGTGCATTTTGTGCCTTATGTGGCTAATCTTGACTTAAAAGTAAGGTATAGCTTAAGATGCGTCAGATTAATCATTTAGACGCGCAATGAAGATTTCAGCTCAAGAAGAATACGGCCTGCGATGTCTGTTGCAGTTAGCCCGTGCGGAGACGATGGGTGAGTCGTTGACGCTCTCGCAACTGGGCCGTCTCGAAGGGATTTCAACCGCGAACGCCGGCAAACTGATGTGGATTTTGAGCAAAGCCGGCCTCGTGCAATCGACCCGCGGTACCAAGGGTGGCTACACGCTGGCGCGGCCTGCTTCCGAGATTCATTTGAACCAGGTGATACGCGTCCTCGAGGGTGAACCGGCTGAATCTCATTGCAAGAGCTACGCAGGTGTCCTGGACGCTTGTGTGCATACCGGTGACTGTGGCATTCGACCGGTGATCGTCGAGTTGCACCAGATTGTTGACAACGCACTCGCGGAAATCACGCTTTCGCAGTTGCTCGGAACAGAAGCGAACGTCGACGCCGCTCTGCACCAGATTCAAGGCATCGGCCGGAGAGATAATCGAGTTTAAGGACTAATGAGTACAGCAGAACTTTTAAGTAAACAGGAATACAAATACGGCTTCGTCACAGATATCGAGTCGGATGTAATTCCGCGTGGCTTGAACGAAGACACCATTCGGCTGATCGTTGAGAAGAAGAACGAGCCGGATTGGATGCTGGAGTTTCGTCTGAAGGCTTACCGTCACTGGCTGACGATGAAAGAGCCGAAGCACTGGCCCAACCTCAAGTATCCCGACATCGATTACCAGGACGTCATTTATTACAGCGCGCCGAAACAGAAAGCGACGAAGGCGAGTCTTGATGAGGTAGATCCGGAACTGTTGCGCACATTCGAGAAGCTCGGCATTCCGTTGACGGAACAGAAGCAATTAGCCGGTGTCGCTGTCGATGCTGTTTTCGATTCAGTTTCGGTTGCTACGACTTACAAAGAGAAGCTAAAGAAGCACGGAGTAATCTTCTGTTCATTCACGGAAGCGATCAGAGATTATCCGGAACTCGTGAAGAAGTATCTCGGTTCAGTTGTGCCGACTAACGACAACTTCTTCGCGGCGTTGAATAGCGCGGTCTTTTCGGATGGAAGTTTCTGCTTCATACCGAAAGGTGTTCGCTGTCCGATGGAGTTGTCGACGTACTTCCGCATCAACAACGCGGAGTCGGGACAGTTTGAACGCACGCTAATCGTTGCTGAAGAAGGTTCGTACGTTTCGTACCTCGAAGGATGTACGGCGCCGAAGTTTGATAAGAACCAGCTTCATGCCGCAGTGGTAGAGCTCATCACACTCGACGACGCGCAGATCAAATACTCCACAGTCCAAAACTGGTACGCCGGCGATGAAGAAGGGCGCGGCGGTATTTATAACTTCGTCACCAAGCGAGGCAAATGCGCCGGTAAAAACTCAAAGATTTCCTGGACGCAGGTTGAGACCGGATCCGCTATTACGTGGAAGTATCCGTCCTGCATTCTTCAGGGTGACAACTCGATCGGAGAGTTTTACTCGGTAGCGCTGACGAATCACGCGCAACAGGCTGACACAGGCACGAAGATGATTCACCTCGGCAAGAACACACGCTCGACAATCATTTCGAAAGGCATCGCGGCTGGTAAGTCAAACAACAGTTATCGAGGACTCGTGAAGGTGATGCCGAAAGCGGAAGGCGCGCGCAACTACACTCAGTGCGACTCGATGCTGATCGGCTCAAGCTGCGGGGCGAACACTTTTCCGTATATCGAAGTGATGAACAACACATCGAGCGTCGAGCACGAGGCTTCGACTTCGAAGATTAGTGAGGAACAGCTTTTCTATTTGCAGCAGCGTGGCATTTCTCAGGAAGACGCGGTGTCGTTGATCATCAATGGTTTTTGCAAGGACGTGTTCCTGCAGTTGCCGATGGAGTTTGCAGTGGAAGCTACAAAATTACTGGGTCTCAAATTGGAAGGTAGCGTAGGGTAAATGTTAGAGATTAGAAATTTGCACGCAGGGATTGATGGAAAAGAAATTCTCAAAGGCATCAACCTAACAGTAAAAAAGGGCGAGATTCACGCCATCATGGGACCAAACGGTTCCGGTAAATCCACTCTCGCGAAGGTCCTCGCCGGACATCCACAGTACGAAGTCCTCAGCGGTGAGATTCTCTACGAGGGCCGTAATCTGCTCGAGATGGCGCCCGATGAGCGTGCGCGCGAAGGCGTGTTCATGGCGTTTCAGTATCCGATCGAAGTGCCTGGTGTCTCGAATGCACAGTTTCTGCGTCTGGCTTACAACGAGAAACGAAAACATCTCGGTGAAGAAGAACTCGATCCACTCGAATTCAAAGATCTCCTGAAAGAGCGTGCGAAAGTTGTCGAGATGGATGCGAGCTTCATGACTCGATCCGTCAATGAAGGCTTTTCAGGCGGCGAAAAGAAACGCAACGAGATTCTTCAGATGGCAGTGCTCGAACCGAAGCTCTCCGTGCTGGACGAAACAGATTCCGGTTTGGACATCGATGCCTTGCGCGTGGTTGCAGGTGGTGTGAATCAACTCCTCACACCTGATAACGCGATCATCGTCGTCACACACTACCAAAGACTTTTGAACTACATCGTTCCGCATTACGTGCATGTGCTGTCGAACGGAGTAATGGCTCGCGAAGGTGGCAAAGAGCTGGCGCTTGAGCTCGAATCGAAGGGTTACGACTGGATCACTAAGGCGGATCAGAACGGAAAGGGAGCGGGCGCTCCGGCGAATTAAGAATGGTTACCGAACTCGTCAAGTCAGAAAACAGTTATCAGACGGCGTTTCGCACTGTATGTGAGTTGTCGCCAACGGTCGCGTGGCTGGAGCTTGTGCGCAGTAGCGCGATGGATCGTTTCGAACAGCTCGGATTTCCTCCAGTCACAGACGAAGAGTGGAAATACACGAATCTCACGTCGCTTGCGAAGGAGAGTTTCGCGCCGGCAATTAGTGGCGGTGAGATTGCCGTTAGCGACGTAACGCGATTTGCATCTCCGGAAACTGCGACTGCGCATCTCGTCGTGGTGAATGGATTTTTGCGCGAAGATTTGTCGGTGAAGACGGGGCTCGAAGAGGTAGTGGCGATCGATCTGTTCAGCGCCGTTGCTGATGCGCGTTATAACAAGATCGTGCGCAAGTATCTGGCGCGCAACGCCGGCTACCACAACAATGGCTTGACGGCTTTGAACACGGCGTTCTTGCAATCAGGTGTGTTTGTCTGGATTCCGAAGAACGTAAAGCTTGCGCAACCTTTGCAGATAACGTTCCTGGCTGAGGCTGAAAACAGTGCGAGTTTTCCGAGACTGCTCGTGGTTGCGGAGGAGAATAGTTCCGCGACGTTGATTGAAAGTTATTCATCCGCCGGCGACGGGAAATACTTTACGAATGCTATCGCTGAGATTGTGGTGAAAGATGGCGCGCAGCTTGAACATTATCGTTTGCAGCGTGAGAGCAATAACGCTTTTCACGTCTCGACAACGTCAGCGGAGCTTGGCCGGTCGAGCCGTTACGATACGACGTCGATAAATCTCGGTGCGCGACTTTCGCGTCACGATATTTCAGTGGTGATGGATCACGAAGGGGCAGAGACTTCGGTCGATGGCCTTTACATAGTTGGCGCAAATCAGCATACCGATACGCATTCGGTCATCGATCACAAGCAGCCGCATTGCAGCAGTCACCAGTTGTACAAAGGAATTCTCGACGACAACGGCCGGGCAGTGTTCAACGGCAAGATCTTTGTTCGTGAAGGCGCGCAGAAGACTGATGCGATGCAGACGAACAAGAATCTTTTGCTCTCCGATAAGGCGCGTGTCGATACAAAACCGCAGCTGGAGATTTATGCAGACGACGTGAAGTGTGCACACGGCGCGGCAGTAGGCCAGATCGATCCGGAAGAGTTGTTTTATTTGGAGGCTCGTGGCATCGGACCGGAGCTCGGCCGGAAATTGCTGACATACGGGTTTGCCGAAGAAGTAATCGCGAAGATCAAAATTGATTCGATCAGATCGCAACTCGACGAGACTGTGCTGCGCCAGTTGCACACGAGTTTGGAGGCTTAGTCTGTGAGTTCAGTAATAACGCCCGAACCGATTGTCACGGACATGTGGGATGTTGAACGGATTCGCGCGGACTTTCCGGTGTTGCAACAGACCGTCAACGGAAAGCCGCTGATTTATCTCGACAACTCGGCTTCGTCTCAAGTGCCTCAAGTCGTTATCGATCGCGGCAGCATCTATCTCGAACAGGAACACTCAAACATTCATCGCGGGGTTCATTACCTCAGCCAGAAAGCGACCACGGCATACGAAGGCGCGCGCGAGAAAGTGAAGCGCTTCATCAACGCGCGCGACGTTCGCGAATGCATCTTTGTGCGTGGCGCCACCGAAGGCATCAATCTCGTGATGCACAGTTACGGGCGCAAGTTCATCGGCGCCGGCGACGAGATCATCATCTCCGCGATGGAACATCACGCCAACATCGTCCCGTGGCAGATGCTCTGTGAAGAAAAGGGCGCCCGGCTACGCGTCATCCCGATGAACGATGCCGGCGAGTTGCTGCAAGATGAGTACGAAGGACTTCTGAATGAGCGTACGAAGCTCGTTGCGGTGATGCACGTCTCCAATGCGCTCGGCACAATCAACCCCATCAAGGAGATGATTGCCCACGCGCACAAGTACGGCGTGCCTGTGCTGATTGATGGCGCTCAGGCGGCGCCGCACATGCCGGTTGACGTTCAGGATCTCGATTGCGATTTCTTCGTGTTCTCGGGTCACAAGATGTACGCGCCCACAGGTAGTGGAGTGGTTTACGGCAAACTCGAGTTACTCGAGAAGATGAATCCGTTTCAGGGCGGCGGCGACATGATCAAGACCGTTACGTTTGAGAAGACGACTTACGCCGATCCGCCGAACCGGTTTGAAGCCGGCACTCCTGCGATCGCATCACAAATTGGCCTCGGCGCCGCAATTGATTATCTGGACAGCATCGGTCGCGATCGTGCTGCTGTTTACGAAGCCGAGTTGTTGCGCTACGCGACTGAGCGTGTCTCGGCGATCGAAGGTGTGCGGATCATCGGCACTGCGAAGAACAAAGCGAGTGTGTTGTCGTTTGTGATCGACGATATTCACCCGCACGACATCGGCACGATTTTGGACCAGGAGGGCATCGCGGTTCGCGCCGGTCATCACTGTGCGCAACCCGTGATGCAGCGCTTCAATGTGCCTGCGACGGCGCGTGCATCGTTTTCCTTCTACAACACGAAGGAAGAGGTCGACGTACTCGCCCGCACGATTGAACGTGTAATTGAGATTTTTAGTTGATGTATGTCTGAACTAAGTGAACTCTACCAGCAGGTAATTCTCGACCATAACAAGAAGCCGCGAAACTTTCGCAAGCTCGAAAACGCGAACCACACGGCTGACGGCTACAACCCACTCTGCGGCGATCAACTGACGATATACCTCGACCTCGAAGATGGTCTTGTGAAAGAAATCGGATTCGAGGGGTCGGGCTGTGCGATCTCAAAAGCGTCAGCGAGCATGATGACGCAGGCTGTCAAAGGAAAGAGTAAGGAACAAGCGGAAAACCTGTTTCAGGAATTTCATTCGATGGTGACAGGCGAGCTTAATGAGGAAACAGAAGAGAACCAGCTTGGTAACCTGAAGATCTTTGCGGGCGTACGCGAGTTTCCCGTCCGCGTCAAATGCGCCACACTCCCCTGGCACACCCTTCACGCCGCACTCAACAAACAAGAACAAGTCTCAACCGAATAAAGCCACGCCGATTCCTGGGGGCAAAGTCAGAACCGGGAGGGCGACAGATCCAATCGAGCCGAATGGTTGAACCTCCCGCCCGCCCAGTCCTGACTTAGTGGGCTTACGTCCGCACGGGGACATCGAGATTACAAATTGGAGAGGGAATACCGGTCGCCAAAACGTCACCGGCAAGGGCTTGATGTAATGCTTTTATCAGAGCTTGTGAGGCGGGTCAATAAGCAGAAACGGAATCTGGTCAAGGTGACTGCCGGTCGGTCACATAGGCAGACGAGTCGGTCTTTCTGCAGGGTGTTTGGGACCGTTCACCGAACTGTAGGGGCGGCCCTCCGTGGCCGCC
>DATEIS010000576.1:0-5059 GCA_035278765.1 Pyrinomonadaceae bacterium | reverse complement strand
TTACTTAAGCCATAGTTAAGCGCGGATTAACGCAGATCTGCGTAAATCCGCGTTTATCCGCGGCTAAATTTTATTTTCTTGACAGGCTTTTTGGGTCTTACCTATAGTAGCCCGAGGTTATGATTAGCACTCGCACATTTTTCTATTTCGCCTTTACTTACCGCTTCTTCTTTACGAAGGAGAGCGGGTGGCGAAGTTTGAAATCGATGTGCTGACGACCTAAAGCACAATACCTTCAACGAGCCGGCCGCGATCCTAAAAGTCGCGGCCGGTTTTTTGTTGCCCGGAGCTGAATCATGGACATAGAGCATTGGCGAAAAGAAATAGACGAAGTCGACGCTGAACTGCTGCGACTCCTAAACATACGGGCGCGACTGGCGCTGAAAGTCGGCGCGCTCAAACAAGCCGCACAACTCCCATTTTGCGACCCCGAACGCGAACGCACCGTGCTGCACCGACTCCAGGAGATGAATGCCGGTCCCCTCGATGAACGTGCGGTTGACAAAGTATTTCGCCGGATCATTCGGGAGTCGAGACGCGTCCAGGGCGTTGCCAGTTCATGAGCACACAGACGCAAAAACCGAGAGTTGCATTTCAGGGTGAGCGCGGCGCGTTCAGCGAAGAGGCTGCGCTGAAACTGCTCGGCCCCGAGATCGAACTCGTGCCGCGAAAGACCTTCGCGGATCTTTACACGAGTCTCGACAACGGCGTCGCCGATTACCTTCTCGCGCCCGTTGAAAACACGATCGCCGGTGTCGTACAGCCTTCAGTGGATCTCCTCAACTCAAGCTCGTTGAATGTTCTCGACGAGATTCAAATAAAGATCGAACAACACCTCATCGGTTGTCCCGGAGCTGCGTTTGAAACAATCGAGACAGTGCAATCACATCCAGTCGCACTCGCGCAGTGCAGCCGTTTCTTCGAAACACATCCCCAACTCAAATCAGTAATTGCCGACGATACGGCCGGCAGTGTTGCGGAAGTGATTCGTCGCGGCGAACCGCAACGCGCTGCCATCGCCGGTCAACGCGCCGCAGATCTCTACGGCGCCACCATTATTCGCAAAAGCATTCAGGACTATCCAGAAAACTACACCCGATTTCTATTACTTACCCGGTTAGTAAAGGAACACACATCATGATCGTCAACATGTCAAACAACGCAACCCCCGACCAAATCAACCACATCATCGAGCGAATCAAAGAATGTGGTTTTCAGGCACACGTAGTTGAAGGTGCCGAACGCACCATCATCGGGGCGATCGGAAGCAGCGGGCGACGCTCGGAAATTGAAGCGCTGCGCGCGGCTCCCGGCGTTGCGGAAGTGATCCAAATCTCGCACCCGTTTAAGCTCGTCAGCCGTCAACTGCGACAGGCAGGAACGGTCGTCGACGTCGCCGGAACGAAGATTGGCGCGGGCGATCTGGTTGTGATCGCAGGACCTTGTTCGGTGGAATCCGAAGAGCAACTGATGGAGACGGCGCGCTCCGTGAAAGCGTCGGGCGCGAACATGCTCCGCGGCGGTGCTTACAAACCTCGCACTTCGCCTTACGACTTTCAGGGACTCGGCGTCGAGGCACTGCGCTTTCTCAAACAGGCGAGTAAAGAGACTGGCTTGCCGATTGTGACTGAGGTCATGAGTGAAGCAGACGTCGAGATCGTCGAGGAGTATGCCGACATGATGCAGGTTGGAGCGCGCAACATGCAGAACTTTTCCCTACTCCGTAAACTCGCAGGCGTATCGAAGCCGGTGCTGTTGAAACGTGGACCATCAGCGACTGTGAAAGAGTGGTTGCTTGCGGCTGAATATCTGCTCGCCGGTGGCAACACGAACGTGGTGTTGTGCGAGCGCGGCATCAAGACCTTCGAAACCGCCACACGAAACACACTCGACCTCGCAGCAGTCGCGCTCGTGAAGGAGTTGTCGCACTTGCCGGTGCTGGCTGATCCTTCACACGGAACGGGAATGAGAAGTTTGATTACGCCGATGTCGAAAGCTGCGGCAGCAGCGGGCGCTGATGGATTGATAATTGAGGTCCATCCGTGTCCCGAGCGGGCGCTTTCAGATGGACCTCAATCACTGGATTTACCGGCTTTTCAAGAGTTGATGGAGAGTTTGAATCAGCCAGAGATGAACACGGATGAACACAGATCAATAAGAGCGGCTTGACCCGTGATCATCCGTGTAATCTGTGGCTAACTTATGGTTGACGTTTTCGAGGTAGCTCTTTTTCGGTCCTGATGATCGAGCCGTCGATCGCGTTGACCCAAACGTGCGAAGACCCAACCTCGCCTTCGTTTGCGATGATCACGTGATAGAAAACGATTCCGTCTTTAGCTAACTTACCGGGTTCTTCCCAACCTTTCGCATCCAGACTGCAAAGCAAGACCTTTCCGGGCTGTTGGCTCGCCGCGATCTGAATCGCCTGGTCCATATTAATCTTCGCAAGGCGGATGAGTGCGGCCTGTTTGATTTCGCGCATCTCCATTTCCACCCGTTGCTTGCGCTCTACCTCTTCGCGAAACGCCGGATCCTGCGCCATCTTCATTTTTAATTCGTCCATGGCATCAGCCTTACGCATCTTTGTCTCAAGCACTTCTTTGTCTTTACGCTCTTTCTCCTGTACTGCGGGATCCTGTGCGTTTGTCTCGACGTCAAAGCGCATTGCTAAAGCCGTGGCAGCAATAGAAGGCACAGCGATCAGTAATGCAATTCCCACCAGCAACAACTTCTTCCAGCGTGTGTTCGATTCGGGTTTCTTTAACAACGACATGATACGGGCCTCCAGAATGTCAGCATCGGCGATGCCTACGGTTGTAGTAACGGAGAGACGACGCAGAGGTGGTGCAGTGCCGGCAAGTCTTACGAGCGAACGAGCATAAACTTCGGCATTCAAGATGCGCTCCGCAACAAGCTCGTCGCAACAGAGTTCACGGGTTTGTCTAACCCGTCGCCTAATTACAGCCGCAGCCGGATGAAACGAAATGGGAACGAAAAGTAGTTCGTAAAAAAGATTAAGCAGGTAGTCACGCCTTGCTACATGAATGAACTCATGCCCGATCGCTGAAGTCAGCAAATCGATGTTGCCTTCACGCAACAGCGAGTCAGGCAAAATGATGATTGGGTGCGCAAACCCGATTGTGACCGGAACCGGCAGCGTCTCCGAGCGAAAAACTTTGACCACACCTGAGCGCGTGCCAAATTCTAGTTCGCAACGGTTGATAACCGCTGCGACTCGATCGTCTAGCTCGAGCTCGACGGCGTCGCGCTTGATGCTCCGCGTAGTGGCCCACGCCTGGACCAGCTTAAAGATTCGAAACAGAAGAAATGCAAAATAGATTACGAGCAGCGAGAGTCCAAGTGTTGGATTCAAGAGAAATGTGGACGGCAGTGCGGTTGTAGTGCCGGAAAAGTTTGGCACCGGTTCCTGAGAGAGCGGCGACATACTTTCCATGACGAACGGCACTGCCGGAATCGTTTGAGCAGGAGTGTCGAACAACGTCTGCGATGAAGTGACTGCCGGAACAAGAAACGCGAGACAGAGTGCACTCACCCAAACCCAATGTTGGTAGCGCGCGGTAGAATTGCGCAGCAGCCATGAACCGAGAGAGGCAAGCGCGGCGATGAGTGCGATTTGCCAGCAGGCATTCAACAGAAAAGTCAGCAGCAGTTGGCTATTCATTCGTCTCAGCTCCCTTCTCTTTTGCCTCGTCGATTAACTTCTGGAGGCGCGCGAGTTTTTCAGGCGTGAGATGTTTGGTTTCCACCAGACTCATCACAAGACTCTCAGCGGAACCGCCAAAGAGTCGATCGACAACGTCCTTAACGTGTTTGCCGACAACCTGCTTGCGACTCACGGCAGGTTTGTAGAAGTACGCGCGGTTTTTGAGCGTGCGTTTGGCTTTGCCTTTGCGCTCGAGAATGTTGAGCATGGTCTGGACAGTGGTATAAGCAAGCTCACGTTTCAGCTTTTGCTGCACTGTCTGCACGTTCGCCGGGCCTGTTTCCCAAAGGACGTGCATGATTTCGAGTTCGAGCGGAGTTAGATTCTCAGTCTTCGGTCGCGCCATACTGTCTCCTAAGTTTTTAGGAGTATAGAGACGCTGCCGGAACGTGTCAACTAATTTCTTAGGAGACAGAAGAAGTTTTCTCACGCCACGACGCCACGGCGCAACGAAAGAACAAGTGGATTTGCGTTGCGCCGTAGCGCCGTGGCGTGAGAAAACTTTGTAACGACCCGTGAAGAAGCAGACGCTCATCCACATACTCATCTACGGCCTGTGCGGTGGAATTCTCATCGTCGCGCTCAGGATGATCGAGTTTCGCTTCCTGGTCGTCGAACACTCGATCGAGATTTACGGCGGCCTCATTGCCGCACTCTTTGCCGGTGTCGGTATCTGGCTCGGTCTGAAGCTGACAAAGAAGAAGGAAGTTCTGATCATCAAGGAAGTCCCGGTCCCGGCAACCGTGACTTTCTCTCTAAACGAAGAGCGACTGAAAGATCTCGGCATCACGAAACGCGAACTGGAAATCCTCGAACTGATCGCCCAGGGAATGTCGAACCGCGAAATCGCGGAAAAACTCTTCGTCAGCGAAAACACGGTGAAGACTCACTCGAGCCGCCTCTTCGATAAGCTCAGCGCCAAACGCCGCACACAGGCCGTGCAGATCGCCAAAGAAAAAGGGCTGATCCCGTAACCGGAAAGTAGTATTTTCCACGTAAACACGCAGAATCACTCGAAAGTATGACGACAATTCAAGGCTTCGAACGTAGATTGCGCCGCAAGTTTTTCAAAATCAGTAAGGAGAAGTTGTCATGAAAAAGACTGTTTTAACTTTCGGCTTAATCTCGGGCGCGATCCTTGCCGCCATGATGGTAGTCACAATGCCATTTGTGGAACAGATTGGCATGGACCGAGGCATGGTCATCGGCTACACCACCATGGTGCTGGCCTTTTTGCTGGTGTTCTTTGGCATACGATCTTATCGAGAGACGATCGGTAACGGACAAATCAGTTTCTGGAGAGCCCTTGGCATCGGCCTTTTGATAGTGGTGGTC
>DATEIS010000575.1:0-8218 GCA_035278765.1 Pyrinomonadaceae bacterium | reverse complement strand
TGAAACGCGAGATTGAAAAAACCCTGTTGGATAAACTGATCCTGCTCGGAAAGAAAGATGCCGAAGTTTGGGTGAGTGTGATACCAGCCTAAGATCCGTTTGCCCGAGTGAGTCTTGTCCATCTGCTCATGAATGTGATTCCAGGTCTCATGAGTGAGTGTTAACTCGGTGCCTTTTTCCTCAGCGTGCAGGGCTTCAATGACGTGGTCCACCTTTATGTATGGACCATTTTTGTCTTGCAGCACATCCCCTACGAGAATGCCGCCGACCTCGCGAGTCTTTTCGGCGTTGTTGCAGATGCGGTCGAAGGCAGACTCATCGATATAAATGCGAAAGTCGTACTGAACCTGAGGGAATGGCTGCTTCGCCAGTTCCATCTGAGATAAGGCTCTATAGTCCATAGCTGCTCATGCTTCTTTCGGAGTAGATCGCTGGTCTATAACAAATGAAGATGTGAGTGGGCCCAGGCTATTACCGGCATCACCATCAAATAACCAGGCTTCCTGTTTATCGCTTCCGCAACGCGCCACGATGATGTCGAAAGGTGGAATGCCGATCTCGGCCGCCGTGAGTGAAAGCTCAATGTCTCCGTCTCTGACTATGATGCCGGCGAAATCCACGACTCGATGCGTTCCGCAAACACTGCAACGTGCCGCTGTTTCGCGCAGCGCGCCGAGCACAATGCCCACGCGTTCCGTTTTTTCGCAGACCGGACAGGTAAGACGAGTGGCAACGTCGCGGCTTAGTTCGAGGGTGGCGCCCTTGCCGAGTCGCGCTTCGGCGCGATCGAGGAGTTCAGCAAGAGTGATGTCATTTACACCACGATGCAGTGGTAACACCTGCTCGTACGAGTCATGTGCGACGCAATCGTCGCGACGCTTGTACTGAACGCGGGTGAAGTCGTTCCACATTCCATTGACGTGTATTCCTTCACCGTCGAGAGTCGGTTGCCCGTGCAGGTATTTGATGGCTTCCTGGACCTCAAGTGCGGCGATAAGGGAAGCCGCGACGCTCGTGGTGGGAACATGGCCCTGTTGGATCGCGTCGCGAGCGAGCATCGCGCAGGAAAGTCGATCTCGAACCAGCTTTCGATCGGTTTCGTTCATCGTGCATTCATAACAGGCAGTACGCGCGGGATCGAAAACGCGGATGATTCCTGACAGTCCTTCAATCGCTCCATCAATCCAGGTTCGTTTGGTGCGGGCACAGGAAGTGTTCACAAACATCCGCGCCTCGCGATTGTCGAGTCCGCAAATAACAACGTCGGCCCAAAGGAAAATTCCGAGACCAAGCTCGTGCATGATGTTCTGTGCTCGTCCGACGGCGATCGTCTGAGGATTCAATTCCGACACTCTTTCCGCTGCCACTTCAGCCTTGAGTGCTCCGGCGTCAGTTTCCTTGAAGAGAACCGTCCGGCTCAGATTGCTCACCTCGATCCGGTCCATGTCAAAAATCATCATGTGGCCCACGCCACTGAGAGCCAGAAGTTTGAGAATCTCGTTCCCCAAAGCACCGGCGCCGATGACGAGGATGCGCGCAGCCGCCAGACGCTCCTGCTCCCACCAGGGAATCAAACGCTGGCGGTCGTAGCGGTCTTCGGGCAAGACCGTGATGGTCTCCTCAATGGGCGAATCGAGCGCGCTCATCACCTTCCGCTTCCGGCTGTGATCTCCGGCTGAATACGCAGGACGTCGCCGCCGATAACCTGCTGTTGATCTAGTGTTTGATCGTCGAAGAGCTGAACGCCGAGGCGACGGTGGTGAAACTTGTAACTCATGAAATCGCCTTGCGGGCTGTACTTCGGGAGCATCAGTCGCTCCACAAGCACAACCATGATGCGTTCCACAGGCACGTCTTCAGGCACTTCGACCGTTACCCGTTTGTTTCCGGTTACGTCCCAGACTTCAAGACTTAACATGTCAATTAAATTCCCCCAGGTGAGCTAATTCATGAGTAAAGCGGCGTCCAACTGACGTGAGAACCAGGAAAACCTATGAGACTGGAAGTTAAAACACTCTTGATTGTGAGCAAGAGCAGCGAAGCGGTGCCTCGCTTAGTCCTGGGTCGAGGTTTGAGATCTCAAAAAGTTCGGATCACAAGGCACGATCAACGAGACGGGGCAGAATCTATTACCTTAGAAGTTTACTGTCAAGAATTTTTACTGTTTGCGTTCGTCCAACATACGCAAGGTGTCGAGGATTAGGTTGGTGTTGCTGAGTGCCTGGATGCGAGTCGGAAACTGCTCGTCGGTCTTTTGAAATTCGAACGTCCCGCTCGTGATCTCAACTACTCGCTGGAAGGCAAGGTCGCCAATCTCACCGCCACACGCAGCGTCGACGATTCTACCATCATTAAATTTCACCTGGCCCTCATGTTTTTCGCCACTGAGAGTCAAAATGCCGTTCAACCGCGCGTTTTCGAGGACCTGAATGGCGTCGAACACGCTGACAGCGCTGAGATCTCCGGCGAGCGTGAAGTGTTTGCGTTCGAAGTTGGCTTCAGGCGCGGGTGTGGGCTTGAGATCCGGGCGACGAGCGCGTCGAATCGCTTCCAAGCCCGCCGCAATGTTTATCCGACCATCGAGCTGTTTTGCTTCAAGCAGACGGTCGTGGGCGGTGTCAAAGTCTTCTCGTTCGATGTAGATGCTTGCGAGGGCGAGACACTGGCGGGCGGCCTCTTCAGTGTGCTTGTGAATGGCGCAGATCTCACGGAGCCGTTCCCTCAATTGGATGGAGCGGCCGCTCACTTCCAGGGCGGTCCGGAGGCGTTTAATTGCCTTTTCGGGCGCCTGGTACTTCATAAACAGCTCCGCATCAAGCAAAGCTGCTTCGATCTCGCTGATATGCTCGGTTTGTGAATCCGTCGCTGGCACGGAGGAAGTTTACCATGCGTGATGGCCCTTTTTCGGCTAAAAAAGCGCGTTACAAGTGAAGAAAGTACGCTGGCATGCAACCTGCGGGGCAACCCAATCGTACGGCCCTTTATCAGAGAAATAGGTAGGATTAAGAAAATGAACCGATGGATGAAAAGACGAATCGAGCGCTCACGGGCGCGTTGTCGTAGCAAGAGATCTTAGCCACAGATAGACACGGATTTCACGGATAGTGAGCTTTTTTTCTTGGGTTATCGTAAATTAGCCTCTTGATTTCAGGCCTCACACCAAAATTCAGCAATAATCCGATCTCAATCTCCGTAGCTCGTAAATAATTCAACAGTTGCGCCTTGTGCGATGAATCCAAAGTGCGTGCTGCCTTTAACTCCAGCAGCACACACTTCTCCACGAGAACATCTCCTTCAAACTTACCCACTTGGTGCCCGCGAAACCATACCGGAATTTCTATTGGGCTTTGAGCTGTGATACCAACATCCTTGAGTGCCAACATCAAAGATTCCTGGTACACCGATTCTAAGAAGCCGTGTCCTAGTTCGTTATACACTTCGTAGAACACGGCAATGATCCTCTGCGTCAATTCAAAATGTCTTAGATCCGTGTTCATCTGTGTTCATCCGTGGCTGATTTTTACTCCGACTCGGATCTGCCTGGGTCTCATCGTGCGCCTCGGGACGTCCGATGAACCGATGAACTCAGATCCAAAACTGAAAACCGTCTTATTCAGCACATTATCGAATTCGACCGACGGTCTCACCACCACAGGACCAAAACGAATCTCACGCGTCACATTTAAGTCAAACACAAATAATTTCGGCCCTCGCCCCGAATTGCGCGGCAAGCTCCCTATCTGACCAATCGGAGGAACACTGAACCCCACGTTGGGCCGATCGTTTGAGACATCGTCGAGATTGCGGTCCATCCCACCGAGCGAGATGTTGAAAGGCGCACCCGAAGCCAGACGCAAGATCGGCGACAACTGCAACACACGCAAGTCGAACGTCCCCGAAAAAACAAACCGGTGCCGCCGGTCCAGAAGACTGCGAGCACGTTCAGCACGAAAGTCCCCGGGCACGAGCGCATCCGAAGTATTAACCACTCCATCATCAATCAAACTCGAAAGCGTGTACCCCGTTCGAAACGTGAACCCCGAACTAAAACGCTTCCTTAACTCCAACGTCATTCCGCGATAGAAACTGTTTCCCGCCGAGATCAATTGCTCGAGCTCGCCACGCGTCGGATCCGGACGCAGGTTGTTGATAGCAGCTAGCGCAACCTCGAGCATCGTCGTTGATGACGGACTGTTTAGATTCATCACCGAGACTGGAACACCAAATTCAACGATGCGACTGACAGTGTTGGAATCACCGTAAGTAAATCGGACCAACTCGCCGGCACTTGCAGCGTTGTAAAGCAAACGCGACTGTGTAATCGGATTGGTGAAGTTCGCGAAATCTCGTGACGCAAGAAACTCAGTGAAGTTGCGATAGCCTGCCGGAAGCACTGGCGCGTTGGCATTGAACTCGCGCCAGAGATGAATGCCACGCGTGAAGGTGAAGTTTGCCTCCACAGAAAAACCGCGGCCCAGATCACGCTCAACAGCGGCATTGAGCTGATAGCTTTCAGGAATTCGCAACGCCGGATCGAGTCGACGCGAAAAGTCTGTGTTCAGCACGCCAAACTCGCGCACCAGACGTGAGTCACCGCTCAATTTCTCCGGAAAGCGAAGATGGTCTGCGATGAACGAACGCCGCTGATCTGCGCTCATGAGCTTGCCGGTCGACGGATCACGAAGCAGATTTGTATCGAAGAAGAGCTGTTGCTTTCCGAGTGTGAAATCATCAATCGTGCGCAGCAATGGTCGATTGAAAAAGATCCCGCCGCCGAATCGCAGCACAAGCTTGCCTGACTCAAGCGGACTATACGCGAGCGAAAAGCGCGGTCCGAAATTGTTCAGATCGCGAAGAATCGTTTCGTACTCGTACCGCAGTCCAAAACTCAACAGAAGCTGCGGCAAGACTTGCCATTCATCCTGCACAAACACGCCTGTGTAGCGATTCTTCTGCGTTGATGAACTCTGGAAGTTTTGTCTGAAGCGACTGGGAACGCCTGCCAGAAAATCGCCCGCGCTCGCAAAGTTGTACGTGCCACTGATATCCGACAGGTCAATGAACGTCGAGCCTACTTGATGGAAGTCAACTCCGAACTTGAGTGAGTGGTCTCCTTTCACAAACGAAAGCACGTCCTGCACTTGCCAACGTTCTTCACGTCGATCGCTGCCTCCGGCGGTTGACGATCCGGCAACCAGGGTTCCGGTACGACGATCTACATCTCCGGCGAGCAGCGGATCATTCAACGTGATGAGCACAACCGGCGCATCACCGGCGCTCGTTTCGAAAGCGGGCGCGAGACGCGAGTATTGAAATCGCGCCTGATTAACCAACCGCTCGGAAAACACAAACGTGTCGGAGTAAGAGATCGCGTCTGAATTGCGTCGTCGTCCCTGAAACGATTCAGCCAGGCGATTACCGCCACCAAACTGTCTTAGGTTGATGAATCGTCCGGCCTGGTACACAAACGCCGCGTTATGCATTGGACCAAACTGACGATCGACACGCGCCGTGATGCTCGTGTTCTTCGTTGGCGTGCTGATCGACGAGATGAACGGCGCGACTTCTGCCGAGAGCGCCGGTGTGTTGGCATCCTCGAGCCGGACGCGGTCGAGACGTGTCGGTGCAGGAAGCGAGAACAGCGTGCTCTTGTTCACAGGCACCAGAGTGTCAATGAGCGCACTATCGAGAACCTTGTTCAATTCGTAAGATGTAAAGAACACCGTTTCCTTCAAAGGCTTTAGCGGTCCACCAAGAGTGAATCCCACGACATGTTCCTGTAACGGCAAGCGCGGAAGCCCGAGCGAGTTATTCCTAAAAGTGTTTGCGTCGAGCGCTTCGTCTCGAAAGAAATAAAACATTCGTCCATGAAATTCTTTCGAACCACTACGCGTGCGCAGGTTCACGCGTCCTCCGGATGCTCGCCCATACTCTGCGGAAAACTGGTTCGTGATCACTTGCACTTCTGCGACAGCTTCGAGCGATGGTTGAAAGCGCTCGCGAGCGCTGCGATCGTCGTTGTTATCGAGACCGTCGATGGTCAGATTGTTCGAATAAGCCGGGGCGCCCGCGAGCGAAAAGGTGCCAGCTTCTTCAGGCGTGTTCGCGTGATTAGCGTTGCGATCTTCAGCGAGATCGCGTGTCGAGAGTGGTTCTTCAGTAACGCCCGGTAGAGTAAACAACAGATCCAGAACCGAACGCGTGTTGATTGGCAGAAGCTCCGTGTCGCGCGCTGTTAGTGTGGCGCCTACAACGGTCCGCTTTGTGTCGACGATCGGGGCGTCGGCGTCAGTAATCACGACGGGCTCGACGACCAGGTCTGAAGGAAGCAATGTGGTTTCGAGTTGCAGACTCTGTCCGGAAACAGTCGCGACGCCGGTCATTTCCTGCGGAGCGAAGCCCAGTATTGAAACTCGGATCGTGTACGTTCCCGGCTCGAGTTGGATCAGACGATAACGGCCCGCGGCGTCGGATGTTGTCGTGCGCGTGAGACCGGTTTTGATCAACTTCGCCTGAATCTCGGCTCCCTGAATCACAGCGCCGTTCTGGTCCATGATGCAGCCCGAGATCGTGACGGTGTCGAGATCTTGTGCGTGAATGTTTTGAAAGTTGAAAGTGAACAGAAAGATAGTGAGAAGCGTGAGACGTGAGGTCATATTTTCTAACTCCTTGTGAGGTTTTTTACTGCGGGCAGAACTGTATCACAGGATTTACAACATGTAACAGGATTATCCGCGTGAGGTACGGCGTCGCAACGCGGCTGCGCGCGTCATCGGCACAAGCGCGTCACTGCCCTCGGGTGCCGCTTCAAAATTGGTGAGCTCTTCCGCGTGCGTTTGCAGGTACTGAAAGAAACGCTCAAACTCCTGCTGCATCGCATCCATCTTTTCACGCATGTTGAGAATGATCTCGACACCCGCAAGATTCACTCCCAGATCGCGAGTCAATGACAGAATCAGTTCTAATCGTTCGAGGTCGGGATCGGTGTAGAGCCGTGTATTACCTTCCGAACGCGACGGCTTCAAGAGGCCTTCGCGTTCGTAGAGCCGAAGCGTTTGCGGATGAATCCCGTACTGATCCGCTACCGCACTGATCGTGTATGTCCTCGGCTTCCTGCTCACTCCAACCCCATCTCCACTCGCGGATTTGTCACATTCAGCTTCGCATACTCACGCAACAATTCCTTCGTCTCTTCCGAAATCACTTTCGGCAACGTCACCTGCACTTCAACAAACTGATGGCCCTTCGCGCCGGGATTGCGCAACGACGGCGCACCACGATCTCGCAAACGAAACTTCTGCCCCGATTGCGTGCTCGGTGGAATGCGTAACTGCGTCTTCCCATCGACAGTCGGCACTTCAATCTTTGCGCCCAGCGCCGCTTCGGGAACGGTGATCGGCACTGTCACATAGATGTTGTCGCCCTTGCGCGTGAAATATTTGTGTTGACCAACGTTGGTGATAATGTGTAAGTCACCAGCCGGCGCACCCATGCGGCCGCCTTCACCTTTGCCGGGAATTCTGACGCGCGATCCAGTTTCGACACCTGCCGGAATGCGAACTTTGACAGTTTCCGTCTTCGGTGTTGTGCCCTTGCCGTGACAGAGCGAACAAGGCGTACGCCGGCGTCCTGAACCGCCACAATCCGGACACTCCTGCGCGAACCGCAACCTGCCGCCCGCTCGCTGCACTTGTCCCGAGCCTTTGCACGTGGAACAAACAACCACTGGTCCACCAATATCGCCCGCGCCATTACAACGCGAACACTGCTCAGAACGATTGACCGTGATGTTTGTCGTCAGACCTTTGATGGCTTCTTCAAACGAGAGGCTCAAAGGCATCTCGATGTCGGCGCCTCTTTGCGGCTGAGGTCGCGGCGGCTCCTTTTCTTTCGCTGCGCCACCACCAAACAAGTCGGCGAAGATGTCGCGAAAACTGCTGCCACCGCCGCCTGAAGAAGTTGAACTACTGCCCCAGTCAAAGCCTGTGAAATCAAAACCAGGCGGGGTACGGCCGCCGCCGGATGGACCAGCGCCACGTGCGGCCGCGTCCGCAAGGTTTTCAGAGTACTGACCGAAGCGATCGTAAACGCTTTTCTTCTTCGGATCGGAAAGCACGTCGTGCGCTTCCGACATCATCTTGAAGCGTTCCTCGGCAGCTTTGTCACCCGGATTTACGTCAGGGTGATACTTGCGCGCCAAACGCCGGTAAGCCTTCTT
>DATEIS010000574.1:0-6994 GCA_035278765.1 Pyrinomonadaceae bacterium | reverse complement strand
TCGGGTTTGTCCATCCGCTCCAAAAACTGTCGCGCGTAAGCGGAAAGCGACTCGACGTAGCGGCGCTGTCCCTCGGCGTAGATCGTGTCGAATGCGAGGGAAGACTTTCCCGACCCGCTTACACCCGTGACGACGGTCATCTGGTTGATGGGGATGGTAAAGGAGACGTTTTTGAGATTATTAACGCGGGCTCCTATAACTTGAATGGCTTCTTGAGGCATACAGACGCGAATCGGCGATAGTCGAAAACCAGCAATGATAGCGCGACAAGCACGCCAGCACCAAATGAGATTATTTAGCCGCGAATTTACACGGATAAACGCAGATCAGCGAAAATTCGCGTTAATCCGCGGCTAAATTCTTTTGCGTTGACACTCTGCGCGCCTGTGGCAGACAATGCCTCTCGACATGAAAACCTCTCGATTTCTTCTGCGTGGATTTCGCCGGCCGCGTGAAATCGCCTGTTTCGCTCTTGGAAAGCTCGAACGTCAGGTCATGGAAGAGACCTGGCGTCTCGGTGAAGTCAGTGTGCGCGACATTCACCGCGTTTTCGAAGAGCGCGTCGCTTACACGACCCTGATGACCACGCTTGACCGTCTCTTCAAAAAGAAACTGCTCGAACGTCGCAAAGATGGCCGCGCGTTTGTTTATGTCCCGGTCGTCTCGCGCGACGAACTCGATCGCGGTATCAAGGAAGACGTCGTCGATGGCCTGCTCGGTCATGGCGCTGACGGAGTTGAACCGGTGCTCGCCTGCATCGTCGACACGCTCAGCGAAAACGATCGCGAACTCCTCGATGAGCTCGATCGCCTGGTCCAGGAAAAGAAACGCGAGTTGAGCCGGAAGCCCTAAATGTACACCTTCTTAGGCATCACCCTGGTGCTGGCACTACTGCTGACCATCAACGCTACGGCGACGATGATAGCGGCGGGAGTGGGGCGTCTCTGCAAACCGCTGTTGCGCAAATGTTCGGCGCGAACAGCCGCAGAGATACTGTTTGTGATGCGTATTGGACCACCGGTCATCGCCATTGTATCGATCGGTGCATTCATGATTCCGTCGTACCTGATTTACGAACCGCATGCGACGGACGAAGTTGTTAGTTGGAAACTGGGATTGCTCGCTACGCTTTCAGCTATCGGCGTGGGTCTCGCGATCTCGCGTGGACTTCGCTCGTGGCTTGCAACACGTGCGCTCGTCCAAAACTGGCTGGCATCTTCAACACGGATTGAACTCGATGGAATAAGTATTCCAACCTTCGTCTTCCAGCACTCATTTCCGATGGTCGCGGTTGTCGGCGCGTTTCGCCCGCGGCTGTTTATCGCCGATCACGTGCTCGAGTCGCTGACCGCGGAAGAACTTGCGGCCACGATCACCCATGAGTATGGGCATCTCGCGGCGCACGACAACTTCAAGCGCGCAGTGATGCGCGTGAGTCGCGCGGCGCTCTTGCTTATTCCGTGTGGCAGATCATTGGACCGGATGTGGAGCGAGGCGTCAGAGTCAGCGGCTGACGAACACGCCGCACAGCAGAGCTCGTCTGTAGCACTGAATCTGGCTTCAGCCCTCGTCCGTATCGCGAGAATGATTCCGAAAGGACATCAGCCCGTAATTCCGGCTGCGGTCTCGGCGTTAGTGTCTCCGTTTATCGGTGGTGACGATTCGCCTGGCGTGAAGGTCAGGGTGAGACGTCTGGTTGAACTCGCCTCGACCGATCCTCGACAGCTCGTCAGTAATGCCTCAATCGTTCGCTTTGTGCCGTGGCTCGTGCTCGCGCTGATTGTTGTAGTTGGCGTGACAATTGAGAGTCGCCCGCAAGTCCTCGCCACCGTGCATTCCTTCGTCGAACACGTCGTCGTAATCCTCAGTTAGATCCACACACAGATAGTTTCTACGATGGCTGGTAGTAGTTTTTGCCGGGCTATACATTCCATGTTTAGCTTTAAGGGTCTTTAACTCGCTATCTACACTATGAAAAAATTTATTGCTGCTCTGAGGTGTTGTCTTCTTGCGTGCATGATGCCGTTTATGAGCGTCGCGCAGGATGCCGAGGGTAAACTGAACGGGACCGTTAAAGATCCCGATGGCGCGGTTGTGTCGGGCGCGAGCGTTTCGCTGCTCCACAGTCATCGCGCGGTGATAGCGGCCACTACTACTGACGCAGAAGGTCGCTTCACTCTCGAAAAGGTTTCGCCCGGTGACTATCAACTCACGGTGGAAGGCAACGGTTTCGTGCGTCATCGTTCCGCGGTTAAAGTCACAGCCGGCAGCACCCAGGACCTTGCCGTCGTTCTCGAAGTCACACCACTCGAGGAGCAGGTCACGATTACAGCCGAGGCGGGACTCGTTACCGATACTCGAAAAGTCGAGACGCAAGTAAATGTTATTAGTGAACGCGAGATCCTGGAGCGCGCGCCCGAAGTGGTGGCCCAGGTTGTCGATGAGGAAGTGGGCACTAATCTGCAACGCACGAGCCCGTCGCTCAGCGCAGTTTTTGTGCGCGGACTAACCGGCAGGAACGTCGCGGTTTATATCGATGGAATTCGTTATACGACGAGTGCACAGCGTGGTGGTGTTGGTACATTCTTCAGTTTGATCGAGCCATCAACTTTAGAAGCGGTCGAGATTCTTCGTGGTCCAAACAGCTCACAGTACGGTTCGGATGTTCATGGCGGCGTAGTCAACTTTATCTCGCAGGCGCCGCGTTATGGTGGTCCGGATTCCGAGTTTCACGGTCACACAAATATCTTCTACACTTCGCCGACAAACGGCTTCGGCGGTAACTCAACGTTGACGTACGGTACGCGAAACTATGGACTGTTGCTCAACGTAAACGGTCGTCGCATCAGCACGCTGAAATCCGCGGACGGTCTTGATTATCACGCTGCAGTGACGCGTTTCCTCGGGCTTCCTTCAAACGTCTTTGGCACGCGACTTCCCGACACAGGCTTCACTCAATACGGCACTCTCGCGCGAGCAAATTTCAATCTCGACGACAACACGCAGCTTCTTTTCAGTTACGCGCGCAACCAGCAGGACAATGGCAAGCGCTACGATCAGTTGCTCGGCGGCGACGGCAACAACATCGCCGACTTGCGTAACTTGATGACCGACACTTTCTACACTCGGCTCGTCCGTCAGAATCTCTGGATCTTCGATAACGGCTCATTCACGTTTTCTTACAACGGCCAGCGCGAAGAAAGAATCAACCAGGGTGGTAACGGAAATCCCGTCGGCGCGATTACAAATCAACGCGAACGAACGAACGTCATAGGTTTCAATTTCTATCTCGACAAGCAGATCGGCGAGCGCAACACTTTCCTCTTCGGTTCCGATGTCTATCGCGACACGATCAACGCTCCCGCGCATACTTTTGATCCAGTCACCAGACGTTTTTCCGCCTCACGCCCGAGAGTTCCGGATGGTGCACATTATCTTACTTACGGCTTTTTTGTGCAGAACAATTTCACCGCGATTCCCAATCGATTGCAGATAAACGGCGCGGTGCGTTACAGCGTGGCTTCGTATCGATCGCGCGCCAGCAATGCAGCACTTGGTCCGGACGGAAGGCCGTTGTTTCCGGATGATAGCGCGCGCTTTGGCGCCTTCTCCGGACGCATCGGAGCCGTGGTCAACGTGACGGGAGGCTTCGATATCGCCGGGAAGTACACGCGCGGTTTTCGTGCTCCCAACGCCACGGATCTCGGCATTCTTGGTCTAACCGGCGTCGGGTTTGAGGTGGATGCCGGAACCGCTGCCGCTCGCGGTGGATCCATCGGTACTACAGGCATTCCCGTCTCTCGTCTCGAACCGGAATACAGCGATAGCTTTGATCTGAGTTTCCGCTATTCGAGCCGGCGTTTTGCCGGCGAGGTCACTGGCTTTAGCACGAAGCTCAGCGAAGTCTACTTCGATGTACCACTTGCACTACCGCCCGGTGCGACCGGTACGTTTCTTGGCAGCGATCAAATCACTTCGCAGAACTCGAACGGTTTTGTATTCGTTGCAGCAGCACCCACTACTCCCGTGCTGGTGCGCGTTAACTTCGACGATGCTCGTTTGAACGGTCTCGAGTTGAATGGCCGCGCGCGTTTTACTGATCGAATAAGCGGTGCTGGTAACTTCACCTCCATCCGCGCGTACAGCCTGCTGAATGGGTTGCCGCCGGAAGTCGAAGGTGGCATTCCCCCTGCGACTGGGTTCGTCAGTTTGCGTTATCAACCGCAGGCGCGCTTTTACATCGAAGGCTACTCGACGATGACCGGGCGTCAGAATCGTTTGTCGCAACTCGATCTCAACGATCGCCGGACCGGCGCGTCGCGTTCACGTGCAAACATTCAGAACTTCTTCCGTCGCGGTGCCTGTGTGCGTGGACTCACGACTGTTCCCGCCGCGGGCTGTGGCAATGCCGGAGGAACTCTGATCGCGACGGGTGAAAATCTGACGCAGGTTCAGAACCGTCTCTTGCCGATTGGCGCGACCATCAACGGCGTTCGCGTCGTCGACAACAACACGCTCGTGCCGTTCTTCCCGTATCTTCCGGGTTATGGACTGGTTGGCGTTCGCGGTGCGGTCAAGTTTGGTGAGAAGTCGGAAGTCTTTGTCGATTTCGAAAACATCTTCGACAAGTCGTATCGCGGCATCAGTTGGGGCATCGACGGTGCAGGACGCGGCGTGACGGTTCGCTATCGTTACGAGTTTTAGACACCAAAAGGCACAGTGCTGACAGTTGAGCGGCTGACTAAGAAATTCGGTTCCCTGATCGGTGTGCAGCCGAAGCAAGTGTGCAACCTATGTGTTCTCTGTGTCTCTGTGGTCATTACTTACTCGAACAGAGACACAGAGAACCGGTTACGCCCTCACGACAATCGGATAAAGTCTTTCTTGGGAACGGACCGTGTTTTCTTTGTCACCTCGAAACCGTTCGAGCTTCCATCTCGATCCGTGTTGCCTTCGATGGTGGAAAACACAGTGTCCTCGCCGTCAAAGCTGAATCCCGTGTGTACCCAGTCAGTAGAAGTTCTGCGAACAAGAAATACTTGAGCCGCACCCAACTCTTGCCAGGTAACACTTCCGTTCTGCATCTGTGAGTCTTTAACAAACAGACCAGCTTCTTTGCCCTGGTGAGCTAACGAGTCACAAGAGAAGGAACCCTCGATGGGCATCTGCCGGTTGAGCAGCATGCAAGCCTGTTTCATAACAAAGGTTACGAAACCGGCACACCATAGCCATTCCGGACCTTGATGTCCGCTCATATACGTTCTTACCCACGGACCACGATTTTGACCGCCCACTTCAACCGGATGCTGAGCGAGGTGCTGCTTCGCAACTCGCAGGATCGCGTCCGAAAGCTTTGTGTTGGCGCCAAATTCGATGGGCGCGAGTGCCTTGTTAAGCGATGCGATCAGGGGTTCCCAGGTTTCCTGATTGACATTGCCGGTTTCCGATAGTCCTTTTGATCTCTGAAAGTTGATCACGCAGGTTTTGGTTGCATCACCAAAGTCGCCATCGATGCTGGTGGCAAATTTGTTGAGTGTGAGCCACTCCTGTACCCGACGTACTTTGGCGCCGCGGTCACCCTTCTTGATTACTCCATCGAACGATATTTCGTTCGTGACGTGAGCTGGAAAGTTCGCCATATTATTCTCCTATCAGCGGCAAGCGCATAACGCAGATTTTCAAGACTCTAAAGCGAGTCTTCAGAGCAGTTGATCGCAAGCAACCACATACTGCTAACGAATAATGTGGAGATGGCCCAAAACGTTTCTCTGATTTTTGTGAGGTAGGACTTAGTTGGGACGCGTACGGGAACTGGATCGGGGTTAACCAGCTCTGGGTGTTAGTAGATTGGTTAACCAAAGAATAGTACGTGGATAATATGCGCGGCTACGCGTGGTGGTAGTAATTACGTTTTAGCCTCAGAATCCTCCTGGTCGGAATTCCTATACCTCCAGGTGATCAAATGACATCCAAATATTCCTTTTTTCCAGCTGTTATTCTGTGTGTTTTCATCTGCGTCTCAGCCGTAGCCCAATCGCCAAACACCGCAACGATGATGGTTGTTGTCAACGATCAAACCGGCGCGGTGATACGAGACGCGAGGGTCACGGTGGTGAACACTGCCACCGGCGCTTCACGCGAAGCCATCTCCGGCGATGATGGCACTACTACCTTTGCGGCACTCTCATTGACAGGCACGTACAAGGTGACAGTCTCTCGCGACGGTTTTGGTAACGAAGAACGCGAAGGCCTAACCCTGCGATCAGGTGAGACTGCAACTATCAAGCTAACGCTACAGGCCGGATCACAAAACGCCGAAGTCACCGTTTACGGCACCGCAGAAGGCGTGCGCGCCGATCCGCAGATCGGTCTGCCGCTTCCGAGCCAGCAGATCGACGAGACGCCGATCCTCGGTCGTAAAACATCAGCGCTGCCGTTGCTTAACTCGGCGTTTCGACAGGGCAAGGGCACGGGGGATCTTTTCGTCAACCAGGTCTACTTCATCACCGGCGCTGGTTCGCGTCGCACCACGACCGTCACTCTCGACGGCGCAAACAACGATGAAGGTTGGGGACGCCAGACATCGGTCGCTACGATCCCGATCGGAGCAATTCAGGAGATGGCGGTTATCTCGAACGCATTCTCGGCTGAATACGGCTGGACTGCTGGACCAGCTTTGAACATCGTTACCAAGTCAGGAACAAACGGCGTTCACGGCGAAGGACTTTTTTTGATTCGCCCCGGTGACTGGCAGGCTGAGACATTTTCAACCGACGGCTTCTGCCCGCCGTCAGTTCCGACCTGCGTTGTTCCGTCTACGCTACAGGCGATCAACCCAGTCGACATTCCCGACGCACTCCAGCAGTACTCCGGCACCATCGGTGGTCCAATCGTCAAGGATCGCACGTTCTTCTTCGCGACTGCTGATTACACACGTCAGAACCGCACGACATTTCTTTCAACTTCGCTGCCCGCGTTTGTGTTGCCGGCGGAT
>DATEIS010000573.1:0-5648 GCA_035278765.1 Pyrinomonadaceae bacterium | reverse complement strand
AGATAAGCCGCATTCACCAGACCGTTGTGACCGCCACCGATTACGACGACGTCGTATTTGCTATTCATACGTTTGTGATTCGGAAGAAGGTGTCTTGCCGCAAATGCGTTAGGATACTTATAATCGCTCGCCCTGACAAATCTGCGATTATCCGCGTTCATCTGTGGCTAAAAATAATGCCGATTGGAACCGCTTTTCACGAACGAACATTCTCGCTCTGCGAAAGTCTTAGCTATCGCGAGTGGTCTGGTTACTACGCGGTCAGTTCTTACGAACCGCATCACGAACACGAGTACAACGCGATTCGCAATGCTGCTGCGTTGATCGACATCTCGCCGTTGTACAAATACCGGCTGACCGGCAAGGACGCCACGCGGCTTGTCGATCGCATCATCACTCGCGACATGCGAAAGGTGACGGTGGGCCAGGTGGTCTATACGCCGTGGTGTGACGAGCGCGGCAAAGTGATCGACGACGGCACCGTTTCACGTCTCGAAGAAAATACGTATCGCTGGACCGCTGCCGATCCGAGTCTGCGTTGGTTCACTCAAAACGCCGCGGGCATGGATGTGCAGATTGAAGACATTTCCGAAAGCGTTTCCGCGCTCGCTTTGCAGGGACCAACTTCGGGTCGATTGCTTAAGAGTCTCGTGCAGGATGCCGACATCGCGAACCTCAAATACTTTCGCGTGACGAAGGGAACGATTGCGGGTGTGCCCGTCGAGATTTCGCGCACCGGTTACACGGGCGATCTCGGTTACGAGATCTGGATCGCGTCTGACAAGGCTGTCAAAGTTTGGGATGCGCTGATGGAGAACGGGCGTGCGTTTGATATTCATCCCGCGGGGATGCTGGCGCTCGACGTCGCGCGCGTCGAGGCTGGGTTATTGCTGATCGACGTCGATTTCAACAGCAGCAAGAAAGCCCTCGTTGACGAGCAACGCTACTCGCCGTATGAAATGGGACTCGGGCGGCTTGTGAATTTAGATAAGAATCGCTTTGTGGGCCAGGCGGCATTGATCGAAGAACAGAAGCGCGGGCATGCGCGTGAGATTGTTGGTCTCGAGATCGACTGGCCACAGGTTGAGAGTCTCTACGAAGCCGTCGGACTGCCACCGGCAGTTTCACCGATCGCATCGCGTGTCGCCGTGCCCGTGTTCAAGGAAGGCATCCAGGTTGGCAAAGCGACAACGACCACGTGGTCGCCGACGTTGAAGCAAATGATTGCGCTTGCGACTGTCAGACGAGAGTACACTCGTCCGGGCACGCGCTTGCAGTTTGAGATCACAGTCGAAGCCGTTCGCCATCAAGTACGCGCGACAGTAGCGAAAACACCTTTCTTCAATCCGAAACGGAAAACGGCCACGCCCGTCGTATGAACGCACAATTGCGTGAGATCCTCCGTGAGATCGTTAGTCAATACGATCCAAACCTGGCGCTCGAACGAGCGTCGACGATTCCTTCTTCGTGGTACACCGACAAAGATTTCTATCAACTCGAACTCGAAACCGTCTTCTCACAATCGTGGCAACTTGCGGCGCGCGCAGATCAGGTGTCTGAACCCGGCCGGTACGTCACGACAGATATTGCCGGTGAACCAATCGTGATCGTGCGTGGAAGCGATGGCGTGTTGCGCGGATTCTTCAACGTTTGCCGTCATCATGCGGCGGCGGTGATGACTGAGCCCGAAGGAAAAGCCGCGCAGCTTCGTTGTCCGTATCACGGTTGGACCTACTCGCTCGAAGGTGAACTGAAAGGCACTCCGGATTTTTCCGGCGTCTGCGATTTTGACCGCGCAAAGAATGGACTCGTGTCGCTGGAGATTGCGGAGTGGGAAAACTGGGTGTTTGTTAAGACAGTTCAGAATATGCCGGAGTCACTGGAAGAGTTTCTTGGCGATGAACTGCTCGCGCAAATAAGCCCGTTGCAGCTAAAAGATCTGCATTGGTTTGAACGCCGTCATTATCAGTTTGACTGCAACTGGAAGGTGTTTGTCGATAACTATCTTGACGGTGGTTATCACGTGCCGTATCTGCACAAAGGTCTCGACAGCGTGCTCGATTACAACAAGTACATGATCGAGAACGGCGAGCACCATTGTTTGCAGTGGAGCCCGATCGTGACTGACGGTGCTGAAGCACAGACCGGTGCAGTGAGAAAAGGTGACCGTGCGCTCTATTACTGGATTTATCCAAACTTCATGGTTAACTGGTACGACGGCGTGATGGATACGAATCTCGTCATACCGCGCGGTGTGGACCAGACGGAAGTGATTTTTGACTTTTATTTTCCCGATGTGATGAGCGAAGAGGCGCGTGAGCGGAATCGCGCGAGTGTCGCGGTGGGCCAGCGCATCCAGGATGAAGACGTGGCGATTTGCAAGTCAGTGCAGCGCGGGTTGGGCTCGCGCGCGTATCACGCCGGGCGGTTGTCAGTGAGACGCGAGGCGGGTGAGCATTTGTTCCATCGGTTACTACACCGAGACGTGAGTAGTTTAGCCACAGATGAACACGGATGACACGGATCAGTTTTACTGATTTCTGATCTGTGTTATCCGTGTTCATCCGTGGCTAAAACTTCGATTAAAGGATGAAAACTCAAGGCCACCTGCTGCGCGTACTCGGAGTGGGGTTTGGTCTCGCCGTCATCATCGGCAATACGATCGGCGCGGGGATTTTTCGTGCGCCGGGATCGATCGCTGAGCAATTACCTGCACCGACACCTTTCCTGCTCATCTGGATTGCCGCAGCTGTTTACGCGTTCCTCGGTGCTATCTCAATAGCCGAGCTCGGGACGATGTTGCCGCGTTCAGGTGGTCAGTACGTGTTTTCCCGTTATGCGCTCGGTGAATATGCGGGCTTCATCGTCGGCTGGAGCGACTGGATTTCATCGTGCGGTTCGACCGCGGCTGTGTCGCTCGTCATCGGAACTTTTGCCGTTGCGCTCTTTCCCGCACTCGATGGAAAAGCCGTGGCGATCGCAGCAGGAGTTGCCATCGTCTTTGCGTTGTTTCAGTGGCGTGGGATTGTTTGGGGCAGCAACATTCAAAACATCACGAGCTTGCTGAAAGCGCTCGCCTTCCTTGCGTTGATCGTTGCCGCGTTCATCTTCGGCGGGGAGGGTTCATTAACAAGTACACAAGCATCAGCAGCGCCAGTCATCACCCTGACGGCCATCGTCCTTTCGCTTCAAGCAGCAATTTACACGTACGACGGCTGGGCGGGCGTGATCTATTTCTCTGAAGAAGTTGAGAATCCCGGGCGGGACATTCCACGCGCGCTCTTCGGTGGTGTACTCGCGATTGCGGCGATCTATTTGCTGGTAAACATCGCATTGCTTTACGTGTTGCCGATATCTCAGATCGCGGGAAAGGAGTTTGCCGCGGGTGAAGCAGCGACAGTGATCTTTGGCCGTTACGGCGACACGATCTTTCGCTGTCTCACGATCGTGTCGATGCTGAGCGGCATCAACGCACTGCACCTGATGGCGACCCGGGTTGTGTTCGCGATGAGCCGCGATGGCTTGTTCATGAAGAAAGCGGCGGTGGTTAATGAAGGCGGCACTCCGGCTTTCTCGCTGTTTCTCAGCGCCGTCGTTGCATTGTTGTTCATCGTCTTCGGTGAGAAATTCGAGACTGTCATCACAGTGCTCGCGTTCTTCTTTGTGGTTAACTACATCCTCTCGTTTGTCTCGCTCTTTGTGCTGCGACATCGCGAACCGGATAAGCCACGTCCGTATCGCGCGTGGGGTTATCCGGTAACGCCGGCGCTCGCGCTGATTGGCTCTGTGTTGTTTCTTGCGGGAGCGATTCGTGCCGATACAAAGAACAGTGTTTATGCGCTTGTGTTGTTGGCGGTGAGTTATCCGGTGTTTTGGGTGATGAAGCGACTTAGTTAATGCGGCATCCTTCGTTGTCGACATCGAGGGTTCTAACGGTTGACTCTACTTTGAAACACTTCGCGATACGCTGGCCAATCTCTTCCTCATTACTTTCAACCAGAGCAACGATACTTGGACCAGCGCCGCTCAGTGCGACGCCGAGCAGACCGGGCATGCGCGGCAGTGCGAGCGCGGCGGCGAGTCCGGGCACGAGTGATTCGCGTTGTGGTTGGTGCAGTCGGTCGCGCATCGCTTCCCAGAGAATGTCGTGACGTCCTTGCGCAATCGCACCCACGAAAAGTGCCGCTCGCTGCAGGTTGAAAACAGCGTCAACGCGGCTGACAGTTCGCTGAAGCGCGGCGCGCGCGACGTGTGTCGGGAGTTGTGAATGAGGTGAAACTACGACGACTCGAATCTTCGAGGGCCAATCAAACTTTGCGGAAAGCACGTTTTTGTCGGCGGCGATGCAGCTTGCGATAAATCCTCCGTGCAACGATGCGGCGACGTTGTCCGGGTGTCCTTCAAACTCGGTGGCGTAATTCAGAATCGCCTGGTCCGAGATCTCCGTGCCTACGATCAGACCTGCCAGCTTAATACCCGCGACGATTGCAGCCGCGCTGCTGCCCAAACCGCTCGCCAGTGGTATCTCGTTGTGCGCAATTAGTTCGACCGGCGGCAGTGACGCTCCTTCGCTTCGTGAGGCAAAAGACATCGCACGATAGATCAGGTTGACGGCGTTTCGAGGCAACGCCTCGTTCTCCTTCGCCCCGGTCGTCGTAACCCGACAAGGCTCAGTCGCATCCGGAACGGCCGTGGCGCTAACAGTCAAATAAAGCCTCAGCGCAAGACCAAAGCAATCAAATCCCGAACCCAGGTTCGACGTCGACCCCGGAACACGAACCTCAAATGCAGATCTGCGTTTATCCGCGTTCATCAGTGGCTCACAATAATTTCCGAATCGCATCCGCCGAGGCACCAACACGAATCGGAGCATTCGCAAATTGACTTTCGAGCTTTCGGCCGTCCGGATCTGTTAACGATTGATTGTGATACTTGATCACGTAATCTGTGTCTTTCAACACATGTCCCGTCAACACTGCCACGACCGTTTCGTTCTCTTTGAACCCAAGCTTGCGAATGCCAGCAACCGTCGTCGCTGACGCCGGCTCGCAACCAATCCCATCACGTCCGATGACGGCCTTCGCGTCTGCAATCTCCTGCTCGGTTACCGTGATCACGCTCCCGCCGGTCTCATGCACTGCGCGCCACGCCTTCTGCCACGAAACAGGCGCCCCAATCTTGATCGCCGACGCGAGCGTCTTCGGATGCTCTTCGTTTACAAACTCCTTGTGTTCCTCGTCTGAATAAAAACGGGCAAACGGCGCGGCGCCTTCAGCCTGAATGACGGTGATCTTCGGTTGCCGGTCAATCAAGCCACTGCTGAGCAGCTCACGGAAACCTTTTCCAAACGCCGAACTGTTACCAAGATTTCCTCCCGGCAACACGAGATGATCCGGCACACGCCACTCGAGCTGTTCGGCAAGTTCGAACGCAACTGTCTTCTGCCCTTCAATACGAAACGGATTGATCGAGTTGACGAGATAGATCGACTCATCTTCGGCCAACTCGCGAATCACGTTCATCGACGCATCGAAGTTTCCATCAATCTCAAAAACCTTGGCGCCGTAGTCCAACGCCTGCGCCAGCTTGGCATGACTCACTTGCCCTGCCGGAACAATAATCGCGCATTGAAGCTCCGCACGCGCCGC
>DATEIS010000572.1:0-11122 GCA_035278765.1 Pyrinomonadaceae bacterium | reverse complement strand
AAATCGGTTCGCGTTTGAGTTGGGGCAAAGATTTCGGACCGGAGCAAACGCAGACGGGCGGGCCGCAGGTCAGGATGGTCCGCATCGGGGGCGGCGACGGCGCCGCGCCACCTTCAATCGGAATGGGCGCTACCAAGAAATACCGGCTCGAATTCTACGCACAGGCTTTTAATCTCCTGAATCATGCAAATCTGGGCGCGTTTTCGGGTGTCCAAACCTCGCCCTTCTTCGGCCAGGCCACCTCGGCACAGTCTCCGCGCCGTATGGAATTAGGAATGCGCTTCAACTTCTAGCCACAGATAATACGGATTTCACAATCAGATCTGCGCGGATCGTTCTTGAAGATCGGTTTAATCTGAGCTTAACTTGCCGCGCGAAAATCCGTCCGCTACAATGACGGGTTTTCGCTATGGCCATTGATCGCATCAGTGTTAGGGGCGCACGCCAACACAACCTTAAGAACATCAACGTCGACATCCCTCGCGATCGCTTCACCGTAATCACTGGTCTGTCCGGCTCCGGCAAATCTTCGCTCGCTTTTGACACAATCTACGCCGAAGGCCAGCGGCGCTACGTCGAGTCGCTTTCGGCTTATGCACGCCAGTTCCTGGATCAACTGGAAAAACCCGATGTCGATTCAGTTGACGGCCTGTCGCCCGCAATTTCGATCGAACAGAAGACGGTCTCGCGTAGTCCACGCTCAACTGTCGGGACAGTAACAGAGATCTACGACTATATGCGTCTGCTGTTCTCGTCGATCGGCGTGCCGCATTGCCACATTTGCGGCGCGGCAATCACACGACAGAGCGTCGATCAGATTGTTCAGAACGTACTCGCGCTGCCGGAAGGCGAACGTGTGATGGTGCTCGCGCCAATCGTCCGCGGTCGCAAAGGTGAGTTTAAGAAGGAACTGGAAAAACTCGCGAAGGAAGGCTTTCTCCGAGCGCGTGTCGATGGCGAGTTGTTGTCGCTCGACGAAGAGATTCGTCTCGACAAGCGCAGAAATCATACGATTGAAGCGGTTGTAGACCGCCTGTTGATTAAGACTGGCATTCGCGAGCGACTGACTGATTCGATTCGAACCGCGTTAAAGCTCACCGGCGGCGCCGTGCTTATCTCGATTGTCGACGGCGAAGAGAAGCTTTATTCGGAGCGCATGGCTTGTGTGAACTGCGGCATAAACGTTCCACCACTCGAGCCCAGATCGTTCTCTTTTAACTCCGCTTACGGCGCGTGCAAACGCTGTCATGGTCTCGGAACAGTGATGGAGATCGATGCCCTGAAACTGATCTCCGACTCCAGACAGACGCCGGAGAAACTCGGATACATGGGCACAGCCGACAAACAGGGCTCGGCTTATCTCCGCAGTGCATTGCTCGCCGTCTGCAAACACTTCAACGCTGATCCAAAGACGCCCTTTGCCGACTTGCCGAAAGAAGTGCGTGAAGGTTTTTTGAATGGAGTCACCGGCAAGATCACTTTTAATCAAGGGCTTTATAGCTACCAGAACGAATGGAAAGGCGCGCTCAAGTGGCTTCAGGAACGTCTGAGTGAAGCGGCGTCGGAAAAGATCAGAATCGCACTCGAGGAGCTTGTTTCACCGACGGTCTGTAGCGAATGCAATGGACGACGTTTAAGGTCTGATTCGTTGTCGGTTCAGGTGGGTGGACGTGGTATTGCTGAATATACCTCGCTGCCGATCGAAGATTCGGTCGAAGCGTTTGAGCAGATTCGACTCAACGCCCGCGAAGAACAAATTGCCGGTTCCATTTTAAGAGAGATCAAAAGCCGTCTGCGTTTCTTAAAAACTGTCGGTCTGGGTTATCTGACGCTCGATCGATCGTCGGCAACACTATCGGGCGGTGAAGGTCAACGCATCCGGCTTGCAACGCAGATTGGTTCGCAGTTGCGTGGCGTTCTGTATGTGCTGGACGAACCCTCGATCGGGCTTCACCCACGAGACAATCAGAAGCTTCTCGAAACATTGTCAGCGCTTCGCGATCTCGGCAATACGGTCCTCGTAGTCGAACATGATGAGGAAACCATTAGACGCGCTGATTACGTTGTCGACCTTGGTCCAGGCGCCGGCGCGCATGGAGGAAAAGTTGTCGCTGTCGGAACGGCGGCTGATGTGGCGGACAATCCTGATTCGATCACTGGGTTATACATTCGTGGAGCAAGAAAGATTGAAGTGCCGGCGGAACGAAGGGCGCCAAACGGAAAGTCCCTGACGATCACCGGCGCATACGCGAACAATCTGAAAGAGATCGACGTCTCGTTTCCCCTTGGTCTGTTAACTGTCGTGACTGGAGTTTCCGGTTCCGGTAAATCAACGCTCGTCGAAGACATTCTCTATTACGCACTCGCGCAGCATCTTTACGGCTCATTGACCGAACCTGGACCATATAAAGCTATCGAAGGTCTCGAACACGTCGACAAAGTTATCGAGATCGATCAGTCGCCGATCGGGCGCACTCCGCGGTCCAATCCCGCAACTTACACCGGCTTGTTCACGCCGTTGCGTGAGCTCTACGCGATGCTGCCTGAGTCGCGTGAACGCGGTTATAAACCCGGTCGCTTTTCTTTCAACGTTAAAGGTGGGCGCTGTGAAGCGTGCGAAGGCGACGGCATGAAACGCATCGAGATGAACTTTCTTCCCGATGTTTACGTGCTGTGTGATGTGTGTCGTGGTGCGCGCTACAACCGCGAGACGATGGCCGTGAAGTACAAAGGCAAGTCAATCGCAGACTTGCTCGACACGACCGTCGAGGAAGCCCATCAACTGCTGGAAAACATTCCGCAAATTAATCAGAAACTGCAAACACTGCTCGACGTCGGCCTCGGTTACATCAAGCTCGGTCAATCAGCAACGACGTTGTCTGGCGGCGAAGCACAACGCATCAAACTCGCGAAAGAGCTTTCAAAACGTGCTACCGGCAGGACCATTTACATCCTCGACGAACCAACTACCGGACTGCACTTCGCAGACGTACACAAACTGCTCGACGTTCTGCAGCGATTGGTTTCACTCGGAAACACAGTGCTCGTCATCGAACACAATCTCGACGTCATCAAATCCGCCGACTACATCATCGATCTCGGTCCGGAAGGCGGCGAACACGGCGGCCGCGTCGTCGCCGCCGGCACACCCGAAGAAGTCGCCCGCTCCCGCCGTTCCCACACCGGCCACGTCCTCCGCCCATTACTTAACGGCCGTCTAACCCGCAACGGCAACGGTGTTTCCTGATATAATCCGTCCTCAATCCGTAAAATCTGTGGCTAAAATTGATGCCATCTAAGTACGACGATCTGAAACCCCTCGAGCTCGATAAAGTCAAAACATATCCGCTTGCCTCGCGTCCGAGCAAAGTTAACTTGCAGGATTTTGCGAAACCGATAAGTGACGATGCGACTCTAAATGATTATCTGGCCAGTCTGCCGAATGTGCTGGGGGGACAGAGTATTCGCGAGATTGCGGAACGTGTTCGACGTGCGCGCGAACTCAAGAAGCCGATCATCTGGGGTATTGGTGGTCACGTGATCAAGACCGGTCTTGCGCCGGTGATTATCGATCTAATGAAGCGAGGCTACGTTTCGGCGATTGCGGCAAATGGATCGGTGCTGGTCCATGATTCGGAAATTGCCACCGTGGGTTCAACTTCGGAAGATGTCGACGCCACATTGTCAGAAGGTGCTTTCGGTGGAGCTGAAGAAACCGCACAGCTACTCAATACCGCCGCGAGCGAAGGCGCAAAAGATCAGATCGGTTTGGGTGAAGCAGTCGGACGTACTCTCGTCGCACGCAATCCGAAACATCGTGACTACTCACTACTCTGTGCTGCTTACGAAGCCAAAATCCCCTTCACCGTTCACGTCACGATCGGCGGTGACATCGCACACTTTCATCCAAGCTTCGATGGCGCAGCGCTCGGCGCTACCACACACACAGACTTTCGTTGTCTTGCAGAGTTAGTGCGACGAATGGACGGCGGCGGTGTTTACTTAAACATCGGATCGGCAGTCGTCCTTCCGGAAGTCTTTTTGAAGTGTGTAACGCTCGTGCGTAACCTGGGCCACTCACTCACAAACATCACCACGGCGAATTTCGATTTCATTCAATCTTACCGTCCATTAACGAATGTAGTCCGTCGTCCGACCGAGAATGGAGCGGGCCGAGGTTACTCGATCACCGGCCATCATGAGCTCACGATTCCATTGCTCGCCGCTCTCCTGATTTCAACCGATTCCTCGACTTGACCAACAACCCTCATCTCTATTAATCTCACTCCTCTGAAATTGAAATCGGATTTCATTTTCGCACCATTACCCGCGAGCTAGTCCAGTCGCAACTTCATCAGGAGGAATGCCGTGAAATCGAAGAGCCGAAAGCGGCGAGGACCAAGGTATTGGATTGTTGCCATCGGTACCATGGGAATGCTGGTGGCTTACTGCCCACGCAATAGTCACAACATCGTACTCGGAAAAGCCAGAGCCAACGATGCTGCAAACGTAACGCAGCAACTAACCTCGTTCGATATTCCCGCAGGCACACTGGAATCGGTCCTCGTTGCTTTTCAGAAGACCGCAGGTCTACAAGTCATCATACCTAACGACGGAATGCGTTCAGTTGCCTCCCCCGGCGTTAAAGGTCGCTACACTACCGAACAAGCCCTGCGCGAACTCCTGCGCGACACGGGAATCAGTTACCGGTTCAGCGATCGAAAAACCGTAATCCTGGAAATTCATGCGGGGACGTCATCGGTCGAGGTCAGAGACGAAGCAAGAGTCGTGGTCTCCAACACAAAGTACACCGAACCACTGCTCGACACGCCGCAAACAATCAACGTCATTTCCAAAGAGACAATGGAAGAACAAGGCGCAACTACGCTGCGCGATGTTTTGAAGAATGTCCCTGGTCTGACGATCACTGCAGGCGAAGGCGGCAATCCGGCCGGGGATAATTTGACGCTGCGCGGCTTCACTGCTCGCAACGATATCTTTATTGACGGCGTGCGAGATCTGAGTCCGCAGTCACGCGATCCTTTCAATCTCGAACAGGTCGAAGTGGTTAAAGGACCAGGCTCGGTTTACACCGGCCGTGGCTCCACTGGCGGTTCAATAAATTTAATAAACAAAACACCCGGTCTAAGAAAATCATTTGGCGGCACACTCGACTTCGGCACCGATCGCACACGCCGCGCAACGGCCGACATCAATATTCCACTTGCCGACAGTCTCGCATTTCGTCTTAACCTGTTGGCCCATCATTCCGGAGTTGCGGGACGCGACGTGGTGAACTTCGATCGCTGGGGTGTCGCGCCTTCGATTACATTTGGACTCGGCAAACCGACACGCTTCACTGCGAGTTACTACAAGCTCAAACAAGATAACGTCTCGGACTACGGAATTCCGTGGGTTCCTGTGACTAACAATGCGCTCGTTGAATTTCGCGATCGCCCGGCGCCTGTGCCGCGCAATACGTTCTACGGTTTGCGAAATCGCGACTTCGAAAAGTTGAACTCCGATCTGGTAACTCTAAAGTTCGAACACGATTTTAACGACAACTTATCGCTGCGGAATCAACTCCGCTTCGCCAACTCAAGCCGCGACTCGATCGCGACGCCACCACGTTTCGCGAACAACAATTCAACCGCGATCAATCGTGAACTGCGTTCGTGGCAAACAGAAGACGAGGTTTGGGACAACCAAACAGATTTCATCGCGCGCTTCTCGACCGGCAAGGTTGAACACGCACTCGTAAGCGGTCTCAACATTACGCGCGAAAACAACACACGCAAGACGCGCACTGCGCCAAACATGCTCACCACGCTGCTGAATCCGAATCCTGACGACGTATTCCCTGGCGTGATCACCGAGAGTCCGATTATTGGCGACGTCACGGCAAACTCGCAGGCGGCTTACTTATTCGACACTGCGAAGTTCGGCAAGAAGTGGGAATTGAATGGCGGACTCCGTTGGGATCGTTTTGACGCCGATGGGATTACAACGACCGGCCTTCCCGTTTCGCGTGTCGATCGGATGCTCAGCGTACGCGCTGGCGCAGTGTTCAAGCCGCTGCCACAGGGATCGATTTATGCGTCTTACGGGACGTCACTCAATCCTTCGCTCGAAGGACTCTCTTACAACACCGCCAACACCGTCATCGATCCTGAAAAGACCTACACGATGGAAGCGGGCAGCAAGTGGGACTTCTTCGGTGGTCGCATGTTGTTGAGTGGCGCGCTCTTCCGTGTCGAAAAACAGAACGCACGCACTCCCGGTGTCTTGCCAGGCGATCCGCCACAGGTCCTGGAAGGAAAACAACGAGTCGACGGTGTTGAGCTAAGCGTCGAAGGAAATCTTACGCGCGCGTGGCAGGTGCTCGCGGGCTACACATTCCTCGACAGCCAGACAGTCGATTCAAATGTGGTAGGTGAGATCGGCAAAGAGCTTGTCAACACGCCGCCGAACTCGTTCAACATCTGGTCCACCTATCGTCTACCGTCGGGCTTTCATTTTGGGGGCGGCGCGCGATTTGTGGATCGTCGTTTCGGCAACACAATCAATACCAGGTTTGTCGATGCGTACTGGACATTTGATCTGATGGCTTCTTATCCCATCTCGAAGCACGTGGACCTGAAGCTGAATCTCTACAATCTGACTGACAAGTTTTATTTCGATCGCATCGGCGGCGGTCACATTGTACCTGGTCCAGGACGGGCCGCGATGTTGAGCACGAGTTTCAGGTTCTAGCATGTTGTTGCAGATTCCAGAGGTCTTGAGTTCCGAGCAGGTTGTTGCATGTCGCAAATTGCTGGAAACGGACAATTGGATTGACGGGCGCACGACGGCAGGTCATCAGTCGGCGCGCGCAAAAGACAACCTGCAACTGCCGGAAGATCACGAATACTCAAAGCAGCTTGGCGACACGATTCTCGCGGCGCTCGAAAGGAACCCCCTGTTCATGGCCGCCGCGCTGCCGCTGAAAGTTTTTCCGCCGCTGTTCAATCGTTACCAGAATGGACAGTCGTTTGGTAATCACGTCGATAACGCGATTCGACAGGTCACAGGAACGCCGCACCGCGTGCGCACAGATCTTTCCGCGACGCTATTCTTCAGCGAGCCTGAAGAGTACGACGGCGGTGAGCTTGTAGTTGAGGATACCTACGGCGTTCACTCAGTAAAACTGCCGGCGGGTCACCTGATTCTTTATCCGGCTTCGAGTCTGCACAATGTGCGGCCGGTGACGCGCGGCGCGCGCTTGGCTTCGTTCTTCTGGATCCAGAGTATGGTGCGCGACGACGGTGAACGTTCATTGCTTTTCGATCTCGACGTCGCAATTCAACGCCTGATAACTGATGTTCCAGACCATCCTTCGGTGGTTGAACTGACTTCGCTTTATCACAATCTTTTGCGGCGGTGGGCCGACGTTTAATCATGAAGAAGTTACGCAAAATTATTTTTTGGTGTCATTTGCCGGTAGGTGTAATCGCGGGAGTCGTGATCTTGATCATGTGCGTCACGGGAGTTCTCCTGAGTTACGAAAAGCAGATCACTTCATGGGCCGACACGCGAGGTTATCGTTCAGCGCCTCCCACTCCGGAAACACAACATCTTCCAGTTGAGATGTTGATAACCAAAGCGCGCGAATCACGCGGCGCAACACCGACAGCCGTCACGATGAAGTCGGATCCATCAGCGCCGGCGGAGATCGCATTCGGACGTGAAACGACGATCTTCGTGAACCCGTACACGGGCGCGATTCTCGGCGAAGGATCACAAAAAACTCGAAACTTCTTTCGCGTTGTAACTGACTGGCACCGCTGGCTCGGCGCCAAGGGTGACAATCGCAATGTTGCACGCGCGATCACCGGCGCCTCGAATCTCGGATTTCTGTTTCTAGTGGCGAGCGGTTTCTATTTGTGGTGGCCGCGAAGTTGGAACTTGAAAGCGGTTCGTAATGTAACGTGGTTTCGTCGTGGACTGCCTTCGAAAGCACGCGACTTCAACTGGCACAACACGATCGGTTTCTGGTCAGCTGTGCCGCTCTTCATCGTGGTGCTTTCAGCAGTCGTGATCTCTTACACGTGGGCAGGAAACCTCGTGTACCGGATCGTCGGCGAAACGCCGCCCGCACCGCGTGCGAATCAACCCGCGCCGGCAAACGCTTCAAACAAAGAGAACACCCCGCAAACCGACAATCTCAATTCAGCGTGGTCGCGCGCCGAACAACAAGTTGGCGATTGGCGCAGCATCTCGATGCAGTTGCCAACCGCTGCCGCTGCACCGCTGACGTTCAATATCGATCGCGGCAATGGTGGTCAGCCGCAAAAACGCGCTCAACTTGTTTTGGATCGTGCGACAAACAATGTGGTCCGTTGGGAACCATTCTCAACTTACACACGCGGGCGTCAGTTGAGATCGATACTTCGCTTTGCACACACGGGGGAAGTTCTCGGAATTCCAGGTCAAACGATCGCGATGCTTGTCTCCGCCGGTGGGGCGGTTTTGGTTGTAACCGGATTGGCCCTCGCCATCCGCCGGCTGCTCGCATGGCGTGCTAAGCGATCCAAAGCTCCTCAGCCCGTAATCACAGAACCCCTTCCAAACTCGGCTGGCGATTGAAGTCTTTGCTATACTGGCGCGCATCACAAACACGGGAACTTAGATGGACGCTGAAAAACTGAAGCATTTCCGCAATCTTCTTCTTATTGAACTACGCCTAAACACCGAACAGATCCGCACCGATCAGGCGGCTGCGCTTGAGCTTTACGACGACGGCGTCAAAGACAGTGTGGATTTGTCCGTGCAGGATCTGAACAAAGAGATCGCTTTGCGTCTCGGTGAACGCAGTTCGAAAGTCGTCGCTGATATCGATCAAGCGTTGCTGCGCATGAAGGAAGGAAGCTACGGCATCTGTGCGCGTTGCGGTCAACCGATCGACGAACGACGTCTCGAAGCCATACCTACTGCACGCTACGACGCTGCCTGCCAGGCCGCAATTGAAAGCGCCAACGGCGAAGACGATCTACCCACGCTTTAATCTGTGTAATCTGTGGATTAAGCTTTGGGATGCGCTTTGTCGTAGACCTCGATCAACTTCTCCATCGAAACGTGTGTATAAACCTGCGTGGTCGAGAGTCGCGCATGGCCCAGCAGTTCCTGTATGTCGCGAAGGTCCGCGCCACTGTCGAGTAGATGGGTGGCAAAGGAATGACGCAGCGCGTGAGGACTAATGTTGTGCATGCCCGCGCAGATGCGAATGTACTTCTCAACCATCCGTCCGACCGAACGCGTGGTGATTCGCGTTCCCTGGTAATTCAAAAACAGCGCTTCCTCGTCCCGCTTCGAGATCGGAGCGTTTAGAAGAAACTTGTCACGCACGTCGAGATAGTTTTTAATCGCCGCACCCGCCGGATCGCCAAACGGCACGATTCGCTGCTTCCGTCGCTTCCCAGTCACGCGCACGAGCTGATTTCGAAAGTCAACGTCCGGGAGATTCAGCGTCGTCAACTCCGCGACACGCACGCCTGTCGCATACATCAACTCCAGCATCGCCCGATCGCGTTTCCCCAGATCAGTCTCAGGATCAGGAGACTCGATAAACCTGACGGCCTCTTCGATCGACAAATGCTTCGGCAGTTTCTTTTCCAACTTCGGTGTGGCGACAAGCTTCGCCGGATTTAATTCCAGAACACCTTCGCGCACGAGAAACTGAAAGAAAGTGCGCAGAGCCGCGAGCTTGCGCGCGATCGAGGCTTTCTTCTTTTGCGCCGTGTGAAGTGATGCGAGCCACTCGCGAATCGTCAGATGATCGATCGCCGAGACTTCGGGCGTCCTTCTCTTCCCTGTGTTTGGATCCGCCGGTGCGAGAAAATCGAGAAACTGTTCGAGGTCGCTGGAATAATTTCGTAAGGTGTGACTGCTGACATTGCGTTCGTAACGCAGGTGTTCGAGAAATTGCTCGATCAGCTTCTCCATGAATCCCGTCTAATAGTTCGCTGACGCCGGGGGCTTGGGAGCATAATAAACCCTTCGCGAGCGGACGCGAACATCATTTCTCGCTTTCACCCGCAACTCTATTTTGTGCGCCTGTCCGTCGTGCAGATCGGCACTGGGGTAGTAACTCAATACATACTGCTGCGACAAATCTGCCGCGATCTGATCGAACGCGACATCCAGCTGATCGGTTGTCTTGGGAAGATAAACGGCGCCGCCGGTTTGACCCGACAACTGTTCCATACGACGTTCGGCTGCAAGCGCGCGCAGATTTGCTCCTTCATACAGTCCGGTCTGGACCACGTAGATCTGGCAATCGTCTGCCAGCACGTGCTGCATCACGTAATCGAAATCGGTGTGACGGCTCGTTGTTTCGATACCATCAGAAACGATGACGATAACTCTGCGCCCGGAATAAGGTCGCAGATAAGTAGCGGCGCCGATGATCGCGTCGAAGAGAGATGTGCCACCTTGCGGTTTGCCGAACATCGCAATCGTCTGCTCGAGACGAAGAACATTATTGGTTAAAGGCTGCGCCAGATAACTGTCAGTTTCAATTGAATAGATCGCGGCTTCGTCTTTAGGACGCAACACTTTTCTGAAGAAACGAATCGCCGCCTGTTTCTCAAACTCACGCGCCGGATCGAGACTGCCGCTATTGTCAAAAAGCATCGCGAGGCGAACACTCGTTTCCGAACGCGTCAGATCACTGAGCGGACGCAGCTCACCATCAACGCGCAGCTCGAACTCATCCAACTTTAAATTGATGATTGCGTTGCCACGTTTGTCGACAACTGACGCCGGAATCGGCACGAGATTCGAGCTGATCTTTACAACGTCGTCAGCATCGACTTCGTCGCCCGTACTCTTTGAGGGACGGTTTGGTGAAGAAGGATTGCCGGGTCTGTTTGGATCGGCGATTGGTCCGGTGGGTGGTTTACCGCCTTTACCGGGTTCCTGCCGTCTTCCTGACTGACTCCATGCGGGCGCCCCCATGAGACAGATAGTGAGACAGACGACGATCAGCGCCAGTGCAGAGTTCAGCCAGCCTGCGCGATTTCTTGTCGTGTGTGATTTCGTTCGAGCCACTCTGCCCATTCTTTCAAGGCCAAATCGACCTGCA